>LRTP01000239.1 GCA_001550305.1 Streptomyces diastatochromogenes
ACGGCCGACCGCCCCGGCCCGCAGGTCCGCCTCTTCTCCATGGTTCGCCTCGTCGTGGCGCTCCGCGCCGGGGCGGTCGGCGCCCGCGTCGTCGTCCGCGCTCACCCGACGGTCCCCATCGAACCGTCGCTCAACCCCAGCCCGACCACCGACACCGGACGCACGGCCCGCACCGGACGGCCCTTCAGAACCGGACGAACGGCCCGCACCGGACAACCCCTCAGAATCGGACGAACGGCCCGCACCCGGCACCCGGCCCGCGCCGAACGGACCCTCTGCGCCCACTCCACGTTCCGCGCCCGTTCTCGTATCGGCGCCCGGTCGGCTTTCGCCGCCAGCTCCAGGCTCTCTTTCGACACCGCGTTCGACATCGGTGTCGGATTCCGCTTCCGCGGCGAGCCCCACGGCGGCGGCCCCCACGATCTGGGGCCACGTCGACGTCGCACGGGCGGCCTCGGGCCACACCACCGACTCTCCGGATCCCGTCGGCGCGGTCGGCGCAGCCGACTCCCCGGTTCCACGCCCGTCCACCTGATCGACATCTCGGTGATCAGGTTGGGCGTCTTTTCGCCACTTCTCCACGCGCACGTACATCCCCCCAGGGACAGGTTTCGGGTGCGCGCACGACTCCGGGCATTACGTATATGTCGTTCGGAACGAGCCCCCACCCGTCCCGAGCGCCCCCCTTTACCACACTGCACCCGGACGATGAATGTAGCGCATGCGGAAGACCCGTGTGCTTATGTGTCAATCCTGCCCCGCCATCACCAGCTCATCGCTGGCCGGAATCCAACCGTCCGCAGGGCGCCGCAGCCACCCCTCCTCGGCAGCCAGCTCGCCGGCGGCTCGTCGAAGGGCATCGATCCCAGGGTGCACCAGCCCCTTTCGCCACACCAAAGACACGGGTGACAACGGAACGGGTCCAACAAGAGGTTTCCGCACGGTTTCAGGCATGGCCGGAAAATCCACCACAGCGAGGACAGGGTTCCGCTTCTTGGCCATGACCCGTCGGAACTCATCGGCTCCGACGGCCAACGGCGCGGGTGGCGCCAGCGCGATACCGCGCCCCTCGAAAAGGTGAAGCGCCAAGTCGGTCCACTCCCGCGTCCGCGGGTTCCCCGCCCCGGCGTACACCGTCTCGCCCGCGAGCGCGTCGAGCGGCACCGCGTCCAGGCCGGCGAGGTGATGGTCCTCGGGCAGTACGACGGCCATCGGCTCGTACCGTACGGGCTGCTGTTCGAGCCGTGCCCGGACCGCCGGATCGAGGCCCGCGAACCGTCCGAACGACGCGTCCAGGCGCCCCGCGAGGATCTCCCCCGCCGCGCCGGTGAGCCCGCTCTCGAAGCGGGCCATCAGCTCGCAGTCGGGCGCGAGCGCACGGGCCCGGTCCAGGACGCGGCCGGAGACGAGACCCGGGGAGTTGACGTCGACGAGCAGCGGCCGCTCCGGGCCGTCCCCCGCGAACGCGGACAGCAGCGCGTCCTGCGCCTCCAGCACCCGCCGCGCGTACGGCACCAGCCGCTCACCGTCGGCGGTCGGCGTCACCTGCCGGGTCGTGCGCACGAACAGCTCCGCCCCGAGTTCGCGCTCCAGTCGCCGGATGTCACGACTGAGGGCCTGTTGGGCGACGTACAGCCGGGTGGCGGCCCGCGTGAAGTGCAACTCCTCGGCGACAACGAGGAACCCGCGCAGGAGCCGGGGGTCGAGATGGCGGTGAGGGAGGCCGGAAGAGAAGCCGGGAGAACGTTCGGCAGGGGCAGGCATCACGCGAACTTACAACGCAGGTGCGTCAATGGCCACGGAGTAAGTGTTGGACCGTCCACCCCCCACCCGGCGACGGTTGGCCCATGCCGCAACAGCCCTCCGAGCACGCGTTCCCGCCCCTGCTCACCGCCACCGGCGACAGCCTGGTGATCGCCGACTTCCGCCCCCGTCGCCAGAAGGCTCCACGCCGTCAGAAAGCTCCACGCCGTCAAAAGGCCCCGCACCGACGGACAACCCCGTACCACCGCCTCTTCACCATCCCCGGCGCCCGCGCCTTCACCGTCGGGAACCTGCTCGCCCGGCTCCCCATGGGGATGTTCAGCGTCAGCGCGGTGATCATGATCGCGGGCTCGCGTGGTTCGTACGCCCTCGCCGGTGCCGTGACGGCGACCGGCCTCGCGGCGACCGCGCTGGTCGCCCCCTGGACCGCACGGCTCGTCGACCGCCACGGTCAGGCCCGGATCGCGGTGCCGGCCACCGCCTTCGCCCTGCTGGGAAGCGTCGCGCTGCTGCTGTGCGTGCGCTTCGGGGCGCCGGACTGGACCCTGTTCGCCGCGTACGCCGCCACGGCCACCACCCCCAACACGGGCGGCATGTCACGCGCCCGCTGGGCCCACCTCCTGCGGGACGACCCGGCCGCCGCACACACCGCGAACTCCTTCGAACAGGCCGCGGACGAGCTGTGTTTCATGCTGGGCCCGGTGTGCGCGGCCTTCCTGTGCGGGACGTTCTTCCCGGAGGCGGGCACGCTGGTGGCCGGCGTGCTGATGATGACCGGGGTGCTGATCTTCGCCGCCCAGCGTTCGACGGAGCCGCCGCCCCAGCCCCGTACGCCCTCCAAGTCCCCCCTCCTGGCGGCCGGAATGCCGACCCTGCTCCTCTGTTTCCTCGCCACCGGCGCCGTCTTCGGTTCGATGGAGGTCGTCACGATCGCCTTCGCGGACGCACAGGGGCATCGGTCGGCGGCGGGCGCGGTGCTCGCCCTCCAGGCGGCCGGGTCGTGCGTGGCGGGGCTGCTGTACGGGGCGCGGAAGCCGACCGGTCCGGCCGAGCGGCGCCATCCGTGGTGTCTCGCCGCCATGACGGCCCTCATGACCCTCCCCCTGCTCGCGGCCTGGCTGACCGCCTCGCTCCCGGCCCTCGCGGGCGCGCTGCTGCTCGCCGGGGCCGCGACCGCGCCGACCATGGTCACCGGCATGGCCCTCGTCCAGCGGCGCACTCCCGAGGGCCGGTTGAACGAGGGCATGACCCTCGCGGTGACGGGCCTGCTCGGCGGGATCGCCTGTGGCTCGGCGACCGGCGGCTGGCTGGTCGAACACCTCTCGGCGACGGCGGGGTACGGGGTGCCGATCGCGGCGGCGGGAAGCGCGCTCGCGATCTCCCTCACGATCCCACCGGCGTCCGACCCGCCGAACCGCCGTCAATCCCTCGGCCCCAATTCCGACGCACCCCATTGACGCACCCGGGCCCCCCACATACCTTCCCCCGTCGAAGCGCTTCGACGTCACGCATCGAAACGATTCGACGAACGCCGCGTGACGGTCCCGAAACCCATCCAACTCCCCTGGAGGCAATGGATGTTGACGACACGAAGGCGTGCGGCGGCGACGGCGGCGGTGGCCCTGGCGGGCTCCCTGCTGCTGGCGTCCTGCGGCAGCTCGGACAGCGGTTCCTCGGACGGCAAGACGCTGAAACTGTGGCACTACGAGGGGCCGGACAGCGCGATGGGCGTGGCCTGGAACGAGGCCATCAAGGAGTTCGAGGCGAAGCATCCCGGCGTCAAGGTGAAGTTCGAGGAGAAGGGCTTCGAGCAGATCCAGAAGACGGCCCCGATGGTCCTCAACTCGAACGACGCGCCCGACATCATGGAGTACAACAAGGGCAACGCGACGGCCGGACTGCTCTCCAAGCAGGGGCTGCTCACCGATCTGACCGCCGAGGCGACCAAGCGCGGCTGGGACAAGAAGCTCAGCGCGGGTGTGCGCACCACCAGCCAGTACGACACCAACGGGGTCATGGGCTCCGGCAAGTGGTACGGCGTGCCCAACTACGCCGAGTACACGATGGTGTTCTACAACAAGGACCTCTTCAAGAAGTACGGCATCGCCGAGCCCACCACCCTCGACCAGCTCACCGCCGCCATGGACACGTTCGTGTCGAAGGGCATCACCCCGCTGGCGAACGCGGGCGCCGAGTACGTGGCCCAGCAGTACCTCTACCAGCTCGCCCTCTCCCGGGCCGACCGCTCCTGGGTCGACAAGTACGAGCTCTACAAGGGCAAGACGGACTTCCACGACGCCGCCTGGACGTACGCCGCCACGACCTTCGCCGACTGGGTGAAGAAGGGCTACATCAGCAAGAAGTCCACCTCGCTCAAGGCCGAGGACGCGGGCGTCTCCTTCATCCAGGGCAAGAGCCCGATCCTGTTCAGCGGCAGCTGGTGGTACGGGCGCTTCCAGACGGAGAACAAGTTCGACTGGGGCACCTTCCTCTGGCCCGGCAGCAATCTCACCCTCGGCTCCGGCGGCAACCTCTGGGTCGTCCCCAAGGGCGCCAAGAACAAGGACCTCGCCTACGACTTCATCGACATCACCATGTCGCAGAAGATCCAGAACCTGCTCGGCAACAAGGGCGGGGTCCCGGTGGGCGCCGACACCGCCGCCATCACCGACCCGAAGGCCAAGACCCTGATCGCCGACTTCAACACGCTCTCCGGCAAGGACGGTCTGGCCTTCTACCCGGACTGGCCGGTCGCCGGCTTCTACGACGTCCTCGTCTCCGAGACCCAGAAGCTGATCACGGGGAGCGAGAAACCGGACGCCTATCTGAGCGCGCTGCAGACGGCGTACGACAAGGGCGCGCCGAAGACATGACGGTCACCGTCGAACGGGGCGGCCGGGTCGTCCGGAGGCACCACCGGCACCACGGCCCTGCGACGCGCCCGCGCCGCCCCCACTCCTCCTACGCCCTCTTCCTGCTCCCCGGCGTCCTCGCCTTCCTCGCGGTGATCGTCGTGCCGTTCCTGATGAACACCGGCGTGAGCTTCACCGACTGGCAGGGCGTCGGCTCGCCGAAGTGGTCGGGGCTCGCCAACTACCGCGAGCTGACGCACGACTCCGAGTTCTGGGCGTCCTTCCGGCACAGCCTGTTCATGGTCGTCGCCATGGCCGCCGTACCGACGGTCCTCGGGCTCGTGCTGGCCGCCGCCCTCTTCGACTTCGTCGGCAAGCACTTCGGCACGAAGATCGCCGCCGTTCTGCGCGCCTGTTTCTACCTCCCCCAGGTCCTGCCCATCGCCGTCGCCGGCATCGTCTGGAGCTGGATCCTCGCCCCCGACAACGGCTCCCTGAACGCGCTCCTGAGGGCGGTGGGCCTCGGCTCGCTCCAGCGGGACTGGCTCGGCGACCCCGGCTTCGCCCTCTACAGCGTCATGGGCGTGATGGTGTGGGTCCAGATCGGCTTCCCACTGGTCGTCTTCATGGCGGGGCTGCAACGCGTCGACCCGCAGCTGTACGAGGCGGCGGAGCTGGACGGCGCGGGCTGGTGGCGCCGCTTCTGGCACATCACGCTGCCGCAGATCCGCCCGGAGATCTACGTCGTCCTCCTCTGGTGCACGATCGCCGCGCTCAAGGTGTTCGGCGCGGTGTACGTCCTCACCAAGGGCGGTCCCGGCGGCGCGACCGACGTGCCGTCCTACTTCTCCTTCACCACCTTCTTCGAGAAGACCCAGGTCGGCTACGGCGCCGCGATCTCCACCGTGCTGACCGTGATCATCCTCGTACTCGCCCTGGTCGGCCTGAAGCTCCAGACCCGCGCCGAGGACGCCGAGGAAGGACTCCGCGCATGACCGCCGTACGCCGCTACCCCGTCCTCGTGGCCCTGATCATCGCGGCCCTGTTCATGGTGCTGCCCTTCGGCATCGTCGCGATCAACGCGGTCAAGTCCCCCACCGAGTACTCGTCGAACGGACCCCTCAGCCTGCCCCACGGCCTCTACCTCGACGGCCTCAAGGACTTCTGGCAGCGCGTCGACTACGGCCAGAAGCTCGTCAACTCGATCCTGATCTCCGGCTCGGTGGCGATCGGCGCCGCCGTGCTGTCCGTCCTGAACGCGTACGCGATCGGCATCGGCCGCATCAAGGGCCGCACCTGGGTCCTCGCCTTCTTCGTACTGGCGAACATGCTGCCGCAGGAGGCGCTGGTCTACCCGATCTATTACCTGAGCAAGCAGGCGGGCCTCTACGACACCCGGCTCAGCGTGATCATCGTGTTCACCGTCGTCCAGGCGGCCTTCGGCACGTATCTCCTGTCCTCCGTCCTCGGGCAGTTCCCGCGCGAGATCATCGAGGCCGCCCGGATCGACGGGGCGAACAAGTGGCAGGTGCTGTGGCGGATCGTGGTCCCCGTCAGCCGCCCCACCATCGGCGTCCTCCTGGTCTTCTTCTTCATCTGGACCTGGAACGAGTTCCTGCTGCCGCTGGTCATGCTGATCTCCAACGACAACCAGACGGTGTCGGTGGCGCTCGGCGTCCTTCAGGGCCAACGCCTGATGGACGCGACCATGACCAACGCGGCGGCCCTCCTGGGCGTGCTCCCCGCGATCGTCTTCTTCCTCGTCTTCCAGCGGACACTGACCCGCGGCATCGCCGTGGGCGCGGTCAAGTAAGGGGTGTGGGCGTGAAGTTCACCGACGGCTACTGGCTGCTGCGCGAGGGCGTCACCGCGGCCCACCCGGTCGAGGTCCTCGACGTCAGCGCGTCCGACGGAACCCTCGACATCCACGCGCCGACCCAGCCCATCCGCCACCGCGGCGACCTGCTGAAGGGACCGGTCGTGACGATCAGCGCGCACGCGCCGATGCCGGACGTCATCGGCGTCACGTTCACGCACTTCCAGGGCGAGGAACCGCGCGGCCCCCGCTTCGAGCTGCACAGGGGCGTCCGGGGGGCTGGGGGTCCTCCGGAAAAGCACAGCACCCCCATCGTGGAGTACGACGACGAGCACGCGACCCTCACCGCGGGCGCCCTGTCCGTGCGGGTCGCCCGCACCACCCCCTGGCACGTCGACTTCCTCGCCCACGGCCGCGTCCTCACCACCAGCGGCCCCAAGGGCATGGGCATCATGCGGGACGCGGCCGGCGCCCACTATCTGCGCGAGCAGCTGAACCTCGGGGTCGGCACCCAGGTCTACGGCCTCGGCGAGCGCTTCGGTCCGCTCGTCAAGAACGGTCAGGTGGTGGACATGTGGAACGCCGACGGCGGCACCGCCACCGAGCAGGCCTACAAAAACGTCCCCTTCTATCTGACGGACGCGGGCTACGGCGTCTTCGTCGACCACCCGGGCCGTGTCTCCTTCGAGGTCGCCTCGGAAGCCGTCTCCCGGGTCCAGTTCAGCGCCGAGACACAGCAGTTGACGTACTACGTGATCTACGGGCCGACCCCGAAGGACATCCTGCGCACGTACACGCAGCTCACCGGCCGCCCGGCCCTCCCGCCCGCCTGGTCCTTCGGCCTGTGGCTGTCGACGTCCTTCACCACCTCCTACGACGAGGCCACCGTCACCTCCTTCATCGACGGCATGCGGGAGCGCGATCTCCCCCTCTCCGTCTTCCACTTCGACTGTTTCTGGATGCGCGAGTTCAACTGGTGCGACTTCCAGTGGGACCCGCGCGTCTTCCCCGACCCGGAAGGCATGCTGACCCGGCTCAAGGACAAGGGCCTGCACATCTGCGTGTGGATCAACCCGTACATCGCACAGCGCTCCCCGCTCTTCGCGGAGGGCAAGGCCCTGGGCCATCTGCTCAGGAAGCCCGACGGCAGTGTGTGGCAGTGGGACCTGTGGCAGCCGGGCATGGCGCTGGTCGACTTCACCAGCCCGGCCGCCCGCGACTGGTACGCCTCGAAACTGGAGGCGCTGCTCGACCAGGGCGTCGACTGCTTCAAGACCGACTTCGGCGAGCGGGTCCCCGTCGACGTGGCGTACGCCGACGGCGCCGACCCGGAACGCATGCACAACTACTACTCCTACCTCTACAACCGCACGGTCTTCGAAGTGCTGCGCAAGCACCGGGGCGAGGCGGAGGCCGTCGTCTTCGCGCGCTCGGCGACCGCCGGCAGCCAGCAGTTCCCGGTGCACTGGGGCGGCGACTGCGAGGCGACGTACGCGTCGATGGCGGAGTCGCTGCGCGGCGGGCTGAGCCTCGGCATGTCGGGCTTCGGGTTCTGGAGCCACGACATCGGCGGCTTCGAGGGAACACCGACACCGGCCCTCTTCAAACGGTGGATCGCCTTCGGGCTCCTCTCCTCCCACAGCCGGCTGCACGGCTCGTCCTCCTACCGGGTGCCGTGGCTGTTCGACGAGGAGGCCGTGGACGTGCTGCGGCTGTTCACCCGGCTGAAGCTCGGCCTCATGCCCTATCTGTACGAGGTCGCCCGCGCCGCCCACACGGAGGGCGTGCCGATGATGCGGGCGATGGTCCTCGAATTCCCCGACGATCCGGGGTGCGCGCACCTGGAACGGCAGTACATGCTCGGCCCGGACCTGCTGGTCGCACCCGTGTTCAGCGACGAGGGAGACGTCTCCTACTACGTTCCGGACGGCACCTGGACCCACTACCTCACGGAGCGCACGGTGACCGGTCCGCGCTGGGTGCGCGAGCGGCACGGCTTCCTGAGCGTGCCGCTGCTGGTGCGGCCGGGCGCGGTGATCCCGGTGGGCGCGGTGGACGACCGGCCCGACTACGTCCACGCCGACGGGGTCACGCTCAGGGCGTACGGCCTGGAGCGGGGCGCCCAGGTGACGGTGCAGGTCGGCGACGTGACCTTCACCGTCGTACGGGAAGGAGACACGCTCCGGGCGTCCTGCAGTGATCCCTCGGCACCCTGGGGGCTGGCCTCCGGGGAGCGGACCGCGCGGGCACAGGCGGGGACCGGGTTCCTCACGGTGGAGCCGGCCTGATGGTGAAGATCACCGATGTGGCGCGGCACGCCGGGGTCTCCCCCAGTACCGTCTCCTACGCCCTCAGCGGCAAGCGCCCCATCTCCGAGGAGACCCGCCGGCGCATCGAGGCCAGCATCAGCGAACTCGGCTACCGCCCGCACGCCGGGGCGCGCGCCCTCGCGAGCAGCCGGTCCAACGTCCTGGCCCTGGTGGTGCCGCTGCGGGCGGGCATCCATGTGCCGGTGGTGATGCAGTTCGCGGTGTCGGTGGTGACGGCGGCACGGCAACACGACCACGACGTCCTGCTGCTGACGCAGGAGGAGGGCGAGGAAGGGCTGCGGCGGGTCGCGGACACCGCGCTGGTGGACGCGCTGATCGTGATGGACGTGCAGCTCCACGACCCCAGGCTGCCACTGCTGCGCGCCCTGGACCGCCCCTCGGTCCTCATCGGGTTCCCTGCCGGGCCCGCCGGGCTGACCTGCATCGACCTGGACTTCAAGGCGGCGGGCGAGCTGTGCGTCGAGCGGCTGGCGGGGCTCGGGCACCGGGTCGTGGCGCTGGTGGGGTCGCCGCCGGAGGTGTACGTACGGGGGACGGCGTTCGCCCAGCGCGTGGTGGAGGGGTTCACGGCCGCCGCCGACCGGGGCGGGCTGGCGTCCTCCGTCCACCCCTGCGAGGCCTCGCCCGCCGCCGCCCGCCGGGTCGCCGAACAGCTCCTGCGCGAACAGCCGGCGCTCACCGGCGTCGTCGTGCACAACGAACCGGTCCTGGAACCGCTGATCGACGCCTTCGAGCAGCTCGGTCTGCGCGTGCCCGTCGACCTCTCCGTCACCGCGATCTGCCCGGACGAGCTCGCCGAGAACGTCCGCGTCCCCGTCACCTCCGTCGCCATCCCGTCCACCGAGGTGGGCGCGCGGGCGGTGGAACTGCTGATGAAGAAGCTGGGCGGCACCGACGTACCCGAGGCCACGCTCCTCGCACCCCGGCTGACGGAACGCGCGAGTACCGCACCGCGCACGCTGATCTCTTGAGGAGCCGTGACATGAGGAAAGGCAAGAGAAACAGAGGAAGCAGGACAAGACAGCGGGCCTCCCTCGTCCTGGCGCTGGCGCTGACCGCCGGTCTGACAGCCACCGTTCCGGCAGGGGCGGAGGACCCCGCGTACGCCTTCCGCGACCCCCGCCTCCCCGTCACCGAACGCGTGAACGACCTGCTGGGAAGGCTGACCCTCGACGAGAAGGTCTCCCTCCTCCACCAGTACGAGCCCGCGATCCCCCGCCTCGGCATCCAGTCCTTCCGCACCGGCACCGAGGCCCTGCACGGCGTCGCCTGGCTCGGCAGGGCGACCGTCTTCCCGCAGGCGATCGGTCTCGCCTCCACCTGGGACCCGGCGCTCATCCAGCAGGTCGGCTCGGCGGTCGGCGACGAGGCGCGCGGCTTCCAGCAGGAGCGCCCCGACGGCTGGGGCCTCAACCTGTGGGCGCCCGTGGTCAACCTGCTGCGCGACCCGCGCTGGGGACGCAACGAGGAGGGCTACTCCGAGGACCCGTATCTCACCGGTTCGATCTCCACGGCGTACGGCGAGGGCCTGACCGGCGGCGACCCCGACCACCTCAAGACGGCCCCCACCCTCAAGCACTACCTCGCCAACAACAACGAGGTGAACCGCGCGACCACCTCCTCCGACCTGCGGCCACGCGTCCAGCACGAGTACGACGAGGCGGCCTTCAGACCGGCCGTCGAGGCGGACGCGACGACGGGCGTGATGGCGTCGTACAACCTGGTCAACGGCCGCCCCGACACGGTGAACCCGGACCTGGACGACGTCGTACGGACGTGGACCTCCCGAGATCTCCTGAACGTCACCGACGCCTTCGCCCCGGGCAACCTGCTCCCCGGCACCCAGAACTACTACGACACCCTCGCCGAGGGCGACGCGGCGGCGCTCAAGGCGGGCATCGACAGCTTCACGGACAACAACGGCGACTCGGCCCCGACGACCACGGCCGTCAAGTCCGCTTTGAGTACGGGCCTGTTGAAGGAGTCGGACGTCGACACGGCCGTCTCCCACATCCTCGCCGTCCGCGTCCGGCTCGGCGAGTTCGACCCGAACGGCGGCAGGTACGGCTCGATCGACCAGTCGGTCATCAACAGTCCGGCCCACCGGAAGCTGGCCCGCGAGGCGGCGGCAAAGAGCGCGGTCCTGCTCAAGAACGACGGCGTACTGCCCCTGAAGGCCTCGGCGAAGAACGTGGCCGTGGTCGGCCCGCTCGCCGACACCCTCTACACGGACTGGTACTCGGGCACGCTGCCGTACGCGGTCACGCCCGCCGACGGCATCGCCACGAAGCTGGGCGCCTCGGTGGGGAGCAGCGAGGGCGTCGACCGCATCGCGCTGCGGGACACGGCGACGGGGAAGTACGTGACGGCGGGGGCGTCTCAGGCCGGTGGAGCCCTGAAGGAGAGCACCGAGACGGGGGTGGCGGCCCAGTTCGACGCGTTCGACTGGGGCTCCGGCATCGTGACCCTGCGCTCGGCCGCCAACGGCAAGTACGTCGGCTACAACTGGTCGAACTTCGTCAACGACCAGGTCCAGCCCAACGGTTGGTACGTCCAGCAGCAGTTCGAGCTGGAGCGGCAGGACGACGGGACGTACCTGCTCCGGTACGCCGGATACGAGACCACCGAGTCCTGGTGGTCGAACCCGGTCTACCTCGGCCCGACGGGTCCCGACGGCACCCTGGGTCTGGTCGAGAAGTCGGCGGCCGCCCACTACTCCAAGGACGTCGTCCGCAGCGGCGTGGACCAGGCCGTGGCCGCGGTGCGGGGCAAGGACACGGCGGTGGTCGTGGTCGGCTCGATGCCCGCGATCAACGGCCGCGAGGCCCACGACCGTACGGACATGGGTCTGGCCCCGTCACAGGAGGCCCTGGTCAGGGCGGTGCGCGCGGCGAACCCGAAGACGGTCGTGGTCGTGGAGAACAGCTACCCGACCACCCTCGGCACCCTCCAGAAGGAGGTCCCGGCCCTCCTGTGGACCACCCACGCGGGCCAGGAGACGGGCAACGCGCTCGCCGACGTCCTCTACGGCGACACGAACCCGGCGGGCCGCCTCACCCAGACCTGGTACCGGTCGGCATCGGACCTCCCCTCGATCCTCGACTACGACATCATCAAGTCCGACCGCACCTACCAGTACTTCAAGGGCCGGCCGCTCTATCCCTTCGGCTACGGCCTGTCGTACACGACGTTCCGGTACGGCGCCCCGAAGAGGGTGGACGGCGGCTACGAGGTGGCGGTCACGAACACGGGCAAGCGCGCGGGCGACGAGGTCGTCCAGCTCTACACCCACCAGCGGGCATCGAGGGACAAGCAGCCCCTGAAGCAGCTGAAGGCGTACGCGAGGGTGTCCCTGAAGCCGGGCGAGACGAAGACGGTCCGACTGAAGGTACGACCGTCGGACCTCGCGCACTGGGACGTCACCCGCTCGAAGTGGGTGGTGGAGAGCGGCACGTACGACGTGCTGGTCGGCGCCTCGTCCACCGACATCCGCTCCCGGACGTCATGGACGGTACGGGGCGAGACGATCCCGCCCCGGGACCTCACGAAGGTGACCCGGGCGGAGAACTTCGACGACTACTCCCCCGGTTCCGTCCGTCTGGTCGACGAATCGAAGGCGCGCGGGACGGCGGTGGGCGCGACGGCCGACGGGGCCTGGCTGAAGTTCTCGGACGCCGGACTGGGTTCTGGAGTGTCCGAGTTCAGCGCACGCGTCGCCGGATCGTCCGGCACGGTCGAGGTCCGGCTGGGCTCGCCGACCGGCCCGCTCGTCGGCACCGCTCGTACGGGCGGCACGGCATCCCCGTACGACTACACGACGGTGACCGCCGCCCTCACCGGCGCGGCGAAGGGGCGTACGGGCGTGTATCTGGTGCTGAGCGGGGGTGTGCGGCTGTCCACGTTCACCCTGCGCTGAGGCGGGTCAGCCGGCCTCGATCAGGTGTTCCACGTCGGAGACGTGATACTCGCCGTACCCGAAGCGCTCGCCGATCGCCCTGTACCGGTCGTACTGCTCCTGTGTGAGGGGCACGGACAGCGTGATCAGGACGCGGAGGAACAAGCGGAACCCGAGATCGGGATCGATCCGGGTGACCACGTGTTCCAGCGCGTCCATGACGTCCGTGGCGGGCACGGGATGCCAGTGGGGGCTGGCAGCCTTGTCCGCCACCGCGGGCGCAGTCTCCCGGACTTCGCGCAGCACCGTGTCGGCGAGTTCGGTGCGGGCGGGCGCCACGACGGGTGTGTACGCGGGGGCGGCCTCCCTCAGCCGCTCCCGGCACACGTCCGCGATCAGCCGAAGCCAGTCCCGGCCATCGGTACGCCCTGGACTGTTCGAGGCCCCGGTCCACAGGGCGGAGACCGCGGCGTCGGGCAGTGCGGACCGCAGCAGCCGGAGCATGTCCTCCAGGAGGACGGCCGCCGCGGAGCCCGGGGTCTGCCCGAAGTCGTCGCCCTCGGCTGTCTTCCGGATCTCCCCCCGGCTGTCACGCCAGTCCTGATGTGCCTGCCCGGCGAGGTGGGAGAACCCGAAGTCCCAGGTGGCGTCGCGGCGGGCGGTGTCGATGGGCGGCCACGCGATGTCG
This sequence comes from Streptomyces diastatochromogenes, assembly GCA_001550305.1. Lineage (GTDB taxonomy): Bacteria > Actinomycetota > Actinomycetes > Streptomycetales > Streptomycetaceae > Streptomyces > Streptomyces mirabilis_D. Next base: position 13,346 of record LRTP01000239.1, read on the forward strand.
AGACCGAGGTCGATGAGCGCGGCGGGGTGGCCGAACCTCTCACCGAGCGCTTGGAACCGGTCGTACCGCGCCTTTTCTATCCGCACGGAGTACACCTTCAGCGCGCGCAGGAAGAGCCGGAAGCCGAGTTCGGGATGCACGCGGACGGCCACCTCTTCGAGGGCCGACAGGATGTCGGGGGAAGGGAGGAAACCGGCCGACCGCTCGCGACAGGACGGTGTCTCCGCGGCCTCCGCGATCCCCGCGATCCCCGTGATCCCCGCGATCTCCGCGATCTCCGCGACGACGACGTCGCGCACTTCGTCGGCCGCCGGCCGCCAGGCGCCCCACCACGAGCCAGGTGTCGGGCGCCGCCCGGGGACTTTCCGGGGCGGGCGTGCGGCGCAGGTCTCGTCGATGCGCCGCAGCCAGTCACGGGCGCTCATACCGTGCGCCGCGGGATCCCACCCGCCCCCGGCGGCGGCTCGCCACACGGCCCGGATCGCCTCGTCCGCCAGCGGGGACTCGACGAGCCCGCGCACGTCCTCGCACAGCTCCTCGGCGTACCCCCAGTCGTCGTGGCTGGTGTCATAGCCGAGGATGCTCCGCTCATCCGCGCTGAGATGGTCGACGCTGCCCACGGGACACTCACGGTCGTACGCGTCGAGCTTCGCCGTGACGAGCCCGAGTGCCGCGCCGGTGTCCTCCGGAGCGGGTGAGAGCGTGAACGCCTCGGCCAGCCCACTGAGTCCGAAGTCCGCGTCGTAGTCCACGTAGTACGGCTCCTGCCGTCCCGTCACGGTCGTCCCCTCCAGCGTTTCAGGTCTCTCACGGCGCACACGAACCGCACGTCACCGGTTGTCGTGTTCGGCGGACGTTCACAGCTTCCGGTCCCCCTGCCAGGTGACCGACGTCATGGCGGCCGTACCGCCGTTCGCCAGGCCTTTGTAGGTCACCTTCCGGGCGGGGCCGAGCTCGTGCGCGATACGTCTCGCCAGCTCCGTCCCCTCGTGGAACAGCCGCTCCCACTCGTCGTCGTACTTACCGTCCTCCCGGTCCCGCAGGTCCAGGTTCACCGTGGTGTCGATGCTCTTCGCCCATGCGTACAGATCGGCCACCAACTCCTCGGACAGATGGAGACTGCCGACGGGACCGTCCGGCGCGAAGTCCCCGAACCCCTCCGCGCGGAGCGGGAACCACTTGAACTCGCCCTCGACCACGATGTCGAGCGGGTGCGGGGGCTCGCCGTGCTCCTCAAGCCCCCAGTCCAGACGTCCGCACCCCCAGCACACGAACTTCGCCCCGCCCTGCCTCTCGTCCCAGTACCGCACCACCCAAGCGGGCCCCAGATGCCTCGCCAACGCCTGGGCGAGCTCCAGTCCCCGTTCGACGTGCTTCCGCATGTGCCGGCGGGACGGGAAACCGTCCGATGGGCGGGACAACGACCAGGAACGCAGCGCATCCGCCAAGTCCGCCGGGAGGACCAGCCCGTCATCGTCCAGCGGGGTGTTACGGGCGAAGGCGCCGAGATCCTCGTAGTCCCTGGGATCCTCCGGCTCGTACAAAGGAGACGGCTCGCCTCCGGCGCGGACGAGCAGGTACTGGGGTTCGTCGTGGGTCAAAAAGCGTGCTTCCCGTTGTTCCGCCATGAGTTCCTCGCGAGGTGTTCGGGCGGGTGAGACTTGCCCACGTACTTCAGCTGGATGATGACGCATGACAAAGGCCCCGCCGCTCGAAAGCGACGAGGCCTTTGCCCACATGGGATGTGGAGGTCCGGGGGGACCTCCTGATCGTGGAGATGGCGGGAATCGAACCCGCGTCCACCGGTGCAGAATCAGGGCTTCTCCGTGTGCAGTTCGCTGTGATTTTCTCGGCCCCGGTGATCACGCGAACAAGTCGCCGACGGGCCCAGCCACTGTTTGATTTCCCATCGAACCCCGTGACCGGGCTCGATGGTTTAGTTCCCTAGATTATGCCAGGGTCCGGGTCGGGAACACCCCCGGGCTGACACCCATTTAGGGTCCTTCAGTCGCTGTTATTAGGCAGCGAGGGCGAAGGACTGGGAATCGCTCTTGGAATTGGCGATTATTGGTTGCGACATATGGTTAACGAGATCATTGTCGCTTCCTCGACACGCTTCCCCTGCTTCGACAGCCGCTGTCGAAACCGATCATCCCCATGTTGTTTTTTCAAGCCCCTCCGAAGAGGGTTGCGCACCCGCTGTGAGGTGCAGATCCCATCGTACGTGACCAACGCACGTCGATGCCACCGTATTCCCCGTGGCTACTCGCCCCGCTGCTTCCGCTTCGCCGCCGCGATCGCGCGGTCCGACTCCCGGCGGTCCTGCTTCTCACGCAGGGTCTGCCGCTTGTCGTACTCCTTCTTACCGCGGGCGAGCGCGATCTCGGCCTTGGCGCGGCCGTCCTTGAAGTACAGGGCGAGGGGCACGATCGTGTGACCCGTCTCCTCCGACTTCGACGCCAGCTTGTCGATCTCCTCGCGGTGCAGGAGCAGCTTGCGCTTGCGGCGGACCGTGTGGTTGGTCCAGGTGCCCTGGCTGTACTCGGGAATGTGGGCGTTGTGCAGCCACGCCTCGTTCCCGTCGATCTGGACGAAGCCGTCGGTCAGCGAGGCGCGTCCCTGGCGCAGCGACTTCACCTCGGTGCCGGTCAGGACGAGCCCGGCCTCGTAGGTGTCGATGATCGCGTAGTCGTGCCGTGCCTTCTTGTTCTGCGCGACGATCTTGCGCTTGCCGTCCTTGGCCTTCGCGGCCCCTCCGCCCTGCTTGGGCTGGGACTCCTTCGGTACGTACATTCCCTTGCTCATAGTGCTGACCATTTTCGCACTACAGGGGGGTCCGGGGGAAAGCCGATTACAAGAGCGCCGAGCCGGTGGCTACGAAGGGTCGCCGAGACCGCTGAGTACGGTCTCCGCCCGTTCCAGGGCCTCCGCGTCCACCTCCAGGTCGGGGGTGATGCCCCGCCCGTCGACGGTGTGCCCGGCCGGGGTGCGGTAGTGGCCGACGGTCAGCTCGGCGACGGAGCCGTCGGGCAGCCGGCTCGGCATCTGGATCGAGCCCTTGCCGAAGGTCCTGGAGCCCACGACGACCGCACGGCCGCGGTCCTGGAGGGCCCCGGTGAGCAGTTCGGCCGCGCTCATCGTGCCGCCGTCGACGAGCGCGACCAGGGGTCTGGTGGTGTCGCCGCCGGGATCGGCGTGCAGGGAGCGCTGCGCGCCGTTGACGTCGTAGGTGGCGACGAGGCCGCCGTCGAGGAAGGCGGAGGCGGCGGTGACGGCCTCGGTGACCAGTCCGCCGGAGTTGCCGCGCAGGTCGAGGACGATCCCGGCGTGCCCGGGGGTCTGCTCGACGGCGGTCCGTACGGCGTCACCGACGCCCTTGGTGAAGGCGGCGACCTTGATCACGGTGACGCCGTCGGGGAGCTTGCGGACGGTCACGGAGTCCGTGGACAGTTTCGCCCGGCGCAGCGTCTCGCTCCACGCGCGTGTGCCGCGCTCCAGGCCGAGGGAGACCTTCGTACCGGCGGCGGCGTCGTCCGCGTCCCCGCGCAGTAACGAGACGACCTCGGTGACCGGCCGGCCGTCCACCTTCTCGCCGTCGACGCTGCGCAGCCGGTCGCCCGTGCGGATCCCGGCGGCGGCCGCCGGCGAGCCGCTCTGCACCCGGGTCACCTCGATCCGGCCGTCACGCTCGCGCCGGGCCCACAGCCCCACGCCCGTGTACTGGCCGTCGAGGGCCTCCTCGAACTCCTCGTACTCGCCCTGGGAGTAGACGGCGCCCCAGCGGTCCCCGCTGCGGCTGACGGCCCGCTCGGCGGCCTCCATGGGGGACTTGCCGTCGGCCATCGCCTCGGCGGCGGCGTCGGTGACCGTCTCACGGTGGGCAGCCGGGGTCGAACGCGCCGAGGGAGACGGGGATTTCCGGTCGGGATCACCGAAGGACCCGGTCGCGGCCCCCGCGACGAGGACACTCGCGAAAAGCAATGTCAGGGCGGCCCCGCGGCCTGCACGGCGGGGCTGGCAGAACAGGTCTCGGCCTGACATGGCGGTGAGTCTAGGACAACGCAAGGGGCCGTACCGCCGGTTGGCAGTACGGCCCCCTTGGCATGCGTCACACCTTCAGGTACTTGCGCAACGCGAAAAACGCCGCAAGCGCGGGCATCAGCAGACTCGTCGCGAGGATGAGCGGCAGCTTGGTGAGCACGGCGTCCCAGCCGATGAAGTTGATCAGATTCAGCTTCTGGGACAGCGCGAGGCCGTGATCGATGATGAAGTACCGCGCGACCAACAGGAACCCGCAGGCGACGCCTCCGCCGATCAGTCCGGCGACCGCGGCCTCCATGATGAACGGCGCCTGGATGTAGAACCCGGAGGCGCCCACGAGCCGCATGATGCCGGTTTCCCTGCGCCGGCTGAACGCCGAGACGCGCACCGTGTTGACGATCAGCATCAGGGCGACGACGAGCATCATCGCCATCACCGCGCGCGCGGCCCAGTTCATGCCGTTGAGCAGCCCGAAGAGGTTGTCCAGGATGCCCTTCTGGTCCTGCACGGACTGCACGCCGTCACGGCCGTCGAAGGCGGTCGCGATGACCTGGTACTTCTGCGGGTCCTTCAGCTTGATGCGGTACGACTCCTGCATCTGGTCCGGCGTCAGGGAGCTGGCCAGCGGGGAGTCGCCGAACTGCTCCTTGTAGTGCTTGTACGCCTGGTCCGACGACTCGTACGAGACCCTCTCGACGACGCTCATCTTCTTGAGGTCGCCGAGGATCTGGTCCTTCTGCTCGGCGGTCACGGCCCCCTTGGCGCAGTGGGGGTCGGACTCCGCGTCACTCTTGTTGCAGAGGAAGATCGAGACGTTGACCTTGTCGTACCAGTAGCCCTTCATGGTGCTCACCTGGTCGCTCATCAGCAGCGAACCGCCGAACAGGGCGAGGGAGAGGGCGACCGAGACGACGACCGCGAAGGTCATCGTCAGATTGCGACGGAGACCGACACCGATCTCCGACAGAACGAACTGGGCGCGCATGGCGTCTGCTAAGCCTTTCCGTGGACCGTCGTCAGTGCTGGTAGCCGTAGACGCCGCGCGCCTGGTCGCGGACGAGGCGGCCCTGCTCCAGCTCGATGACGCGCTTGCGCATCTGGTCCACGATGTTCTGGTCGTGCGTCGCCATCAGCACGGTGGTGCCCGTCCGGTTGATGCGGTCGAGCAGCTTCATGATGCCGACGGAGGTCTGCGGGTCGAGGTTACCGGTCGGCTCGTCCGCGATGAGGAGCTTGGGCCGGTTCACGAAGGCTCTCGCGATGGCCACGCGCTGCTGCTCACCACCGGACAGCTCGCCGGGCATCCGGTCCTCCTTGCCGCCGAGCCCGACGAGGTCGAGCACCTGGGGCACGGACTTGCGGATCTCGCCGCGGGACTTGCCGATGACCTCCTGCGCGAAGGCGACGTTCTCGGAGACCGTCTTGTTCGGCAGCAGGCGGAAGTCCTGGAACACGGTCCCCAGCTGGCGGCGCATCTGCGGCACCTTCCAGTTGGAGAGGCGCGCGAGGTCCTTGCCCAGGACGTGCACCTGGCCGTGGCTGGTCCGCTCCTCGCGGAGGATCAGCCGCAGGAAGGTGGACTTTCCGGAGCCGGAGGACCCCACGAGGAACACGAACTCACCACGCTCGACCTCCAGGGTGACATCCCTGAGAGCGGGGCGGGTCTGCTTGGGGTAGACCTTGGAGACACTGTCGAATCGGATCACGGATGCACCACGGGTCGCCGGGGGTAGGTGAGCGTGACCATACGCGAACCGGGTGCACGAGCGCAGTCGCCGGTCAGGGTTGCGCGGGGGTTGTGCGGGGCTTGTGCGTTTTTGTACAGGTCTTTGGCGGGGTCCTTTTGTACGGGTCTTTGTACGGGTCTTTGTACGGGCCCGTACGGCCCCCACCGGCCGGCAGCCGTGAACCCGACGCCGCCCACCCCTCCGGAAGCGCCCGTTTCCCCGCCTAACCCGCGGAGCACAGGGCAGGATAAGGCGAGCCGCGCCGTTTCCCGCGGAACCTGGCACAGTGGAAGGGGAACGGTTGCGTTCCCCGCAGCGTTATGTAGACGGCGGAGGATGGCGCAAGGAGGGCAAGCGCATGACGTACGACCGATTGGTGTGCGCGAACTGCGCGGCGCCCGTCAGCGAGGGCCGCTGCCCGGTCTGCCGCGCGAACCGGGAGCGGCTGCAGCAGGAGAGCCCCTTCGCGGGAATGAACCCGATGGCGCTGATCGCGCTGCTCGCCGTGCTGATCGCGGCGGTGGCGCTGCTGGCGCACCAGACGGTATGAGTCTGTTGAGAACGGCGATGTGACCTCGGTCACCATCTCAGGTGGTCATCATGGTGGCCGTCATGATGACCATCACGGTGTTCTTCATGTGTGGTCACCGTCCGAGACGGTCGGTCACCCTGTGAACCATCCCGAGCATCGCTGACGCGTCTGACACGAGAGGGGCCCGGAGCAGCTTGCTCCGGGCCCCTCTCGCGCTGCGCTCAGCTGCGTCAGGCAGCGGCGCCGCGGCCGTTCACGAGGCGCGGCAGCAGACGGAAGCCGATACCGCCCGCGATCATCGTGGCGGCGCCGACCAGCAGGAACGTGGTCTCGGCGGCACCCGTCTCGGCCAGCTGCCCCTTCTTGCCCTGGGCGGAGGTGTCGGACGAGGTGTTCGCGCCGGTGTCGGTCAGACCGGAGGAACCCTTGCCCTGCTCGACGGGCTTGGAGCCGCCGTCGGGGTTGCTGTCATTGCCACCGGTGCCGGTGCCGGAACCGTCCGTCGGGCTGTCCGTCGGGTCGGTGGGCTCGGTGGGGTTCTCGGTGGGGTCGGTGGGCTCGTCGGTCGGCGGCGTGGTGGTCGGCGTGGCCGGGCCGGTCGGCGTGGCCGGGATGGTGGGCGTCCCCGGGTCCGTCGGCGTGCCCGGGTCCGTCGTCGGGTCGGTCGGGGTGGAGGGCGGGTCGGTGGGAATGCCCGTAACGGTCGGGGTGGCGCTCGGGTCTCCGTCGACCGTGACACCCACGTTGATGTCGAGGGCGGAGGCGGCACCCGCGGCAGTCAGCGAAGCACCGGCGGCGATCACCACACCGGCTGCTATGCGTGCCACGCGGATCCGCGTCTTCTTGGTCATTTGCTTGCTACCCCCAGTAGCTGATCGTCAATGGAGCAGCGCCCGGGGCCACGGCGTCACAGGTGGCTCGCTCAGCCCCCCGGTTCACATGCGCCCCGGAGATACGCATGCCACGCGCCACCATTCCCAGTTTTCACAGCAACGTCAAGGTCGTTGCGTACGCGATGTCCGGATCAGTGACGTTTGCCTGCCGTGCGGACATGTGACTGTGACGTAAAACCCAGAATCCCCCCACACAAAAGGCAACTGCCGCCCGATGGGCGGCAGTTGCCTTGTCGACAAAGAGGCATCGAGGTGATGTTGATACCTCGAACTACTTCTCCTGCTGCTTGCGCCAGCGAATTCCGGCCTCGATGAATCCGTCGATCTCCCCGCCGAAAACGGCCTCGGGGTTACCGACTTCGAACTCGGTCCGGAGGTCCTTGACCATCTGGTAGGGGTGCAGGACGTACGAACGCATCTGGTTTCCCCAGGAGTTGCCGCCGTCGCCCTTCAGGGCGTTCATCTTGGCCTGCTCCTCCTGGCGGCGCCGCTCGAGCAGCTTGGCCTGGAGCACGTTCATCGCGCTCGCCTTGTTCTGGATCTGCGACCGCTCGTTCTGGCAGGAGACGACGATTCCGGTGGGGAGGTGGGTGAGGCGCACCGCGGAGTCGGTGGTGTTGACGCCCTGGCCGCCGGGGCCGGACGACCGGTACACGTCGACGCGCAGCTCGGACTCGTCGATCTCGATGTGATCGGTCTGCTCGACGACGGGCAGGATCTCGACACCCGCGAAGGACGTCTGACGGCGCCCCTGGTTGTCGAACGGCGAGATGCGCACGAGGCGGTGGGTGCCCTGCTCTACGGAGAGCGTTCCGTACGCGTACGGGACGTGGACGGCGAAGGTGGTGGACTTGATGCCCGCCTCTTCCGCGTATGAGGTCTCGTAGAGCTCGGTCTTGTATCCGTGGCGCTCGGCCCAGCGCAGGTACATGCGCTGGAGCTTCTCGGCGAAGTCGGAGGCGTCGACGCCGCCGGCCTCGGCACGGATGGTGACGACGGCCTCGCGGGAGTCGTACTCCCCGGAGAGCAGCGTCCGCACTTCCATCTCGTCCAGCGCCTTCTTGACGGCGACGAGCTCGGATTCGGCCTCGGCACGGGTGTCCGGGTCGTCCTCCTCCTCGGCCATCTCGAAGAGCACGCTCAGATCGTCGATACGCCCGCGCAGCGCCTCGGCCTTCCTGACCTCCGCCTGGAGGTGGCTCAGCTTGCTGGTGATCTTCTGCGCCTCGTCGGGGTCGTCCCACAGGGACGGCGCGGCCGCCTGCTCCTCGAGCACGGCGACATCTGCCCTCAGCTTGTCGAGGTCCAGGACGGCCTCGATCGACTCCATGGTCGAGGAGAGGGACTTGAGCTCTTCGGATACATCGACGACTGCCACGCCTCCAGCGTAACGGCTGCCGCAAGCGAGGCTCGCCCCTCGTCCGACGGGGGCAGCGCAGGTCCCTCCGGGGGCCAGGGGCGCGGGGAACTGCGCGATCAACCCCCACCCACCCGCAGCCAAAGACCCACCAGCCCCGGGGGCCAGGGGCGAAGCCCCGGCCTCCAGGGGCGCGGGGAACCGCGCGACCAGCCCCCATCCACCCGCGGCCAGACACCCCCCAGCCCGGGGCCAGGGGCGAAGCCCCAGCCCCTCAGGGGCGCGGGGAACCGCGCGCCCAGCCCCCACCGGCCCGCAGCCGGACAACCCGGGGTCCGGGGCGGAGCCCCGGGTCGGAGCGGGGGTCAGGGGGACGCCGGGGCCGAGTTCTTCGTGTCGTGCGGCGTCGCCCCCGCGTCGTCACCCGACGTGGCCAACCACGTACCGACCCCCACCGCGGCGACCAGAACGGCCCCCGCCACCCCCAACGTGATCCGGCGTCGCCGCGCGACGTGCCCGCGGTACGCGGCACCTGGGACGGCGGGGAACAGGAGCGG
>LRTP01000024.1 GCA_001550305.1 Streptomyces diastatochromogenes
ATCCCACTCGGCTATCTGCTCAGCCGTCACACCCAGCATCATGCCCGGTCAACGACGCACCGCAGGCTCCGTCACAAGATCTCCGGCTGTAGTACAAGTTCCTCCCGAGTGAGTCGGGGATACAACGAAGCGCCTCACGGCGCACAGAACGCGTACACCCGGTCCCACGGCGGGAAGTCGCATGGCATGGCTCGCCACTTGACGCCGCTGTCGACGAGATAGCGGATGGCGTCCAACATCTGCCGGTGGCAGTACACCTCCGGCTGCCCGCCGCGTCCGCGCATCCACCCCGGCACCGGCAGCAACGGACGGACCTGGGCCCATTCCCGATCCGTCATGTCGGTCGGATACCGGCGCTCACGCAGCGGGTGATCGGCGGCGTTCCCGAACTGATGCGCCAGACAGTCACACTCCCGGGTGGCCGAGTTGGACTGCCCGGACTCCGACACGGAAGACTGCCCCCACCAGGGCCTCCTGATGCTGCTCGGTGATTAGACACCAACGAGCTGTTCAGGAGGCCCTGCTCGTATGCGCCGAACTCCCCGCGACCACCCGATCACGACTCCCGTTCGACAGACACCGCTCAAGATCGAAAAGACAACAACTTCTCAGTAGGGTCGGGGACTGGAAACGGGGCATCAGCCACCGCGCCAGTCCTCGACCCTACTCAGGGCAGCAGACCGGGGTTCCCACTTGTGGCAACCGTGGTCAGGGCAGGTGCGCTCGTCCCGCGGCAGGCGGGTGACGGATCGATCCCCACCCGGCGTGTTCTCGGTTCCATCGCCCCGCGGCGGCCGGGCGTTCACCGGGCGTCCATCACCTTGGCTGCACGGCCGGCGACCAGTCACGGAAGACTGCGGCCTGCCCCCGTCTGTTTCCCGCGGGATCGACGAGGTCCCACATCGTCACGTCCTTGATCCAGAATTCTTCGCCGCTCTTGGTCCTGCGCAGCCCGTTGTAGCCGTCGGCAAAGCCGTGTTCGTGCACGGACCGTACGAAACCGTCCCGGTCTTCCTGGCGGTGGGAGGATGCGGACAAGCGGGACGGCATGCCGGTGAACTCTTCCCACGGGTAGCCGAAGCACCTCTGGGCCGTGCGGTTGGCGTAGAAGAACTTCGGGTCGGGGTCCGTGCCGTGGGCGAGCAGTCCGAAGGGCGCGTCGGTGTAGAGCCAGTGCGCCGCTTCGTGCAGCGACGCCCAGTGCGGTGAGCACAAGGGACGGCCGGTGAGGGCCAGATGACTGCTCAGCAGCAGTTCCGCGAAGGCAGCGCCACCCGCAGCGGGAACTGTGCCGAAAAGGATGTCGGCCATGAGGCTTACGCTTCCTTGTCGACCCACGACATGAGCTTGCGGAGCTCCTTGCCGGTGGTCTCCAGGAGGCTGTTCTCATCCTGGGTCTTGTACTCGTTGTACTTCTTCAGACCGGAGTGGTACTCCTCCATCCAGTTACGGGCGAACGTGCCGTCCTGGATCTCGGCGAGGACCTTCTTCATCTCGGCCTTGGTGGCGTCCGTGATGATCCGCGGGCCGGTGACGTAGTCGCCCCACTCCGCGGTCTCGGAGACCGACCAGCGCATCTTCTCCAGGCCGCCCTCGTACATGAGGTCGACGATGAGCTTCAGCTCGTGGAGGCACTCGAAGTACGCGATC
>LRTP01000240.1 GCA_001550305.1 Streptomyces diastatochromogenes
CAGGCCCGCGCCATGCGTCCGTTCGGGCACGAGCAGCACGGCGGTGACCCCCGCCCCCCGCCGCGCCAGCCGGGCCCCGGCGTACAGGGCATCGCCCCCGTTGTCCCCGCTGCCCACGAGCAGCACGATCCGGCTGCCGTACACCCGTCCCAGCAAGTCCGCGCAGGCAGCGGCCAGTCCGGCCGCGGCGCGCTGCATCAGCGCACCCTCCGCAAGCCGCGCCATCAGCTCACGCTCCGCCGCCCTGACCGTCTCCACGCTGTACGCAGTACGCATGGGTCGAGTCTCCCGTACGCGGGCCCACTGCGCCGCCCCGGCCGCCGGACGTCGGCCCCTGCCCCGCCCTACCCCTCGGCCACCACCACGGCCGAGGCCACCCCCGCGTCATGGCTCAGCGACACATGCCACGAACGGACGCCCAGTTCGGCCGCGCGCGCCGCCACCGTCCCCGTCACCCGCAGCCGCGGCCGGCCGCTGTCCTCGACGTAGACCTCCGCGTCCGTCCAGTGCATGCCGGCCGGAGCGCCCAGCGCCTTGGCGACCGCCTCCTTCGCGGCGAAGCGCGCGGCCAGGGACGCGATGCCGCGGCGCTCCCCGTTCGGCAGGTGCAACTCCTGATCCAGGAAGAGCCGATGGGCCAGCCCCGGCGTACGCTCCAGCGCCGCCAGGAACCGGTCGATCTCGGCCACGTCGATACCGACCCCGATGATGCTCATGCCCAGCACCCTATGGGCCGGACGGCCGCCGACGTGCCGACCTCTCGGCGTTGATTGCGCGAGCTCAGTGGCGAACGCCTTCGGCACCGTGAACATCCGCCGCGACATCACCGACGTCGCCGCGCGCACCGCTGCCGATGCGCTGTGCCTCCTCAACGGTGACGGCGTACTGGTGGCTGTCCCAGGGGCGCAGCTCGCGCACCAGGTTGCGGGCCACCCAGGAGCCAGGGCAGCGCGGGTTGCGGAATGTCCCGCACACGCCGCCAGGCGACGGTGAACGTCTCGCTCGTGATGTCCTCGCCTACCTGTAGACCCACCAGACTCGTGGCATAGGCGAGGACGCGCGGACAGCACTCCTCGTAGACATCCGTCAACGACCCGGGACTAAAATCCCGGGCTTGCGCAACGGGCGCCACTGGCTGTGGTGCTGCGTCTGCGTCCTGTCCCACGCCCCGGTTCGGGAAGTGGTTCTGGGGCGGTTGACCGCGCCCCGCGTCGCAACAACTCCCGTGCTCTTGCACGGATGTTGAGGGAGCCGTTCCGGTCTGCGTGATCAACGAATCCGCAGGACCGGCACGCGAACCAGGCCTGCGAGACCCGGTTCGCTCTGTCGATGTGCCCGCACTCGGCGCAGGTGCAGGAGGTGTACGCCGCATCGACGTGCACCACTGGCACCCCCGCCTTGCGGGCCTTGTACGCGATGAACCGCCCCAGCTGGGCGAACGACCAGCTGGAGTGGGTGGCCCGTTGGGGCTTTCGAAGCCGTACCCGTTCACGGATGCCCGTCAGGTCCTCCAAGGCGATTCCGCGACCGGTGCGTTCTGCCTCGGCCACCACATGCTTCGCGATCTTGTGGTTGATGTCCCGTGCGCTCCGCGCTTCCTTGCGCCGCCGTTTCTTCAGCCGGCGCCTGGCGGACGGGGTGTTCTTCTTCCGCAGCTTGGCGCGCAGCGCACGCTCCCGGGTGCGGATGCGGTTCAGCTCCCGCCCGGCCATGATCTCACCGTCGCTGGTCGTGGCGATGTTGACGATCCCCAGGTCGATGCCGAGGAAGTCCACCGGATCGGTGTTCAGCGGCGCCTCGGGAACGTCGCAGGTGGCGTTCAGAAACCACATGCCGTCCCGCCACAACAGGTCAGACTCGCCCCGGCGGTACAGGGCCAGCGTGGCCAACTGCTCCGGGGAGGCGGTGAACGCCACATCCTTCATCCGCCCGGCAGTCGTCCACACCGAGATCCGGCGCCGGTCGATCTGCCAGGACAGCATCCGGTCGTCGTAGGGCTGCGCGCCCTCCGGACGGAAGGCGACCGGCTTCTCCACCGCTCTGCGGTAGCGTATCGACCCGGGTCTGCCCAGGTTCCCGGCCCTCAGGTTGGCTTTCAGCGTGGCGTACGCGTCGCAGGTCTTCTTGATGACGTGCTGGGCGGCCTGTGCCCCCAGCCCCCACCGCGCCTTGATCTCACCATAGGTGTGTTCGCGCAGCGCGAAGTTGCTCTTCACCTCCTTCTCGAACGCCACACCGCCGACCCAGGTAGCCGCTTCGTTGCAGGCGCGCAGGGTCGCCTCCAGCGCTGCCGCCTGCACGGGCGTCGGCAGCAATTTGACCTGCACCACCAGCTTCACGATCACCGAACCTACACACGCGTACGACTGCCCACCGCACGTTCACCATGCGCCACCCGACCGAGTGAACCCGCCACGGCGTGATGCAGTACCGGCTCCGCCGGACACGGCACCCGGTCGCTTCGCGGCCGAGCAGACACGAGCGACACCGCGGCGCTCCCTGCCGCGACCACGAGGATGCGACTCCTCTCAAGGCTGAAGCCCTGGAGTTCCTCGCAAGAGCCTGCTGAAGCGTTGGGCATGCGTCACGCGCCATCCCCTCATATCGGCTCTCTCACCAAGCAATGCGCGTGACGGCCCACTTCTTACAGGGCGAGCCGAAATTCATGCGGTGTGCTCCGCGTCACGCCGAGGAGAGGCGAGGGTGCCCCATACGGATCGAGCGGGAACGGCCGCAGCCGTTCCCGCTCGATCTCTGTGCCGTACGGCCGGACGAGTCCCGGCCCGGATCTCTCAGACGGTGCCGGAGTCCGAGATGACGATCTTCTTGGACGTGGCGCCGGAACGGCTGCCGAGCTTCTCGACGGCCTTGACGACGTCCATGCCCTCGACGACCTCACCGAAGACGACGTGCTTGCCGTCGAGCCAGTCGGTGACGATCGTGGTGATGAAGAACTGCGAGCCGTTGGTGTTCCGGCCGGCGTTGGCCATGCTCAGCAGACCCGGCTTGGTGTGCTTGAGCTTGAAGTTCTCGTCCGGGAACTTCGCACCGTAGATGCTCTTGCCGCCGGTGCCGTCCTCGTTGGTGAAGTCACCGCCCTGCAGCATGAAGTCCGGGATGACACGGTGGAACGGCGAGCCCTTGTAGCCGAAACCGTTCTGACCGGTGGCCAGCTCACGGAAGTTGCGGGCCGTCTCCGGGACCACGTCGTCGTACAGCTTGAACTCGATCCGGCCGAGCGGCTCCCCGTCCGCGGACACCTCGAAGAAGACGTTCTGTCCCATGGCACTGCTCCTCTGGTATTCGAAAGGTCGTGTCCGAGAATAAGAGGGCACCGGCCCACGGGTCGCAGCGGGAACCCCCACAGCGGGACAAACGGCCTAACGCCACCATCGGGACGAGCCTCCTCGCCGACGCTCGTCACCGTTCCTCGCCGGCACTAGTCACCGCCTCCGCCGGACCGATTCACACTCCGCCGCCGGTTGCTCTTCGCGAAGGCGCGCACCAGCTCCCCCACGACGAGCGTCACCGCCGCCACGCCCCGGACCCAGCGGGGGCCGCCTCGCGACGCCCACACCACACACACGCACCCGCCGATGACAAGCACCAGGAGACCGGCCAGCACCAGAACGCCCATGTTCCCCACCCTGCATTCGCATATCCGCACAGTGCGGGTGATCCTCTCAGGAGAGAACGCCCCCGCGGGATGTCACTGAGCTCACTTGCCGGAGCCGACGTGGTAGCCGATGGGGTCGACGTAGACGTCGGGAGCGTTGCCGCTGGGGGCGGCGATGGTGATGGCCAGGTCGTTGAGATTCACGATCTCCGAGACCTTCTCGTTGGGCGGGGTGACGGAGAGCCGGGTGTAGGTCTTGGCGGAGCCGCTGGTGCTCGGGATGTAGTGCAGCAGGAAGCGGGTTTCCTCGCCGGGCCCGATGCTGACGGTGGACCCCGAGACGTCGGTGCGGGCGGCGTCGGGCCCGGTGTCGCCCAGGCCGTCGGGGCCCACGAGCTGGACGCCCGGGAAGCCACGCATGCTGCACTTGCCGGAACCGGTGTTCTTCAGGTTGACGACTATCTGGTTCTTGACCCCCGTGGCGGAGGCGCTGAGGGCGAGATGGTCGGTCTTGCACAGGGAGCCCGACGTCGCGGACTGGTTCTGGGCGGTGAGCCCGCTGCCCTTGCTGGAGCCGGTGGAGGAGCCGGACGAGGAGGATCCGGACGTGGAGGAACCCGCGGTCGAGGTCGAAGTCGAGTTCTGACCGCCGGTGGAGCTGCTCGCGGCGGTGGACGCGCTGGTGTGGGACGCGCTGGTATTGGACGCGCTGGTGTTGGCGGAGGCGCTCGATCCGTCACTGCTTCCGCACGCGGTCAGCGAGAGGCCGGCAGCGGCGACGATGAGGGCGAGAGCGGACATCTTCTTGACGCGCATCGGAACTCCTGGGAAGCGGTGTCGTCGCGCTCGCTCCGGCTTGAGCGGGCGTTGTTGCTTCAGAGGAGACCCGCCGCCGGGCGGGCGTTGCGACGGGCATCGCATCAAGACGCCCCTGTGACAGGCGAGTCGACGCGCCGTTACGGGAAGGCGGAGGGAGCGGGCTAAGCCGCCGCCAGCTCGCACCACACGTACTTGCCGCGCTGTCCGTTCCTGGCGAGCGGCTGCCAGCCCCACAGATCGGCGCAGGCCTGTACGAGGGCGAGGCCGCGGCCCTCCTCCGCGTCGGCGACCCGGTCCCACGGCAGGGAAGGCTCCGGGGGCTGCGGGTCCGCGTCCCAGGCGCCGATGCGCAGAACCCCGGCCCGCCACTGCACCCGTAGCGCCGCCTGGCCCTTCGTATGCCGTACGGCGTTGGAGACCAGCTCGGCCGCGACCAGCTCGGCGACGTCGGCGAGACGGATCAGTCCATGCAGGGTGAGGATCAGGCGGACGGTACGGCGACTGACGGTGACGGCACGGAGGTCGTGGGGGATGTACATCATGTACTCCCAGGGCTCGGCGACGGTTTCGGGCATGGCTGAACTCCGTTCGAGGGGTGGGGGGTTGGAGATACGCGGCGATTCCGGGCGGTGGCATTGACGCAGCCGTGATGGCAGGACGGAGCGGTGCGCTTCCGGTGCCCCGGGGTGTCGCAGGGTGTGCGTCGCGTCACCGACGGTAGACCTAGTTTTTTAAGTTTCGCAAGCCGGTCGCGTAACCTGACCCCCGAACGAGCGGCGCTTACGGGCGCGTTGGGAGGAGCACGCGATGGCATTGAGGCGCGAGCCAACGGCACGACAGATGCGCCTGGCCGTCGAGCTGCGCAGGCTCCGCGACGCGGCAGGCCTCACGGCTCGTGAGGCGGCAGCACTGCTCGGCGTAAGCTCCGCACAGATCAGCCAGATCGAGTCGGGTCTCACAGGCGTGAGCGAGAAGCGACTGCGCCGTCTTGCGGCCCACTACGTGTGCACCGACGAGGTGTTCATCGACGCACTGGTTGCCGTGGCGACCGACCGGACACGCGGCTGGTGGGAGGAATACCGAGGGGCGCTGCCCACGCCGTTCCTCGACCTTGCCGAGCTGGAACATCACGCTACGTTCCTGCGGGAGGTGCAGTTCCTGTACATCCCCGGCCCGCTTCAGACAGAGGACTACGCCCACGCCATCTTCTGCGACAGGATCCCCGAGCTCCCTCAGGAAGAGATTGAGTTGCGTGTCCGACACCGGATGCAGCGGAAGGTGATCCTCGAAGGCCCCGATCCCACCTCGTACGCAGCGCTCGTCCACGAGGCGGCACTACACATCCGAGTCAGCGACCGTACTGCCTCACGTGCCCAACTCGTCCGCCTTGCCGAACTCTCCGAAGCGGACCACATCACCGTTCGTGTCATCCCCTTCAACCTGGACGGCTTCGGCGGGACCTGGACCCCCATGATGCTTGCGGGTGGTGCCGTACCCAAGCTCGACACCGCCGTTCGCGACGCACCTCATGGCGCGGCATTCATCGATTCCGAGGCTCAACTCGGCGTCCTTCGAGCGCTCTTCCGTAAAATGGAAGCCGTGTCACTCGACCCCGCCCGTTCGCGTGACGTCATCTACAGGCTGACCAAGGAACTGTGAGGCGCATGGTGACCACCACCGACCGTTGGCGGAAGTCGTCCTACTCGGGCGGCGGTGACGGAAACTCCTGCGTCGAGATCGCTGACCACCACACCCGCATAGCCATCCGCGACTCCAAAGCCCCCGCCAGGGCCACCCTCATCTTCCCAACCGGAGCCTTCACCACTTTCGTCGAAGCCTTGCGCACCGACTTCGCCAAGTTCCGCGGAGACACAACGTGACCACCACCGACCGTTGGCGGAAGTCGTCCTATTCAGGCGAGGGCGACGGCAACGAGTGCGTGGAAATCGCGAACTCGCCCACCCACATAGCCATCCGCGACTCCAAGGCCCCGGCCAGGGCCACCCTCACCTTCCCGGCCGGAGCCTTCGTCACCTTCATCGGCGCCCTAAAAACAACTCACTCCACCGTCACCGACTTCGCCAGGTTCCGAGGCTGATCCACCTCGTTCCCCCGCGCCGTCGCCAGTTCGCACGCGAACACCTGCAACGGCACCGTCGCGACAAGCGGCTGAAGCAGCGTCGGCGTGGCCGGAATGCGGATCAGGTGGTCGGCGTAAGGCACCACCGCCTCATCCCCCTCCTCCGCGATCACGATCGTGCGCGCACCCCTCGCCCGGATCTCCTGGATGTTGGACACGATCTTGTCGTACAGAACCGAGCGCCCACGCGGGGACGGCACGACGACCACGACCGGCAGATCGTCCTCGATCAACGCGATCGGCCCGTGCTTCAGCTCCCCCGCCGCGAAGCCCTCGGCATGCATGTAGGCGAGTTCCTTGAGCTTGAGGGCACCTTCCAGGGCGACCGGATATCCGACGTGCCGCCCCAGGAACAGCACGGTCTTCTTGTCGGCGAGCGATCGTGCGAGCTCCCGTACCGGCTCCATGGTCTCCAGGACCCGTTCCACCTCGCCGGAGATCTGGGACAGGTCCCGGATGACGGCCTGGATCTCGTCGCCCCACTTGGTGCCGCGGACCTGGCCCAGGTACAGCGCGACCAGGTAACAGGCGACCAGCTGCGTGAGGAAGGCCTTGGTGGACGCGACGGCGACCTCGGGACCCGCGTGCGTGTACAGCACCGCGTCCGACTCGCGCGGGATCGTCGAACCGTTCGTGTTGCAGATCGCCAGCACCTTGGAGCCCTGTTCGCGGGCGTGCCGCAGCGCCATCAGCGTGTCCATGGTCTCGCCGGACTGGGAGATGGCGATCACCAGCGACCGCGTACCGAGAATCGGATCCCGGTACCGGAACTCGCTCGCGAGCTCCACCTCGCACGGGATCCGCGTCCAGTGCTCGATGGCGTACTTGGCGATCAGCCCGGCGTGGAAGGCGGTCCCGCAGGCCACGATGACGACCTTGTCGACCTCGCGCAGCTCGTGAACCGGGATCCGCACCTCGTCTAGCGTCAGTGAACCCGCCGCGTCGATCCGGCCCAGGAGCGTATCGGCGACCGCCTTGGGCTGCTCGGCGATCTCCTTGAGCATGAAGTAGTCATAACCCCCCTTTTCCGCGGCCGACGCGTCCCAGTCGATGTGGTACTTGCGCACGTCCGCCGGACGGCCGTCGAAACCGGTCACCGTCACGCCGTCCCGGCGCAGCTCCACCACCTGGTCCTGACCCAGCTCGATCGCCGACCGCGTGTGGGCGATGAACGCGGCGACATCCGAGGCGAGAAAGGCCTCGCCCTCTCCAACGCCCACCACGAGCGGCGAGTTCCGCCGCGCCCCCACCACCACGTCCGGATCGTCCGCATGCACCGCGACCAGCGTGAACGCACCCTCCAGGCGGCGGCACACCAGCCGCATCGCCTCCGCCAGGTCGTCGCACGCCGAGAACTCCTCGGCGATCAGGTGTGCGACCACCTCGGTGTCGGTCTCGGAGGCCAGCTCGTGCCCGCGCTCGGCCAACTCGGCACGCAGCAGCGCGAAGTTCTCGATGATCCCGTTGTGCACGACGGCGACGCGCCCGGCGTTGTCGAGATGCGGATGGGCGTTCGCGTCCGTGGGCCCTCCATGCGTGGCCCAGCGCGTGTGCCCGATCCCCGTCGACCCGGTCGGCAGCGGCCGGTCGACCAGCTCCTTCTCCAGGTTGACCAGCTTCCCGGCCTTCTTCGCGGCGGCGAGGCCCCCGTCCGCCAACACGGCGACGCCCGCCGAGTCGTACCCCCGGTACTCCAGCCGCTTCAGCCCGGCCATCACCACATCAAGCGCCGACTGCGACCCCACGTATCCCACGATTCCGCACATGCGCCGCAGCCTAAGCGCCAACAGCCTCCCGAACCCGGCACTCCGTGCCCGAATTCGGAAATTCCAGCCACCTTTTGGTGGGTCCCCCGGCCCCCTGGACGCCTCTGGACGCTCCGCGTGACCCCGAGCAGCCGACTACGTGACCCACCCCACCCCCCACCCAGTCCACACTCCCGTAACAATGGACTGTGATCTCTCCGGTCTCCCCGATGCCCCGGAGCGCCCACCGGCACAGGCCGGAGGCGACTCCCTACGTCGACCTCACCCGAGCCGAGTGGAGCGTGCTGCGTGAAAAGACGCCGCTGCCACTGACCGCCGAGGAGGTCGAGAAGCTGCGCGGTCTGGGCGATGTCATCGACCTCGACGAGGTGCGGGACATCTATCTGCCGCTGTCCAGGCTGCTCAATCTGTACGTCGGCGCCACGGACGGGCTCAGGGGCGCGCTGAACACCTTCCTCGGCGAGAAGGGCTCCCAGTCCGGCACCCCGTTCGTCATAGGGGTGGCCGGGTCGGTCGCCGTCGGCAAGTCCACCGTCGCGCGCCTGCTGCAGGCCCTGCTCTCCCGTTGGCCCGAGCACCCACGCGTCGAACTGGTGACCACGGACGGTTTCCTGCTCCCCACCAAGGAGCTGGAGGCACGCGGTCTGATGTCGAGGAAAGGTTTCCCCGAGTCGTACGACCGTCGCGCCCTCACCCGGTTCGTCGCCGACATCAAGGCGGGGAAGGACGAGGTCACGGCCCCCGTCTACTCGCACCTGATCTACGACATCGTCCCCGACCGGCGGCTCACCGTCCGCCGCCCGGACATCCTCATCGTCGAGGGCCTGAACGTCCTGCAGCCCGCCCTCCCCGGCAAGGACGGCCGCACCCGCGTCGGCCTCGCGGACTACTTCGACTTCAGCGTGTACGTCGACGCCCGCGCCGAGGACATCGAGCGCTGGTACCTCAACCGGTTCAAGAAGCTCCGCCAGACCGCCTTCCAGAAGCCCGACTCCTACTTCCGCAGGTACACCCAGGTCTCCGAGGAGGAGGCGCTCGACTACGCGCGCACGACCTGGCGCACCATCAACAAGCCCAACCTGCTGGAGAACGTGGCTCCCACCCGGGGCCGCGCCACCCTCGTCGTGCGCAAGGGCCCGGACCACAAGGTGCAGCGCCTGAGCCTGCGCAAGCTGTAGCCGCGAGGCCTGGGGGCTCCACCGAGCAGCTGCTGTTCAACCTGCCGGGCATCGTCCGGCCGGTACGTTCACGCTGGTCGTCCAGAAGTGGCTCTGGGCCCAGCAGTGTGAACGTACCGCCAGAACGGTTCGGTTCTAGCCCAGCGCCGACTTCACCGCGTCCGCGAGCCGCCCCGCCACCGACCGCGCGTGGTCGATGTCGGCGGCCTCGACCATGACCCGGACGAGCGGCTCGGTGCCGGAGGGGCGCAGCAGCACCCGGCCGGTGGAGCCGAGTTCCCGCTCGGCCTCGGTGACCGCGGCCGCCAGTTCGGCGGAGCTGTTCACCCGCGAGCGGTCGACGTCGGGGACGTTGATGAGGACCTGCGGCAGCCGCTCCATGACGGACGCGAGGTCCTGGAGCGTACGGCCGGTCTGGGCGATCCGGGCCGCCAGCAGCAGGCCGGTCAGCGTGCCGTCGCCGGTGGTGGCGTGGTCGAGGATGATCACGTGCCCGGACTGCTCGCCGCCGAGCGCGTAGTTGTGCTCCTTCATCTCCTCCAGGACATAGCGGTCGCCGACCGCGGTCTGGATGAGGGAGACACCTTCGCGCTCCATGGCGAGCTTGAAGCCCAGGTTGGACATGACCGTCGCGACAACAGTGTCGGAGCGCAGTGCGGAACGCTCCCGCATCGCCAGCGCGAGTACGGCCAGGATCTGGTCGCCGTCCACCTCGGCACCCGTGTGGTCCACGGCGAGGCAGCGGTCGGCGTCGCCGTCGTGCGCGATGCCGAGGTCGGCCCCGTGCTCGACGACGGCGGCCTTCAGGAGGTCGAGGTGGGTGGAGCCGCAGCCGTCGTTGATGTTCAGGCCGTCGGGCGAGGCGCCGATCGTGATGATCTCGGCACCGGCCTGCGTGAAGGCCTCGGGAGACACCCGGGCGGCGGCGCCGTGCGCCTCGTCGAGGACGACCTTCAGACCGTCGAGGCGGTTCGGGAGCACGCCGAGGAGGTGGGCGACGTACTGGTCGAGCCCCTCGTCGTACGCGCGCACGCGCCCGACGCCGGCGCCGGTGGGCCGGTCCCAGGGCGCACCGGTGCGGTGCTCCTCGTAGACGCCCTCGATCCTGTCCTCCAGCTCGTCGGCGAGCTTGTGGCCGCCGCGGGCGAAGAACTTGATGCCGTTGTCGGGCATGGCGTTGTGGCTGGCCGAGAGCATCACGCCGAGGTCGGCGCCCAGCGCGCCGGTGAGGTACGCCACCGCGGGGGTGGGCAGCACACCGACGAGCAGGACGTCCACACCTGCGCTGGCCAGGCCCGCGACCACGGCGGCTTCCAGGAACTCCCCGGACGCACGTGGGTCCCGCCCGACCACTGCCACCGGCCGGTGGCCCTCGAACGTACCCGCCTCGGCCAGCACATGTGCCGCCGCCACGGAGAGACCGAGCGCCAGCTCGGCCGTCAGATCCGCGTTGGCGACACCGCGCACGCCGTCCGTGCCGAAGAGTCGTCCCACTGGTGTCCTCCTGATGAAGCTCAGTTTTCGGAAGTCATCCGATCATGCAAGCCTTTGAGCGCCTTGTGCCGTTATACGCCCTGGGCTGTGATAAACGAACGCCCCAGCGGCACACAGCGTGCCGCCGGGGCGAACGGTCGTACGAATACGCAGCAGCCAGTGATTAACGCTTGCTGTACTGCGGAGCCTTACGGGCCTTCTTGAGACCGGCCTTCTTGCGCTCGACCGCACGGTCGTCGCGCTTGAGGAAGCCGGCCTTCTTCAGGGCCGGGCGGTTGTTGTCCACGTCCGCCTCGTTCAGCGCGCGGGCGACACCGAGACGGAGCGCACCGGCCTGACCGGAGACGCCGCCACCCGAGATACGGGCGATGACGTCGTAGCGGTTGTCGAGCTCGAGCACCTTGAAGGGCTCGTTGACTTCCTGCTGGTGCACCTTGTTGGGGAAGTAGTCCTCAAGGGTGCGACCGTTGATCTTCCACTTGCCGGTGCCCGGGACGATCCGGACGCGGGCGATGGCGTTCTTGCGACGGCCCAGGCCGGCCGCCGGCTGCGGGTCGCCGAAGCGGCCCGCGAGCGACTCCGAGGTGTACTCGCCCTCGACGGGGACCTCGGACTCGGTGGTGTAGTTCTCGATGTCGACGAGCTCAGTCTCTTCGACCGGCTGCTCAACGGTGGTCTCGGCCACGATTCTCCTCAGATTCTTTTCTGTCTTAGGGGGTGGTGGCCGGAACTACTGCGCGACCTGGGTGATCTCGAACGGGACCGGCTGCTGAGCAGCGTGCGGGTGGTTCTCGCCCGCGTAGACCTTCAGCTTCGAGAGCACCTGACGGCCCAGGGTGTTCTTGGGGATCATGCCCTTGATGGCCTTCTCGATGGCCTTCTCGGGGTTCTTGGCCAGCAGCTCGTCGTAACGGACGGAGCGCAGACCACCCGGGTAGCCGGAGTGGCGGTACGCCAGCTTCTGGGTCTTCTTGTTGCCGGAGAGGTGCACCTTGTCGGCGTTGATGATGATGACGAAGTCACCAGCATCGACGTGCGGCGCAAAGATCGGCTTGTGCTTGCCCCGCAGGATGTTCGCGGCAGTGGTGGCCAGACGCCCCAGGACGACATCCTGGGCGTCGATGACATACCACTGGCGAGTGATGTCGCCGGGCTTGGGGCTGAACGTACGCACTTCGCAGCCTTCTTCTTCAGTGGATGGGTGCTGACACATGGCATCACTGAAGCGATCGTGCAGCTGGGGACGACAGTGCCGGGAACGATGCCCGTATGCCGCCCACTGGTAACTGCTCCAGGGAACCTACGTAGGGGCCTCTCGCGTGAGAACGACCAAGCCGATACGCATAACGAACTGTAAGAGTACCCGCGGTTGCCCGGACGGGTCAAAACGCGGGTTCGCGACCCGAGCACCAGGGCACTCAGGGCCACGCGAGCAGTCCATGGAAACAGAGTAAGGCAGTCCTTTCCTCCGCAACGGTCCGACTACCCGGCGTCACCGGACGGCCGATGTCCGGGAGCCTGTCGGAGCGTGTCGCACCAACCACCCGGAGATGTCAGTTTTGCCCGTGCGCACTCAGGTCACGCTAGGGGCTCAAGTGCCCTCCGGTGCGGACCGCCACCCCCCGGACCCCGTCTAAGATGCGCGCATGAGTTATGGGCAGGGTGGGCAGGGGGAGCCTCCGTGGGATCCCTGGAAGCCTGGTTCTCAGCAACCCGATTGGGGACGTCGGAACCAGACTCCGGACTGGGCGGCACTCGCCGACGCGTCCGAGGCACGCAACCGGCGGCGCAGACTGCTGGTGATCGTCGGCTCGGCGGTCGCCACGATCGCGGTCGGCGCTGCCGTCGCGGTGGCCGTCGTCTCCTCGAACGGGGACAACCAGGCCGGGAACGCGCCCAGCAAGCTGCCCGCCACCGCGAGCATCCCGAGCGACAGCACGGCGCCGGTACCGACGTTCGCGCCGACCTCGGCGCCGCCGCCGCTGGATCCGATGGACTTCATATCCAGCGTGCAGAAGGACACCGCGCCGCTCAGCCCGGACATCCTCTTCCCCGGTTCGCAGCTCACGATGGGTGACCGCGTCTACCGCAAGGGCCCCACCGCCTCGACGACGAACTGCGCGTCAGCCGTGCAGGGCACGCTGCCCGCGGTGCTCAACAAGAACGACTGCACCCGGATGATGCGCGTCACCTACACCAAGGACGGCGTCTCGGTGACCGTCGGCGTCGCGGTCTTCAACACCGCGGCCCAGGCGGTCAAGGCGAAGTCCGAGGCGGACAGCAAGAGCATCATCACCTCGCTGTCCGGCCAGGGCGTCGCCAACTTCTGCCGTACGGCGGTCTGCCGCTCGACCACCAACTCCTACGGCCGTTACGCCTACTTCACGCTGGCCGGTTTCACCAACGGCAAGGACGTGACGACGAAGGACGCCAAGGTCTTCACGACCGGCGACGACCTGGCCGAGTTCGCCTTCCGCCAGATCCGCCGCCGCGGCGAGGCCCAGGCGTCGACGGCGGCCAACCAGTAGGCCGGCCGCCCGCCGCCGTACCCGGGCCCAGGGTCACTTGTTCTTCATACGCAGCCGGATCGGCACCACAGCCGACTCCAGCTGCGTCTTCAGCGTCATCTTCGAGACCCCCTCGGTCCGCTCCTCGAAACGGATCGGGATCTCGACGGCGCTGTGCCCCGCCCGTACGGCCTTGTACTTCAGCTCGACCTGGAAGCTGTAACCGGCGCTGTCCAGCGTGGCCAGGTCGACGTCGCGCAGGGCCTGGGCCGACCAGAGGTTGAACCCGGCCGTGATGTCCCGGATCCGGGTGCCGAGCACGGTACGGGCGTACCGGTTGGCGAAGCGGGAGAGCAGGACGCGGTGCGCGCCCCAGTCCTCGTCCAGCGAGCCGCCCTCGACGTACCGGCTGCCGATGACCAGGCCCACCCCGTTGGCCAGGGCCGTGCCGAGCATCCGGGGCACGGCCTCGACGGGGTGGCTGCCGTCGGCGTCCATCTGGACGACGTACTCGGCGCCCTCGTCGAGCGCGAGGCTCATCCCGGCCGCGTAGGCGCGCCCGAGTCCGTCCTTCTCGGTGCGGTGCAGCACGCTCATCCGGCGCCGCCCCTTGCTGTTGTACTTCTCCGCCAGCTCGTCGGCGATCCTGCCGGTGCCGTCCGGGCTGGAGTCGTCCACGATCTTCAAGTGAAGCCCGTCGAGCGGCAGCTGAAGCACTGCTTCAGCCATTCTCGGCAGGTTGGCCGCCTCGTTGTAGGTCGGCATCACCACGGTCACCGCCGTGTCCGCCCCCATGTCGTGCATCAAGCCCTTCTCCCCTCCCCGCCGGGCGCGGGACGTCCCAGCGCCCGGAATTCCCAACCCGCCGCGGTCCAGCGGTCCGCGTCGAGCACTCCTCTGCCGTCCACGATCCGCGGACGGGACACCAGCGCCGCCAGCTGCCCCGGATCCAGCTCCCGGAACTGCGGCCACTCCGTCAGATGCAGCACGAGGTCCGCCCCGCCGAGTGCCTCCTCGGCCGAGACGGCGTACCCGAGCAGCGGATACGCCTTGCGGGCATTGTCCATCGCCTCGGGGTCGTAGACCGTGACGTCGGCGCCGTCGAGCCGCAGCCGGGCGGCCACGTTCAGCGCGGGCGAGTCGCGGATGTCGTCCGAGTCCGGCTTGAACGCGGCGCCCAGGACGGCGATCCGGGCTCCGAGGACCCCTCCCCCGCACAGTTCCCGGGCGAGCGCGACCACCTTGTCGCGGCGGCGCATGTTGATGGCGTCGACCTCGCGCAGGAACCCGAGCGGGACGCCGAGCTCGTCGGCGCGGTGCGCGAAGGCGCGGATGTCCTTGGGCAGACAGCCGCCGCCGAACCCGACACCCGCGCGCAGGAACTTCGCGCCGATCCGATCGTCGTGGCCGATGGCCTCGGCCAGGACGGACACGTCGCCGCCCGCCGCCTCGCACACCTCCGCCATCGCGTTGATGAACGAGATCTTGGTGGCGAGGAAGGCGTTGGCCGCCGTCTTGACCAGCTCGGCGGTCGGGAAGTCCGCGGTGACCAGCGGCGTCCCGGCGGCCAGGACCGGGGCGTACACCTCCCGCAGGATCGCCTCGGCACGTGCGGAGCCCACGCCGAACACCAGCCGGTCGGGCCGCAGGGTGTCCTCGACGGCGAAGCCCTCGCGCAGGAACTCGGGGTTCCAGGCGACCTCCACGGCATGGGTGTCCGCGAGCCGCCGGGCCGTTCCCACCGGCACGGTCGACTTCCCGACGAGCAGCGCGTCCTCGGCCGCGTGTGCGGCGATCGCCGCGAACGCCGCGTCGACGTACCGCAGGTCGGCACCGTCGCTGTCGGTCCGCTGCGGGGTCCCGACGCACACGAAGTGCACCTGCCCGAAAGCCGCCGCCTCCTCGTAGGAGGTGGTGAACCGCAGCCGTCCCGAGGCGAGATGCCTGCGGACGAGTTCACCGAGCCCGGGCTCGTGGAATGGCACCCGACCGGCGGCCAGCGCGGCCACCTTGTCGGGGTCGACATCGACCCCGAGCACCTCGTGCCCGAGCTCCGCCATACAGGCGGCGTGGGTGGCACCGAGATAGCCGGTGCCGATGACTGTGAGCCGCATGAGCACGGCCTTTCCTACGGGATCAGAAACGAAAAAGTGAGCGGCGACCGGCGTTCAGGACGTCTTCGTCCAGATCTTGTACGTGCCCGAGCCGCCCGAGCTGAGCTTGAACGGGATCGCGCCGACCAGGCGGTAGTGACCGCTCTCGCGCACCTGCCGCTCGAGGTACTTGTCGAGCTCCGGGGTGGCGATGCCGTCCAGGACGACGAGATCGAAGTAGCCGTCCTTCAGAGCGAGTCGGTAGCCCTCGTTGCCGTGGTGGACGACGCCCTTCTTGTCCGCGTATCCGATGCCGTACGTCGAGGTCCACTGCGAGTGAT
The DNA here is from genome assembly GCA_001550305.1 of Streptomyces diastatochromogenes. GTDB lineage: Bacteria > Actinomycetota > Actinomycetes > Streptomycetales > Streptomycetaceae > Streptomyces > Streptomyces mirabilis_D. Next base: position 15,955 of record LRTP01000240.1, read on the forward strand.
CCGTCTTGTCCCGCAGGTAGTAGACAGGAACCTCGTACGTGGCACCCAGATACTTGCCCTTGGGCTTCATGTACGGCTCGATCGCCTTGACGAGCGGCGTCGAGTCCGGCCACAGCCCAAAGCGCCACTCCGACTGCGAGACACCGAGGCACAACGCGGTGACCCAGATCAGGATGCCCAGCTGGGGATAGCGGAAGTGTTTGCCGACCAGGCGGATCACGCCGATCCCCGCCATCGGTGCGGCGAAGAGCAGACCGAAGTCCAGGTGCTTGTAGAGCGAGACGGAGGTCTGCAGATGGATCTGGTATGCCGGGGCCAGCAACGCCGTACCGGTCAGCAGCAGCCCGAGCAGCGTGCGCCAGCGCCATCCCGGCCCGTGCAGCCCGTACGAGCGCGGGGACTCGTTCATCCGGCCCCGGCGCGCGTAGAAGAACGCGCCCGCGCAGGCCGTGGCGAACATCAGCCCGCCCCACTCCCCCGACTTCTCCAGGAGATCCATGGCGGCATCGGTGCCGTGCGCACGGTTGGTGGTGGTCTGCTTCACGCCCGCCAGGACGTTCGTGTACATCAGCCCGACGCCGACGAGCACACCGGTGCCCACGGCCAGCAGGGCCGCCCGCAGCAGAGAGCGCCAGCCGCGGTAGTGCCAGCTCGTCAGCGCGGCGAGCACGATCAGAGTGGGCACATACAGTGCGGACGCGTACTTCACCGCGACGGCGAGGACCATCACGGGTGCCGCGAGCAGCACGACGACCGCGGGCGCCCGGTTGGTGCGTACGACGATCCAGGCGGCCAGGGCGAGGAGGAAGATCGCGGGCGCGTCGTAGGTGGCGAACCAGCCCAGCACGATCGTCGGCTGGGTGACCGCGAACAGGGCGGCGGCCACCAGCGCGACGCGCTCGTTGAACATGCGCCGGGTGAAGGAGTACAGCAGGCTGGTGGCGCCCAGCATGCACAGCAGGCTGAGCAGCCGCGCTCCGGACAACCCGAAGTATCCGTCGACGACCGCGGCCGCCACCGGGTACAGCATCGGCGACCCCGAGAAGTACGACTCGTAACCGCTGTGCAGCGGTGTGCCATTCATCAGGTGGTCGATGATGTTGTGCCCGGCCGCCAGGTACAGGGCCTCGTCCTGGAAGGCGGTGTTGGACAGCCGCAGCGACAGCACGGCCTGGATCGCCAGGACGAACAGCAGCACCCCACGGCTCACCCAGGAGCGCCGCCGGCTGGGGGTGTCGTCCCACCCGGCGTCCGGCGTCTCGGGAATCGTGTACGCGGGTTCGGCGGGCACCTGCTGCTCGACGGTGCGCAGCGCGTACGTGGGCTGGTCGCCGTGCCGCTGCTCGGGAAGGGCCGGGGCGTACTGCTGCTGCTCCTGGTACTGCCCTTGGTACTGCTGCTGGTACTGGCCTCGGTACTGCTGCTGGTACGCGGCCGACTCACCCTCGGAGTTGAACCACGTGCCATCCTCCTCGTCCCCGCCGTACGGGTCGTAGGGCTGCGGCGTGTAGTGGTTCTGTCCGGCGTTCATCGCGACTTCCGTATGTCGAAGCCGAAGAGGTCGTTCGCGGCGAGGCGCTTGAACTCCTCGAGGGCCAGCGGACTCGCCTCCAGCCGCCAGTCGGCACGCTTGCGGTGGTTGAACCAGATGAAGCCGATCATGTTGTCGTCGGCCTCCACACCCGCGAAGAGGTTGCGGATGTCGGCACGACGCCGCTCGCCGGGCATGGCCCCGGTCTCCAGGAGCAGCATGGGCTTCTTGGTGAAGGTGCGGATCTGGTCCCGGGTCGGACCGAAGACGCTGTCGAAGGCGTTGTCCTCGCCGAGCGTGAAATAGCCGACGATGCCGACCCAGTCGACATAGGCGTCGCCCGGGTAGTACGGCTTCAGCTTGACGGTCTTGACCGGGTTGATGATGTTGGGCGCCCAGGCCCAGATGACGTTCGAGGCCCCGGCGTCGAGGAACGTGTCGTGGATGTGCCGCCAGGCGGCCACGTACTGCTGGGGCGTGACGCTCTGGGTGCCCCACTTCTCCCAGTGACCGTTCATCTCGTCGGCGAAGTCGATCACGACAGGCAGGTTCAGCTTCCGGACCGCTGTCGCGTACTTCTTGATGTACGCGTCCGACTTGCCGGCCGCGATGTCGGTGAACGAGACATCGAAGGGCTCCCAGGACATCAGCGTCAGGGCGCCCTCACCCCATGCGTTGCGGACCCCGCTGGCGTCGAAGCCGTCGCCCCACCCTGCGTAGTACTCGATCAGGTTCGGCTGCTTGCCGGTCATCTTCGTGTAGGCGTCGACGTTCTTCATCGAGGTCGGGGCGCCCGCGACGGCCGCTCCGTAGTACTTCTTCGCGGGCTTGAGCAGTGGGACGACGTCGTACGGGACGTTCGACTCGGCGCTCGCCGAGGATTCCGGCTTCGCGCCCCCGGGGGAGGCCGACGTGTCGGTGTCCTCGCCGAGCAGCGAGCAGCCGCTGAGCATGAGCAGCGCGGAGAGCGCGAGCACGGCGGACCGTGCGCGGGTGAACGACATCAGGCGGCCGCCTCCGCTCGGGGCTGGACCAGAACGCGGCCCACGACGAGGGCGTAGAAGAGTCCGGAGGACAGGATCAGGGCGAAGTCGGGGGCGTTCATCGTGAACATCCGCCATGCCCCGGCGCCCACCCAGATCAGGGCGGTGCCGCCGCTCCACACCCACATGCCGATCCAGAAGCGCCGGGTCTTGTTCTTCTTGGCGCCGGAGGAGCCGGTCGGCTGCCAGCCCATGCGGTTCTTGCGGAGGATGTCCCAGATCGCGAAGACATGGGCCCAGCCGTACATCATGCGGGCCGCCCAGGCCTCGAGCCGGTAGGGGGCCCTGTGCCACATCGGGAAGATGATCGTGGTGTAGACGATGCTGGGCACCACCAGGAGCAGATGCTCGACCTTGAGCTTCTCCGGCATCATCAGCAGCAGCACGATCGGGATCACCGGCGCCGCGAAGGTGAACAGCGCCGTGTGGATGTAGTAGAAGAAGCCCGACATGTAGCAGAGGCGGCTGGACAGCTTGATCTTCCGCTGCCAGAACTTCTTGCTGCCGAGCAGGCTCATCGAGCCCGAGCACCAGCGGTACTGCTGGTTGAAGAAGGCGCCCGCGTTGTCCGGGCACACCCCGGTGGAAACGGCGACGGGCACGTACCGCAGGTCCCAGCCCAGGCCGCGCAGGTCGAAGCCCGTGTGGACGTCCTCGGAGTGCTCGATCAGCGTGGTCCCGCCGTTGGTGTCCAGGGCGGCCCGCCGGTAGATGGCACAGGAGCCGACGCAGATCGCGCCGTCGCTGCCCTGCCGGGACACCTGGACGGAGCGGTAGAACAGCTCCTGCACGGCGCCCGCACCGCGCTCGATCCAGTTCTGCGAGTCCAGTACGCGGAAGTACTGCGGGGACTGGACGATCCCGACGCGTGGGTCCTCGGCCATGTACGGCAGCAGCTCTTCGAGCAGGTCGGCGCGTGGCGTGAAGTCGGCGTCGAGGATGAGGCAGAACTCACCGTCCGACTGCCCGAAGCCGAAGTGCAGATTGCCCGCCTTCTTGAACCAGCCGCGGTTCTCCCGGGTGCCGTAGCGGAACCCGAAGTCATGCGCCATCGCCTCGAGCTCGGAGCTGGCCCCGTCGTCGAGCACGAACGGAACACAGACGCCCGGATACCGGTCGGCCATCGCCCGCACGTGCGTCCAGGTGTTGTGCAGCACCTCGATGGGCTCACCGCACACCGGCAGGAAGACGTCGACCGAGGGATAGACCTCGGGCCGCCAGTTCGCCACCAGACGCCGGTGGTACTTGATGTCGAAGTCCCGCGTGAAGCCGTTCACCCGCAGCGAGATCAGGTAATAGACCACCGTGAAGACAAGCAACGGCGTGTAGATCCACAACACCGGCGTCGACTGCGCCAGCTTGAACTGGCTCACGATCAGACAGCAGAAGCTGACCAACGAACTGATCGTCAGAATCCACAGATGCCGCTTGGCGTACGAGTACTTCTCAGCCTCGTTGGGCGGCAGCGGCAGCAATCCCAGGGAGACCTGGCCGCCGCGCCCCGCTCTTCGCCTTCCGCTCTGCCGCGTAGCACGGCGTCCACCCGTGCGAACAGGACCAACTGCACTCATGCAAAACCCACCCCCGGGCCGGAAATGACCCGATGACCCCCACCCTCGCCCCAGCCACCCCATTTCGAACTATTGACCGGGAAGCGAAATCATATCCGGGAGGTAAGAGCTTTGTAAGGTACAACCTGCGCCCTAAGTCGGATATCACACGCGATGGGCGATATAAAGAGGGAACACCCTGGTTACACGCGCATTTCGGTGCGCTGTAAAACGGGACCAATCCCCCTGTGCGGAGAGACCGAGATCACGTCAGCAGCAGCCGGCCCCCGGCAGCGTCCGCCGGTTCCGCGCCTCCTTGTTGCGCGCGGCGAGCAGTTCGTCCGCGGGGTAGCCGACCTCCTCCAGGGTCAGCCCGTGCGGCCGTACGACATGGACGGCCGAGTCCCGTACGCCGGCCGCGAGCACCTTCCCGGGCCAGTCGGGCCCGCGGTGCCCGTCCCCCACGAACAGCAGCGCGCCGATGAGCGAGCGCACCATGTTGTGGCAGAAGGCGTCGGCGCGGACGGTGGCGGTGATGACCCCGTCGTCCCCGCGCACCAGGCTCAGCTCCTGGAGCGTACGAATGGTCGTGGCGCCCTCGCGCTTCTTGCAGTAGGCGGCGAAGTCGTGCTCGCCCACGAGCCGCTCGGCCGCCTCGTTCATGGCGTCGACGTCGAGCGGCCAGTCGTGCCACAGGACATGACTGCGCAGCAGGGGATCCACTCCCCCGGGGTTGTCGGTGACCCGGTACGCGTACCGCCGCCAGATCGCGGAGAAGCGGGCGTTGAACCCGCTGGGAGCCTCCCTCAGGGACCACACCCGCACATCCTTGGACAGCCGCCCGGCCAGCCGCTTGAGCAGCTTCTCCTCGTGCTCGGCCCACAGCTCGACGGGCAGATCGACGTGCGCCACCTGCCCGCGCGCGTGCACACCGGCGTCGGTGCGCCCGGCGACGGTCAGCTCGTACGTGGTGTCCCTGGACCGCGTGACGGTCCTGAGGGCGTCCTCGATCTCCCCCTGCACGGTCCGGCGCCCCGAGGCCTGCTTGGCCCACCCGGAGAACTCGGTCCCGTCGTACGACAGATCCAAACGCACCCGTACGAACCCGGGCTGTACTTCGTCACTCACACCTAGATCCTCTCAAGGCCGGCAACTGTGCCGGAAACGCGAGAGCGGGCCCGCCCCCGAAGGGACGGACCCGCTCACAGCCAGGCAGTGCCTCAGGCGTCCTTCGACTCCTCGGCGGGAGCCTCGGCGGCGTCCTCGACCTTGGCGTCCTCAACCTTGGCCGGAGCCTCGGTCTTGACCTCGGCGTCCTTGGCGGCACGCTTGGTGGCCGCCTCGGCCTCACCGGTGGCCTGCTGGGCCACGGTCAGGGCCTCCACCAGCTCGATGACGGCCATGGGCGCGTTGTCGCCACGGCGGTTACCGATCTTGGTGATACGGGTGTAGCCACCCGGGCGGTTCTCGTAGCGCGGGCCGATCTCGGTGAAGAGCGTGTGCACGATGCTCTTGTCCGTGATCACCGAGAGCACCTGACGGCGGTTGTGAAGGTCACCCTTCTTCGCCTTGGTGACCAGACGCTCCGCGTACGGGCGCAGGCGACGGGCCTTCGCCTCGGTGGTGGTGATGCGGCCGTGCTCGAAGAGCGACTTCGCGAGGTTCGCGAGGAGCAGCTTCTCGTGCGCGGCGCTGCCGCCCAGACGGGCACCCTTGGTGGGCTTCGGCATGGTGTTTCTCCTAGGTGTCTGCCCCGGCCGTATCAGGTACCGGGGTCAGTGTCCGAGCGGGCGATTGCCCGTCGGAGATCCGGGCACCTCTTGCGAGGCGCCGGAGGACCCGCGCCCCGTAAAGGGCGCGGGGAGCTGCGCGACCAGCCAAGAACCGGCCCGCAGCCTGGAACCGGCAGTGGAACCCGAGCTCTTAGTACTGCTCGGTCTCCACAAAGCCCGCGTCCGCGTCGTCGTCGGCACCAAAGGCGTCGGCGGCGGCGGTCGGGTCGAATCCGGGCGGGCTGTCCTTGAGGGCCAGGCCCATGCCGGCCAGCTTCGCCTTGACCTCGTCGATGGACTTCGCACCGAAGTTGCGGATGTCCAGGAGGTCGGCCTCGGAGCGGGCGACGAGCTCACCCACGGAGTGGATGCCCTCACGCTTGAGGCAGTTGTACGAACGAACGGTGAGCTCGAGCTCCTCGATCGGCAGCGCGAGGTCCGCGGCGAGGGCGGCGTCCGTGGGGGACGGGCCCATGTCGATGCCCTCGGCGTCGATGTTGAGCTCGCGAGCCAGACCGAACAGCTCGACCAGGGTCTTACCGGCCGACGCCATGGCGTCACGGGGACGCATGGCCTGCTTGG
>LRTP01000241.1 GCA_001550305.1 Streptomyces diastatochromogenes
GGGAGCCTGCGGCGCAGCTCGGCGTCGAGGGCGGCGATCAGACGATCACGGTCGGCGGCGGGGACGGGCGGCCGCACGTCGGGGGCGACCCAGGCGCGGCCCCGGCGGTTGACGAAGATGCGGGGTTCGTCGGTCTCCCGCTCCCGGTTGTGGAAGTGCTCGCGGACCGAGAGCACGACCCGGCCGGAGACCTTGGGAGCGACCCGTACCGCGGCGGCCACCACCGCGTCCCGCTCCTCCTGGTCGGCGGCGATACGCAGCAGGAGGTCCAAGGAGCGGAACAGCTTGCCGGGAGCGGACTTCAGCAGCCGCACCGCGCCGAGGACGTCGAACTCGTCGAGCAGCTTCTCGACACGGCTGTCGAAGGACCGCGCCTCCTTCTCGCCCCGTGCCACGGCGAACACATCGGCGGCGTGCGGCCAGCGCGGGTACTCGTGCGGGTGGAGACGCTCACCGAGCCGCTTGAAGGGCTCGCGGTGCGCGTGCACATCGGCCAGCTTGGCGGGGTTCGCCGCGACCACGGCGTCGAGGCCCGCCAGCAGCGCACGGCGGGTCGGCCGCGAGAGTGCCCGAAACCGGGTCGGCTCCTGCAACGTCACGTCGCCGCCGGACAGTGCGCAGGCCAGCCGCAGCACATCAATGACGGTGTCCAGAAGGAGGTCCGCGCCGACAGCGAGACGGGCCTCGTTGACGACCGCCCGGTTCTCCCGGACAGGGATCGACTCCGGCTGGGGGCCGAGCGCGCACCGCTCGGCGAGAGCCTTGAGGTCGCGCAGGTGGTCCTCGCCCAGAGGCGTCGTGCTGCCCGCCAAGGCCAGGTACAGGTCCGTGAGTTCGTCGTCCAGGTCCCGCCCGAGGTGCAGGACGGTCACCCGGTCGCCCGCCGAGGCGATCAACTCGTCCTGCGCCGCGAGCATTTCCTCGTAGGTGTGCTGGTAGCGGCCGTACGTGGGGAGGCTGAGCAGGTCCAGCACCCCGTGTGCCAGCTGCGTCAAAACGTTCTCGCGCGACGTGTCGTCGCCGAGCGCCTTCGTCACACACCGCATCCAGAACTCTTCGGTGTCCGGCACGTTCGCGGGAAAGTCGATGAAGTACGAGTTGTGCCGCGCGTGGTCGCCCACCATCTCGCTCACGGTGCGCAGCGTCCGCTTGGCGGTGTGCACGACCGCGGCCTCGGACAGCCCCGACAGCCGCTCCAGCAGTTCCGCCGAGAGTTTGAAGCCCACGGATGCCAGCGCCGCGTCGAACTGCCGCGCGGCGGTGGCTCCTTCCCCGGCGGAGCCCTTGGGGGAGGAGAGGCGGTGGGTGTGCCGGATGACCAGCGATTCGAGACTGTGCGCCATTGGGGGATGATCGCAGAGGTGTGCGAGCCGGCGCACAGGAGTTTTTGTACGCGCTCCGACGCCGCGATCACCCCGGCCACAGCGAGATCATCTTCCCTACGACCTGCAATTGCGGGACAGCCCTTACGACCTCGAGCGCGGTTGGTTGTGGCACGTCGAGGCCTGTGGCGCTGACGGAGTTCACGCTCGAAGGCCACGGGAGAGGGTGACGGTCTACTGGTGTGAGAGCAGTCCGGCGACGGCTTGGACGTTCGTCGACGCCGGGGGAGACGTCACCGGGTGTCGGCGGCGAATTGGTCGGTGCCCAGGACGGTGAGCAGGGCGAGTTTCTCGTGGCTTTCCGTGCCCGGGGTGGCGGTGAATATGAGCAGCGACTGTCCCTGGTCCGGCTCCAGCAGGAGTTGGCAGTAGAGGTCCAGCTGTCCGACCTGTGGATGGACGAACCGTTTGGTCTCGCTCCAGCGCAGGCCCACCTCGTGGCGCTCCCACAACCGGGCGAACTCCGCGCTCGTGCGTAGCAGGACGTCTGCCAGGTCCGTCGCCGGTGAACCGGGCCCGTCCCGGGTGACGGCCGCGCGCAGCAGCGCGGCGTTGGTCCGGCTGTTGTCGTCATGCTGCTCGGGGTGGTAGCGCTCACGGGCGGCCGGATCGGTGAACCAACGGTACGTCGCGCTGCGGGCGTCGCCGGTGTACTGGGTCTGCTCGCCGAGGAGCGCCACCGCGGACGGCGTCTGCAGCAACGTCTCGCCCAGCGGGCCCATGACCTGCGCGGTGGTGCCGGCCAAGCCGTCCATGACCCGCATGAGCCCGGGGCTCACATGCTGAAGCCGCAGGTCACGGCGGGCAGCGCGGTAGCCGGCGAGCAGGAACAGGTGATCGCGTTCGTCCGGGGTCAGCCGCAGGCCGCGGGCGATGGCCGCGACCATCTGCTCCGACGGCTGCGGCCCGTCGCCGCGTTCCAGCCGGGCGAAGTAGTCGGCGGACATGGTGCACAGCTCCGCCACCTCCTCGCGGCGCAGGCCAGGAGCGCGTCGGCGTTGCCCGCGGCGCAACCCGACGTCCTCCGGTTGCAGCGCCGTACGACGGGTGCGCAGGAAGGCACCCAGGGACGAGCGGTCGAACTTATGGTCCATGACCCCCATCGTTGGCCATCCGGCGCGGCCTAGCCACGACCTGCCAGTCAGTGGTTGCGCGTGTCCTTCCAGCACCCGTGGTGCGGCGAGTTCACTGGCGATGCGATCACCGGTCGCCGCGACCCACAACGACGAACCGCGAAGCACGAACCACGAGCTACGGAGCCAAGTCCCATGACTAGCATGACCAGTTGGACAGCGAACGACCTCCCGGACCTCACCGGCCGTACGGTGGTGATCACCGGTGCCGGCCGTGGCCTCGGCCTGATCGCGGCGCGCGAACTCGCCCGTGCCGGTGCCTACGTCGTCCTGGGGGTACGCGACCCCGGCAAGGCCCGTCACGCCGTCGCCGACCTGTCCGGCACCTTCGACATCCGACCGCTCGACGTGTCGGACCTGACCTCGGTGCGAACCCTCGCCGAGACCTGGTCCGGCGACATCGACATCCTGATCAACAACGCCGGTGTGATGGACATCCCCGCCGCGCGCACCGCCGACGGCCTCGATCTACAGACCACCACCAACTACACCGGCCCCTTTCTGCTGACCACCCTGCTGCTCGACCACATCACAGACCGCGTGGTCCACGTCACCAGCGAGCTGCACAAGCAAGGCAAGATCGACCTGGACGACCTCGACTGGCGGACGCGCAAACACAACGGGATGCAGGTCTACCAGGCGTCCAAGCTCGCCGTCGTCCTGTTCTCGCTGGAGCTGCAGCGCCGACTGACCGCCGCCGACAGCCCGGTGCGCTCGGTGCTCGCCAGTCCGGGCATCGCCCGCACCGCACTGGCGGCCCACTCCCGGTCGAACGTCATCAACCGGCTCACGTTCCTCACCAACGCCCCGGAGCGCGGAGCGCTGTCGCTGCTCTACGCCGCCACCCAGGACGTCCCCGGCAACTCCTACGTCGGGCCGGACGGCCTCGGCGGCTTCCGGGGCTCCCCGGCGGTCCGCCGCCAGGGCAAGGCCGGCCTCGACCCGGCCATGGCCGGCCGGCTGTGGGACGCGACCGCCGACTTGGTCGGGGCGGTCGCCCGATGAGCTCTCCGGAGGCTTGCCTGAAGGCATACCTGGAGGCCGCCGACCACGCCGAGATCTACATACCGCACGGCTACCCAGAACAGACCGTAGGGCCGTACTGGGCTACCGCCGGTCGAGTTGTGGATGCGCGTCGTGAACCCATACCGGCTCATGTCGCCGTCGCGGGTCTACTCACTAGACTTCGAGATCCCGCGGGTACAGCACTGGCCCTGAGCCCACTCGTCATTGACTACATCGCGCAGCAGCTTCTGGCGTGCGGGTGCGCGACCCTGACGGAGACGGCCGGAGAGGTGGACGGGCTGCCGGGCTGTCCATGCGTGGCGTGCGTCGTGCGCGGCAGGCCGACATCGGACAACTGTACGTCCGACTGCTCTCAGGATCCGGCAGCGGACACATGGCGAGCCAACTCGCTGGCCAGGCGTCGCATGACCGTGCGGTTTGCGCGTCGTATCGTGGCCCGAACGACGGGTCCCAGCAGACGGTCGGCGAGCGGGACGCGGGCCCAGGCGTACGTGAACGACACGTGACTCCCGCCGGTCCTCAGCGGTTCGATGGTGTAGGTGCCCTGGGCCAGGCGTCGGCCGCCCGCGCTGACGTTCCGTTCGACGATGCGCCGCGGCGGGTCGGCCTCGACGACCTCGATGGTGACGTCGGTCTTCACGCCGCCCAGCGCGGCTGTGACCGTGGCGCACGATCCGATGCCCCGGCCGGGGCCGCTGTAGCGCCATCCGGTCAGGTAGTGGTTGGTGAATCGCTCGTGGTGAGCCATGACATCGAGGAAGTCGTAGACCTGCTCGGGCGTCTGCGGTACGTCGATCGACACGGTGACAGACTTCATGTACCACACGGTACACAGGGCATGTACCAATTGGTACACTCAGGATGTGGTGAATAGGGACGGCCCACATCCTGAGGGCGAGGCAGTGCCCGGCACGGACGGGGACCGGCGCGCTCAATTGGTCAACGCGGCCGTCGACTACGTCGCGGCACACGGCATCACCGATCTGAGCCTGCGCGGCCTGGGCGCCGCGATCGGCGTCAGTCACCGCATGCTGATCCACTATTTCGGCAGCAAGGAACACCTGCTCGTCGAGATCGTCCGGACGTCGGAACAGCGTCAGCGTGATCTGCTGTCCCGGCTCCGCCTGGAACCCGGTCTCTCACCCGAGGATGCTGCGCGGCTCCTCTGGCAGCAGCTGACGGACCCTCGACTGGCCGGTCAGGAGCGGCTCTTCTTCGAGATCTACGGGCACGCGCTGCGGGGCCGCCCCGAGGCTGCCCCGCTCCTCGAAGGGCTCGTGAACGACTGGCTGGAGCCGCTCGTGGCCGCCGAGGTCGCCGCAGGGGCGGACCCTGCCATGGCCCGGAACCGGGCCCGGCTGGGACTCGCCACCGTCCGCGGTCTGCTGCTCGACCTGCTCGCCACCGGCGACCGCGCCGGCGTCAACGCGGCCATGGAGGACTTCCTCCAGCTGTACTACGGATCGAAGTGACGGAGTCGCCGATGAAGCAGAGCGGCCGGCCCGGACGGCGACCACTGTTCGAGCAAGGGGCGCCGAGGTAGACGTACGCCTCGACCTGCTTTGCGGACTTGGTCCTCAGCGGCGGGGCGGTGAGCCGGCCAGCGGCGAGGAGTCTTCGTATCGGACCTCGTAGACGCGCTCGGCGAACTTCCAGCCTTCGCCGGTGCGCTGGTAACGGTCATGGTAGATGGCGTAGTTCAGCCCTCCGCGGCCGTCGCGACCACGCCCGACCTCTGACATATACGTGCGGCCCGACGCGGTGTCGCCGTCAAGCCGGATCACGCCCGGGTGCGTGTTCTGCACAAGAAAGTCCACGACATCCGGCACCCGCCTGCCCCATGCGCGGATCGGCTCCTGCCCTTCGAGTTCCACGGGGATGTTGGGCATACGCCATACACCGTCCGGTGTGAACAGCAAAGCGATACGGTCGTAGTCGCGCATCATCACCGCGTCGGTGAACTCACCGCGCAGCGCCTCGATCTCGACGCGATCCGCGATGGCCTGAAAGTCATTCATCGATTTCCTCCTCATCGCCTTGAACTCGGTGCACGAACGACACCGGTCCGCCCTGAGACGGAAGGCTCCACGTCGGCGGTACAGCCGGCGCCGCCCAGCGTCTCCTGCTCGCTGGATCGTGTGTTCGTCTCAGCAGTACGACGACACGGCGCTCCGGAATGTGACGCGTCCCCGCTCAGAGCCAACCGCAGCCGGCCGATGGCTCCGAACACCAGGTCCCACGATGAGGGTTTGGGGCGGCGCGACACACGTCGGCTGGGCCGGAGTCAAGGCTTCGGTGATCTCGCTCGGCATGCGCCTGTTCGCACGATGCACGGGCTCAGGGGAGTTCGGGCAGCTGGAGTTCCATCAGTGGGGCGTACTGCTGGCCGGCGTAGCAGTCGCTGTCGTGTTGGGCGCCCTGTGCGGAGGGGCGTGGCAGGGAGACTTTGACCGCGAGGGCGCGGGGGTGGTTGACCACCAGGATCTCGTTCTCGCTGGTGTTGAACAGTCCGGCGAACAGGGCCCGGTTGAGGATTCCGGTGTTGGTGAGTGCCTCGTAGGTGTGTTGATCGTGGCACATGAAGTCGAAGGTGAGGGTGAAGGGTCCGGCGTTCTTGGAGCGGACGAGGGAGCAGTAGTCGAGCAGTGTGGCCATGGTCAGACCTCTTCGGTGGTGGTGCGGAACAGTTCGGTGGGGGTGACGCCGGTGGCGACGTGGTTGAGGGTGAAGCGGTAGAGCGGGCCGCGGTCCATCTCCGGCGGCGAATAGGGGTAGGCGAGGGTGGAGACCAGGCCGTCGTACTCGGGGATGGGCAGGTGCGAGGAGGCGTGGGCGACGAACGTGGAGATCGCGTGGGCGGTGCTCTGATCGGGCGCGGTGACGGTGATCAGCACGCCGAGTTCCTGGGGCTGCAGGGGGGTGGGTTCGGTGCCGGCCAGGACCGTCCCGGTGCCGTAGAGGCGGTAGTTGATGTCGATGGTGTCCGGGTCGACCCGGCCGTCGAACACGTCGAGGATCTTGGCGTCGAAGTACTTCTTGGCCATGGGCAGGAGCTCGGGGAGGCGCTCGATGACGACCTTGTCGCGGACGCCGCCGACGATGACGGTCTGGTAGCCGACGAGTTCGGCGCCTTCGAGCTTGTTGGTGTAGCCGTCGGCCTCGATGTAGCGGGAGCCGCGGACGCGCACGGTCCGTTCGTCGACGGCCTCGTAGGTGGCGTGGGTGGTGTCGAGGGTGCCGGAGGGCTCGGCGATGTGGAACGGGTCGGCGTTCTCGTACAGCGTGTGGGCGGCGACGGAACGAGGGGTGAGCCGGCTGCCGTCGGCGAGCGTGGTGACGTCGAAGTGGTCGTCGCGCAGGGTCACCAGGAGTCCGTTGGCATCGGGCGGGATCGCGCAGGCGGCGCCGCATTCGATGGTCTTGGCCATGTGCCAGGTGAGTCCGGGGTCGGCGCCGTTCAGGTGGGGCAGGGCGGCGAACAGCGGGGTGTCGCTGGCCCGTCCGGCCAGGATGACGTCGTAGCCGTCGCGCAGGAGTTCCTGGAGGGGCTCGACGCCCATCATGGCGACGGTGTGGCTGCGTTCGAACAGCTTCCGTTCGATGACCGGGGCGTTGGCGAGCGGCCGGATGCGGCCCTCGTCGTACAGGTGCTGGAGGCGCTCTGCCGGTTGGTCGCTGTAGATGAGGCCGAGTTTGAAGTGCAGGTTGTTCTCGGCGGCGATGGTTCGGGCCAGGCCGGCGACCCAGTCGACGCCGTCGTCGCGTCCGCTGGTGCCGCACGAACCGATGATCAGCGGCACTTGGAGGGTGTCGCGGGCCTTGAGGAGCAGGCGCAGGTCGCGGATGACGGCCTGGGCGGAGAGCTTGGGGGTCCCGGAGCCGAGTGCCGCGGGGCCGGAGTCGGTGGATCCGGCGTCGCAGGCGATCACGTGCGGGCCGGCGGCCACACCACGGTCGAGGGCGGCTGTGTCGAATCCGGCACCGAGGGCTCCGGTCGGGGCGAGGATACGCATGTCCATAGGGGCGACTTTCTGTTGTACGGGTGAGGGTCAGGAGGCAGTCGCGAGTGGCCGCTCGGCGCGGCGGGCCACGAGCGTGAAGACGGCGAAGGTGACCGCGCGGCCAGCGGGACGACGCAGATAAGGAAGGCGATTCGCGCCAGGCAGGGCGATGCCGCCGGCCGCGCCCCGGGTCATACCGAGGACCTCGGTGCCGTACGGGGTGGTCAGCGAGCGCAGCGCCGCCCACATGCCGGCGAAGCAGAAAATGCCGGCCATGAGCAGCAGCCTGGCCCGACTCGGTTCCCGTGCGAGGTCCTTGAGGACCGCCCACGGAGAGGAGAACGGGTCAGCCTGGTCGGTGTCGGTGTTCTCGCGGCGCAGCGCCGTGGGGTGGCGGCGGCCCAGGAAGCGGTAGGAGAGGGCCACCATGCCGATCATCAGGATCGGCGGGATGGCGAAGGCGGCCTTGAGGCTGTGGTCCACCACCAGCAGGCTGATGAGGGCCGAGACGATGATGGTGAGACTGACGCCGGCCTTGATGAACCCCTGGGCCTTGCCGCGCTGTTGGGGTGCGACGTAGTCGGAGACCAGGGTTTCGGTGACGCCCTTGAAGGAGTTGGCGGTCAGGCCGAAGGCGAAGATGCAGAGCATGAGCATCGGCAGGCTGGTGGCCCACGGGATCAGCGCGAAGGGCACGGCCGCCACGCACGCCCCGGCTACCACGATGGGCCAGCGTCCGGTGCGACGCAGGGCCAGCCGGTCGGAGATCAGGCCCATCCAGGGCTGGATGATGACGCCGAGCCCGGTGTCCAGGCCCATGATCAGGCCGATGACGGTGGCGGAGGACACGAAGTGGCGCAGCTGGGCGGGGACTTGGGCGTCGTAGAAGTTCCACACCGACTCCTGGGCGAAGATCGCGAGGGCGACCCACAGGACGGCGCTTCCGCTCATGCGCTTCGACCGTTTGGCCGAGGGAGCGGCCACGAGCGCGGCCGGTGCAGCCGCCGAGACGGGGGGCTGGGGTGGTTCGTCGCGCCACATGGCGGCTCCTATGCCATATGCTATAGCAAAATAGTGGTGTCTGTGCGCCGGCGACCTCCCGAGGGGCCGACGGACAGGCAGTCGAAGGAAGGGGGTCAGGTGCTGGACAGCTGGACGAGCGCGGCGCGGTGGTGGGCTGCCGCAAGCTGTTCGGCGCGGTCCTCGTCGCGTTCCAGAAGGGCGTCCAGCAGCTCGCGGTGCTCGCGGTAGCGGCTGCGGAAGCTCTCGGCCCGGCCTGGGGCCAACTTCATGGTCAGGTCGAGGCGTTCCTCATCGCTGAAGGCGCGGGCCTGGGCCAGCAGGCCCTCCAGTACCGGATTGGCCACGCATGCCTCGACCTGGTGGTGGAATTCGCGCAGCAGCCGGAACACGGCGGTGACCTGGTCGGCCACCGGAGCGTCGATCCCCTCGTCGGCCAGTGTCTGCTCGATCCCGGCGACCAGGTGGTCGGCGTGGTCCAGCAGGCCGACGAGCTCGGTCAGCTGGGCGGCCGTGGCGTTGCGGGCCGCGAGCCCGGCCATCAGGGCGGACAGGCGGACCTCGGCCTCGACGATCTCGCCACGGGCAGCGGCGGAGTGGTCGGCGATCCGCAGCGAGCGCGGGCCGACCCGCTCGACGACCTTCTCGTGGACCAGCTGGCGCAGCGCCTCCCGGATCGGGGTGGGGCTCACGCCCAGACGAGCCGCGAGGTCCCGCTCGGTGATCTTCTCGCCAGGCCGCAGGGCGCCTCCGCGGATCGCGTCACGCAGCCGCCGGTAGGCCTGGTCGGCCAGCGAGGTCGTCTCCATGGGGCCGAGCGTGTCCTTGGTCATGCCGCCCAGACTGACTCCTGCTATAGCAAACAGTCAATGGGTTCATGGCTGATTCCTTTCCGGGAGGTTGCCGCGACGTCCCTGGCCACCACGCGCTCCACGTGGTCACCGTGATGGCGGCAGAGCGGGGAGCGTGACGGTGACGGCGGTCCCTGAGCCGGTGTGCGAGGTGATGCGCACGGTGCCGTGGTGCGCGTGGACGACCGCCTGGACGATGGCCAGGCCGAGTCCGGAGCCCCCGCGGGCCCGGCTTCGGCTGGCCTCGGCCCGCCAGAACCGGTCGAACACACGGGAGAGGTCGTGCTGCGCGATCCCGGGCCCCTGGTCGGCCACCCGGACGACGGCCTCGCCGCCGGACGACTCGAGGGAGACGTCGATCGGGGTGCCGGCCGGAGTGTGCTGGATGGCGTTGCCGACGAGGTTGTTGAGGACCTGCTGGAGCCGTGCAGCGTCTCCGCATACGTGGACGGGCGCGTCGGCGTGCAGGTGGATGGTGCGGTCCGGGGCGACAACGCCGGCGTCCTCGACCACATCGGTGGCCAGGCGCCACAGGTCGACGCGCTGTGCTTCCAGGGGGCGTCCGGCGTCCAGGCGGGCGAGCAGGGAGAGTTCCTCGACGAGTAGGCGCATGCGGCCGACCTCGCCGTCGACCCGTTCCAGGGCCCGGTCGAGATCGGCGGGGGTGGTGAGGCCGCCCTGGTGATAGAGGTCGAGCCAGCCGGAGATGGTCGCAAGGGGGGTGCGCAGTTCGTGGGAGGCGTCGGCGGCGAAGGCGCGGATGTTGTCCTCCGCGCGGGCCTGGGCGTCGAAGGCGGCGTTGACGGCGGTGGCCAGACGGTCGGTCTCACTGTGGTCCCCGTAGGTGGGCAGGCGCTCCTCGCGGGCGCCGGAGGCGATGGCGTCGGCGGCATTGGCCATACGCCCCAGCGGCCGCAGACCGAACTTGAGTATCAGCAGCGCGGTGGCGAAGGCCAGGACGAGGGTGACGCCGACGATGGTGGCCTGGCTGGAGACGAAGTCGGTGACGGTGCTCCGGTCGATGTCGGTGCGCACGGTGAGGATGACCGCGGAGGCGGTGGCCTCCCCTTCGGATGTCTTCACGGTCAGGCCGCTGGCGGGGATGCGCAGGGCGATCAGGTCGGGCACCGAGGGGTCGTCCTTGACGGTGACGACCTGGTCGAGGCGGCCGGCGGTCAGGTGGTTGATCGCCTCAGGTACGCCGTCCCCCGCCTGGGCGGCGACTCCGCCGTCGGGGCCGATGACGGTCATGCCGAGGATGGGCGAGATCAGGGCGGACAGCTGGGTTCCGTTGATCGTCTGGGGGCCGGCGGCGAGTAGCCGGTGGACGCGGTCGCCGGATGCTCGCAGGGAGACCTCTGCCCGGTGATCAAGGTAGTTGCGCAGGGTCACGGCGCCGGCGACGGAGTTGCCGATGAGGCCGGCGGCCAGCAGCACCAGGACGCCGATGAGAATCCGCCCGCGGATGGTGGCGAGCCGGCGGGGTCTGAGCGACGACAGCTCCGGTCCTTTCATGAGGCAGGCCGGCGCAGGCTGTAGCCGATGCCGCGGACGGTGTGGATGAGGGGTTCGCGGCCGTGGTCGAGTTTGCGCCGCAGGTTGGACACGAAGCGTTCCACCACGACGGAGTCGCCGCCGAAGTCGTACTGCCAGACCGCCTCCAGGATCTGGGAGCGGGTCATGACATGGCCGGGATGGGAGAGCAGGTAGTGCAGGAGCCGGAACTCGGTGGGTGACAGGTCGACCGTGTCCCCGCCGCGGCGGACGGTGTGGCGTTTGTCGTCGAGTTCGAGATCGGCGTAGCGCAGGATGCCGTCATCGGCCGCGGCACCCGCACTGCCGCGGGAGCGGCGGATCAGGGCCTGCAGACGGGCGGCGACTTCGACGACGCTGAAGGGCTTGGTGACGTAGTCGTCGCCGCCGAGCTTGAGCCCCCGGACACGGTCCTCGATGGCGTCCCTGGAGGTCAAGAACAGCACTGGCACCGTGACGCCGCGCGAGCGGATCAGCTGCAGCACCTCGAAACCGTCCCCTCCGGGCAGGCCCACGTCCAGGACCATGACGTCCGGGGGGCGTTGCGCGAGATACGTGAGGGCCTGGGGAACGTCCTCGGCGAGCTGGACGTCGAAGCCCGCGAAGCTGAGAGCCGAGGCCATCAGGTCGCGAATGCCGGCGTCGTCTTCGACGACGAGGACCGTGTCCGGGGAGTTCATGAAGAGACGTCCTGCCGGGGACTGACGGGGTACACCACGGGGGCGGGTGCGCGTTCATTCTCGTCCATGTGTGCCCCTTCAACATCCAGGTCGGGCAGCCACTTGTCCAGCCGACGCGGCAGCCACCACGCGCGATGACCCAACAGCGACATGACGGCCGGAACCAGCGTCATCCGGACCGCGAACGCGTCGATGAGGACACCGACCGCCAAGGCCAGCGCGATCGGCATGATCGCCGGGTCGTGGCCCAACAGGAAACTCGCGAACACGGCCACCATGATCAGCGCGGCGGCGGTGACCACCCGGGAGGCGTGCTGGGCACCGCCGATGATCGAGGCGTGGGGCCGCTTCGTCTTCACGTACTCCTCGCGCATGGCAGAGACCATGAAGACCTCGTAGTCCATGGCCAGGCCGAACAGCACGGCCATCACGATGATGGGCACGAAGCTGGCGATCGGCCCGGTGGAGGGCACACCGAGCGCTCCGGCGAGCCAGCCCCACTGGAAGACGGCGACGATCGCGCCGAAGGAGGCGCCGACCGACAGCAGGAAGCCGACGGTGGCCTTGACAGGGATGGCGACGGAACGGAATGCGGCCATCAACAGCAGGAGCGAGAGTCCGACAACGACGAGGGCGAACGGCAGCAGGGAGGCACTGAGCTTGCCGGAGACCTCGATGCTGACGGCGGTCTGGCCGGTGACGGCGATGTGACTGCCGCTCTGTGCCGCAAGCGGGGTGACCCGGTCCTGCAGGCGGGTGACCAGGTCGCTGGTCGCGGGATCACGCGGCCCGGTCTCGGGAATGACCTGGACACGCGCGGCGGCGCCGTCGCCGGAGTAGTCGACAGGGCTGATGCGCGCGATGCCCTTGACGGTGGCCAGGTCCTCGATGACCTGCCGGCCGGTGGTCTTGAGAGTGCCGGCCGGCGCATCGGTGACCAGCACCACGAGGGGGCCGTTGGCGCCGGGGCCGAAAGCGGCACCGATCTTGTCGTAGACCTGACGCACCGCGGCCGACGTCGGTTCGCTGCCGTCGTCACTGAGGGCGAGTTGGAGCTGCATGGCGGGAAGGGCGAGCGCGGTCAGCGCCAGGGTGACGGTGATGACCGCTCGCCACGGACGGCGTACGACGGCCCCGACCCAGCGCGCCCCCATCGAGGGCTTGCCGGCGGGATCCTGCGAGCTGCGCATCCGGCGTACGGCGCGTGAACCGGGCTTCGGGCGCAGCTTCTCCCCAGCGACCGCCAGGAGTGCAGGCAGCAGGCCCAGTGACATGGCGACCGCGACGGTCACCGCTGCGGCGGCGCTCAGGCCCATCGAGGTGAGCACCGGAACCCCCGCCACCGTCAGACCGGCCAGCGCGATGATCACGGTCAGTCCGGCGAACGCCACCGCGCTCCCGGCGGTCGCGGTCGCACGGGCCACGGCGTCCTTCACGCTGCGGCCCTGTGCCAGCTCGGCGCGGTGGCGCGAGACGATGAACAGGGCGTAGTCGATGCCCACCGCGAGGCCCAGCATGATGGCGAGCGTCGGTGCGTTGTCGGAGATGCTCAGCACCGAGGACAGGCTCATCAGCCCCGCCATGCTTGCCACGACCGTGAGGAGGGAGGTGACAAGCGGCATTCCGGCGGACAACAGGGAACCGAAGGTGATCGCCAGAACGGCAAGCGAGACCAGCACGCCGATCGCCTCCGTCGGTCCCACCGGGGGCTTGGACTGCTTGTAGGCGTCGCCGCCGAAGAGCACGTCGATGCCCGCGGCGCGGCTGCCGGTCGCGGTGTCCTTGAGGGCATCAAGGTCGGCCTGGGGGACGTCCTGGTCCTTGGCCGTGGAGAACTGGACCTCGGCGACAGCCGTCTGCCCGTCCGGCGACACGGTCTGGCTGCGCATCGGGTCACTGACCGACGTGACACCGGGCACGGTGGCCGCAGCGGTCAGCGATTGCTTGAGCGCGGTGGCCTTGGCCGGGTCCTTGAACGAGGTACCTCTCGGCGCCTCGAAGACGATCTCCGCGCTCTGGTGGTCGGAGGACCCGAAATGCCGGTCCATCCTGGTCAGGGCGCTCTGCGCAGCGGACCCCGGAATATCCGACTTGGAGTCGAAGCTCCCCGCGAAACCGATGCCCAGAGCGGCGATCGCGGCGACGACGAGCAGCCAGAGGGCCAAGACCGTACGGCGACGGCGTACCGCGAACACCCCCCATCGATGCAGCAGTACAGCCATGATCACAGTCCATTTCCGTAAGAGGCGTCAGCGAAGCCCTCAGCAAAGCTCTGCCGCTTGACGGTTTTGCCCGGCACAACCTGACGGTTCCTTGACGGTTTCGGCTTCGCTGATCACCTCGCGCTCTCGCTCGTCGGGCTGCTGAACCCCCGCGGCAGTCATGATGGTTGGGCCGCGACGATCGCTCAGGCCCTTGCTCCCCGAGGGCTACCTCCTTCGGGGGCGCCCCGGACAGGATCCGGCGGGGCGAAGCGGGACGTCGTTCTTGAGCAGAGCCGGTCGCACGGTGGCGAGGCTCGCTCCTTCCCGGTCCGCGATGCCCTGGAGCGAGAAGTGGTCTTGTTCGTACCAGATTCGCCATGGCCCGACGAGGGTGGCCGTGTGCTGGGTGCGACGAAACCGAGGCGCGGCAGCGGAGACGCCGGCCGGTGGCGGCGGGGCGCCCAGGCCGGAGTCCCGTGCAGGAAGCGGGAGTAGAGACGCAGTGTCGGCTGTGGCTGGTCTGTCAGGACTGGGCCATCTGGCGGTGCATGCTGATCAGCGCCGTGCCTGCCGTGTCGTACCTGAGCCTGGTTCCCGCCATGGGCATCGGCATGGGTATCGGCATGGGCAATGCGGGCTGCCTTTCCGGGGGCCTTCGGGCATGCGCCAGACTCTCGTCATGAGTACCTCGCGACGCCGACTCGGCACGGGCCCGACCGCCATCAGCAGCACACCGTCCGCGGAGGAGTCCCCACGGCTTCTGCCCGCCGAACGAGTTGACCTCGGAGGACTCTTGAAGGCTCCCGAGCAGAGCGATCCGGAGCTGACGCGGTCGCGCCGGCGGCGGCCTCTTCGCTCTCCTGCGGTGGGGGACTGACCGACAACTGCCTCGGACTCCTTGGTCCACGCTACGAGTTGAGACGTCGAACAGCGTCCCCGGGCCTCACCTATTGCCTGCGGGGACCATCGTGAGGCTGAAGCCCTGAAGAGCCCTTCGCCGCGTAGACGACCGCCCTTCATGACCACACAACTCGTCTGCGGCTCCGGCCGGCGCCCTCGCCGGTCGGGGCCGTACGCGTTCTCCACGCCGTGACCTGCCGACTGCCGGTGACACTGGGGGAGGCGTTGGAAGAAATCAGCTGCGCGTGCGCCTGCGCACCGACCGCGCGGGCTTCGGTCCCATCCCTGCGGGGGGATTTAACCAGGGGAGCGAATCGGGGGCTTCCGTAACCCCTCAGCCCACTGTCGCCAGTCGGCTCGCAGACGTGGAGGGCCCCGTGGGGCCAGCAGGCCGACCTGCGGGAACACCCGCACCGGGACATCAACACCCCCACCCTGCACCGCTATCTGCTGTTCGGCGGCGCCGAACACCGATACGTCCCGCACTCCGTCACCGAGGTGTGCGCCTTCGTGGGGGAGGACGACACCGGCATCAACGACGACGACATCCTTGCCGACGGCTGCGTGCCGTGCACAGGCCCTGGCGAGTACACCATCAGCGCGGAAGGCGGATCCCTGACCGTCACCGTGTACAACTTCGGCTGATGCTCCAGAGCAGTCGGGCGACGAATCCGGCCGACTGGCCTGGAGGCCGCGCCCCTGGCTCCGGGCGGCCGGATGTCACGCTGCCTGCAGGGCTGATCGTGGGAGTGCGTGGCCCCCGCCCAACTCCGCTCCAAGCACAACCCCACCATGCCCAACGGGCTTCAGACGCTGCGCGACCTACTCACGGAGGCCCCGGACGCCCAGTAGGGGATGCATGCGGTCCTCGTCGAGGGCATCTTCCGGGCCGATCGGGGCAAGATCGTCGAGCGCTGGGACGTCGTACAGGACGAAATGCCTACCTCCGAGACCGTCAGTGGCAACCCAATGATCTGGTGGCACGAGAGCGCTCGCCAGAGTACGCACAGGCCGCACACGGTTTCGGCGAAGCGTGGGACCGCGGACGCGCGGCGCGCTGTCGATTCCGTTGCCGCCGGATGCCGCGTACGCAACCGCGTCCGGCGTTGCCGGGGCCCATCATGAGGCCGCCCCGTCCGTCCGTCGGTCAGTCCGGCTGCTTCTCCATGTGCTCCAGCACGCGGTTCGAGATCTCGGCGAGCGTGCTGAGCTCCTTTGGCGTCAAGGCATCGATGAAGAGTCGGCGGACGTGTTCGACATGGACGGGAGCGGCGGCTTCGATCGCCGCGTAACCGGCCGGGGTGGCGACGATGAACGCTCCGCGTCCGTCGTCGGGGCAGTCTTCCCTGGCCACCAGCCCGCGCTTGGCCATCCGTGTGACCTGGTGGGACATCCGGCTCTTCTCCCACTCCACCAGATTGGCCAGTTCCAGGAAGCGCAGCCGTCCGCCGGCTTCGGTGAGCTTGACGAGCACGACGTAGTCGGCGGCGGACATCTTGGAGTCGGTCTGCACCCGGCGGGACAGTCGGCCGATGAGCTTCTCCTGCATGCGGATGAAACTGTCCCAGGCAACCTTCTGCTCGGGGTCGAGCCAGCGCGGTGTCTCCTTCATACACTCAGTGTAACGAAATTGTTGACAACTCACCTATTCGTCCCCGCTCGGAAGTCGGCGTCGTTGACGTGGCCGAAGAGGGGCGAGCCGGCGTCGATCGCGCGGGCCGGGACGGAGGTGCGGGCGGTCGGCATGTCGGCCGTGAGGCGGATGGATACCGCACCGCGCAGGGGACATTGCTCCCTCAGGGCGTCGACGGGATCCTCGGCACCGGCGGCACCGGCGGCACCGGCGGCACCGGCGGCACCGGCATCCGGATCCACGTGAGTGTGCCGGGAGAGGCCCTGCTGCGCGTGATCGCCAGTGAGCAACTGCATCAGGGCTCCGGCAGCCACGGCCCGCTGCTCGCGGCGCTTGGGTCAGGCGCGGTCGGCGGAGCGCTGGGCATGGAGCGGTTACCGCGGCCTGCCGTGGCGGGATCTGCCGCGACGGTTCGGCAGTGGAAGACAGCGCACGACAGGCCCCGCATGTGGTCGGCGGACGGCACGTGGGAGAGGATCCTGCAAGCTGTCCAGGCCGACGCCGATACCGAGGGCAGGATCGACTGGTCCTTGGTCGGCGTGGACTCCACGGTGTGCCGCGCTCACCAGCACGCCGCCGGCGCCCGCGAGAAGGCGCCGCGGAAACCCGGCAAGCGCACCCGCCCCGCCCAGCACCGTCCCGATGAAGCCCTCGGCCATTCACGCGGCGGGCTTAGCACGAAGATTCACCTGGCCGGCGACGGCGGGTGGCGTCACCTGGCCCTGCTGGTGACTTCCGGCCAGTGGGGTGCCGCCCCGCAGCTGATCCCGGTCCTGGAACGCGTGCGCATTCCCCGTCCGGCCGGTGGGCGCCCTCGCACCCGGCCGGAGCATCTGAGTGGCGACAAGGCGTACAGCTCGCGGCGCGACCGCCGTTACCTGCGCCGCCGCCAGATCGGCCACACCATCCCCGAGCCGGAGAACCAGCGGGCAAACCGGCAGCGGCGCGGCAGCGCAGGAGGCCGGCCCACCGGCTTCGACGCGGCGCGGTACACCCGCAGGAACGAAGTCGAGCGCCTGATCAACAAGCTGAAGATCAAGCCGGCCGTGGCGATGCGCTTCGACAAGCGGGCTTACGTCTTTCACGGGACGGTCACCCTCGCCGCGATCAGGCTGTGGCTCCGGTGATGACCTCGGCTTCAGGGAGCGGGGCGGCCCTCCGTGGCCCTCCGCCACGGCCACGGAAGCCCGAGGAGCCGGTGTGCCCACGCACCTTCGTGAACCATCGGGCTGCGTGCCGCGTCCTCCTGATGCGCGGGCCGTGCCGGGCGGGCGCTGCGTGAGGGAGAGCAGGGGACGGATGACGGGTGAAACGATCGGTATCGGGCTGGCCGTATTGGCGGGCCTGGTGAGTCTGTGGGCCGGTGCGCGGGAGGCACGGCTGCAGATGCGGCTGAGCCGCTACGGGCTCCACGCCGAGGGGGTGGTGGTGGACCAGGAACATCGGCCGGGGGACGATAGTTCGACGCCGGTCATCGAGTTCACCGACCGGCAGGGCCGCCCCGTCAGGTTCCGGCCCGTCGCGACGGGGCTGGGGCTGGGGATGGCTCTCGGAACCCATACGCCGGTCGTCTACCTGCCCGAAAGGCCGGAAAGCGCAAGGGTATTCACCCGGAAGCACCGCCTATCCCTGATCGTCGGCCTGTTCGTCGGAGCCATGCTCTTCCTCGGCGTCGCGGCTGGGTGCGTGCTCACGCGCTGAGCTTTGTTCTCCCTCCGCTTCCTCACTAACGGATCCACCGCCAGTCCCGTCAGGGGACCCGTCGGACACGCCCTAGCTGGGGACCCACTAGACTATAAAGGGCAATCTGCCTACTTCAAACGCCCTCGCAGAGGCGAGTGATCGGCCATCGGCGAGCCGCAAGGGCACGAACAGCACGGGCTGTTTCGGAATCGGAAGGGGCCCACTCCAGGGCGTCGACATGGGGGTATCCGTGCCCTGACTGGGCACGGCACCTGCCGCGGCGGTCTTGCACCGCTGCAGGTTGCGTCACGCTGGAGCATGGCGGTGCCGCAGCCGTGCGATGTCGGAACGTGCATGTTTCGGAAGGGGATCGCGGTGTTGTCAGACCAGGTGGCCTCATGACATGGCCGCACCAGCGCCCACACGTGGTCGTCGCACTGGCGTTGCCGGGAGTCGTGGCATTCGATCTCGCGACCGCTGCTCAGGTCTTCGGGTTCCGCGACGAAGCTGCGCACTACTCGTTCACCGTGTGCGGGCTGCGACCGGGCCCGGTCCCCACCTCAACGGGCTTCGCCATCGACGCGGCGGCAGGCCTCGATGCCGTGGCAACAGCTGACACGGTGATCGTGCCCGGCTTCTACCCACCGGTAGAACCGGACGCCGCCGTGCGCGAGGCGCTGCGGTCTGCCCACGAACGTGGTGCACGCCTGGCTTCGGTATGTCTGGGCGCGTTCGCGCTGGCGGCCGCCGGTCTGCTCGATGGCCGCAGGGCAACTACCCACTGGCGCGAAGCCGACGAGTTCCGCCGACGCTATCCGAGCGTGTGGCTCGACCCGGACGTACTGTTCGTCGACGGTGGCAGCATCCTGACCGGCGCGGGCCAATCCGGGAGCGTCGACTTCTACATCCACGTGGTCCGCTCGGACTTCGGGGCAGGCGTCGCCGATGCGGTGGCCCGCCGCATGGTCGTGGCCACCCACCGGTCAGGCGACCATGCCCAAGACCCGCGTAGGGATGCGCGTGACGACGCCGACCACCTCGCCCGGACCCTCGAATGGGCGATCCAGCGGATGCACCAGCCGCTGTCGCTGACCCACCTGGCCCGGCATGCGGGCATGCCCACACGCACGTTCTCCCGCCGCTTCCGCGAACGAACCCGCATGACACCGATGCGCTGGCTGTCCGCACAACGAGTGCTGGAGGCGCAACGGCTCCTCGAAACGACCGACCTACCGGTGGACCTCATCGCCGGGCGATGCGGGCTGGGTACCGCAGGCAATCTGCGCCTGCACATGTCGCGCGCACTGGGCACGACACCCACCGAATACCGCCGTACCCACCGCCGTATCCCGGACGGGCCCCCGGCATGACAGCGCTGATGGCGCGACTCTGACGACAGCTGGCCATATCCGCACGATCACGACCCCGCCAAGCTGCGACCTTGGGAATATGACCAACTTCGACAAGCTACTCGAGAACAACAAGCGTTTCGCGGCCACCGACTTCAGCGAACACCTGCCGGAGATCCCGTTCATCCCCAACCAGCAGGTCTATGTCTTGACCTGCATCGATCCTCGTGTCGACCCCGCAGCCACCCTCGGTCTGCGACTCGGAGACGCGATCGTGGCACGCACCGTCGGCGGCCGGGCAAACCAGTCGTTCCTCGACGATCTCGCGTGGATCAGCTACCTGCACGAGACTGTGACCCCCGACGCCGATTGGTTCGAATTGGCCGTCATCCACCACACCGACTGCGGGTCGGCCCTGATGGCTGACGACAAGCTGAGGCGCGGTTTCCTCCAGCGCGGCTTCGAGGAGACGCCCCTGCGGGGCACCGCGGTCACCGATCCGGCCGTCACAGTTCCCATCGACGTCGACAGAATCGTGCATTCGCCGTCCGTCTCGGGCCGTATTCGTGTCTCGGGCTACAGCTATGACACCGCCACCGGTCGTCTCACCCTCGTCACGCCACCGAGATCCAGGGACCAAGGGCCCGCCACCGCGCTGAGGTTGTCTGAGAAGCCCCGGTCAGAGCGGTGACTTGGTAGTTCGAAGAAGATCTCCCGGGTGGAGCAGATGCCTATGGGCATCCCTGGCCGCTCTATTACTGACCGCGGCTGGGGTGGTGGCCGTCGCGCCACCCCAGGCCGCCGCAGCGCCGGACGACCCCGCCCGCCCGTTCGCCACGTACAACATGCAGGGCGGTCTCGGAGGGGCCCGCTGCCGCCCGTCTCACGGCCGGCGCCGCCGCGAACGAATACCTCGCCCGGCCCCACCAGGCACCCACCAGGGCGGCACCGAAATCGACTAGGCCCTTGTGCACGACGCCCCGAACATGATGGCCCGAGTCCCGAACGGGAGAGGCGCGGACCACTTCCCGGTCGAGTTCAACGCACCGGGCCGGCCGGTACCCCCACCGCCCAGCCGTCTCGCCAGCACCTACCCCGTGGCCTACGTCAACGTTGCCACCGGCTCCGCCATGGACGTCCCGGCCGACAATTCCGGCCGGGTCATCACCTACCCGCAGCGCTTCAATGACCAGCAGCGCTTCAACACCGCCGTCCTCAGCGGCCACTGGTACGCCTTCCTGCACGGCGCATCGGGAGATCAGCTCGGGAACGCAGGCACACGGGCCGCGGCCGACGAGGAACGGTGTCCGGGCGCCAACCCGTTCGACCAGTTCAGGATCGACCTTGCCGCCTGCGGCAGCACGACAGCGCCGTGGCTCCCCGAGAGCCCTGCCGCCCTGGACGACGAGAACAGCGGAGGCGTCGAGAGCGGGCCCGTTCGCTGGCGCAATGCCCTGTGGCCGTCGCTGTGCCTGACCGCCATGGGCAGGCAGGAGGCATTGCGGGCACTGCCCTGTACGGACAGTGACGCGCAGCTGTGGTGGGAGAGCTCCCGCGCGGTCCCGTCCGACAGCTGGCATACCGGCGGCAAGTGGGTGCGGCTGCGCGCCGACAACGGCTCCTACCTCGACGCCCGCGGCGGTGGCACCGACGACCTCACCAGGGTGATCGTCCACCCCCGCAAGAACGTCGACAACCAGTTCTGGGACATCCACTACCAGAACTACAGCGACAACCTGGTCGCCTACGCGGCCTCCCCAGCCGCAAATGCGTCGATGTCGACAACAGCGACACCGCGGGCCCCGGAGCCCCCTCCGTGATCTTCACGTGCGACTACCCGGGTACCAAGAACGACAACACCGGCCAACGCCGGATCGCCGAAACCGATCCGTACGGCGACATCCGGCTCCGTAACGAGGCCACCCATCTGTGCCTGACCGCTCCAGACGCGGAGATCGGCCAGGTCGCCGTCGAGGTGTGCTCCACCAGTCCCCGCCAAGTGTGGGAGCCGGAACCCTAGCGGCACACGGTCCGGCGACGCTCTCGCGCGCCGCCGGGCCGACTGACGACCAGCGGTATCGACCGGCCCGAAGCGCCACGGCTGTTCTGCAATCCCTGTCCACTGCACGACTGTCGGGCGCCCGGCTCCTCGGTATCAGCGATCAGACGATCTATGTCTGGCGTCGCCAGCGCCTCATCGATACAGGGCAGTTGCCCGGCACGACCAGCAGCGACCTGTCCGAACTCGCTGCGGCCCGCAAGCGTATCGCCGAGCTGGAGGCCGATTTGGCCATCCACCGGCGGGCTGCCGAGCTGCTGGGTGAGGTGACGTCCCCAAAGGCGGTGCGAAGCCGTACGCGTGATGGCCTGTGAGCATCTGTCGGTGCAGCTGGCCTGCCGGGTGCTGCATGTCGCGGAGTCCGGTTACTCCGCCTGGCGGGACCGGCCTCCGTCGAACCGCCTGGTCAAGCACGCCTGGCTGACCGAGACCATCGTGGGCATGCATACCGCGTCCCGCGGCACCTACGGCTCCCGCCGGGTGCACGCCGAACTCGGCCTGGGACTGAGCATTCATGTCAGCCACGGCGCCGTGGAGCTGCTGATGCACCGTCCGGCCTGCACGGCCTGCCCGGCAACCGGCGCCGCCGCACCAAGCACCTGACGCCCTCGGTCGCCAACCTGGTGGAGCGGAACTTCACCCGTCAGGCCCAGGACCGGTTATGGGTCACTGACATCACCGAGCACCCCACCTTTGAGGGCAAGGTGTACTGCGCGGTCGTTCTGGACGCGTTCTCACGCCGGGTGGTGGGCTGGTCGATCGACGCCTCACCCACTGCGGCGCTGACCACCAACGCCCTCGCCATGGCCACCGGCAACCGCTCCCCGCGGCCGGGTGGCACCATCATCCACTCCGATCACGGAGTGCAGGGTGGATTCAACTGGTCGTCGCAACACTTTGATCTCGGAGGTGTGCGACGTGGCCACGGCGGACTGGAGTTTGAAGACCAGCGATGTTCCGGAGGG
>LRTP01000242.1 GCA_001550305.1 Streptomyces diastatochromogenes
GGCGGGCGAACCCGCGTACGGCGCCCTCGCCTCCATGGGCGCCCTGTCCGGCGTCATCGGCGACACCGCGGACGCCTACCGCATGCGCATCTTCAACATCGCGGTCCCCCAGCTCTTCGGCGCGATCGGCGTCACCATCGGCTCGCTCGTCTACGGCCACGGCTGGGTCGCCGTCGGCGCGGTCACCTGCGTCGCGCTCGTCTCCGGGATGATCTCGACGATCGGCGCCGTGGCCTCCGTGTCCAGCCTGCTGCTCCTCCTCAACTGCTCCATCGGCGCCGGACTTCCCCTGCCGGGATCCTGGTGGCTCGCACCCGTGCTGATGTCCGGCGGCGGCCTCCTCGTACTGGCCCTGGCCCTGCTCGCCTGGCCGCTGCGCTCGGGCATCCCCGAACGGGCCGCCGTCGCCCACACCTACCGGACCGTCGCCGACCTGCTCGCCGCGACCGGCACCGAGCGGTACGTCGACATCCGCCTCGCCGTCACCCAGTCCCTCAACCAGTCCTACGACCTCGCCCTCGCCCGGCGCGCCTTCCAGCACGGCCGCAACCCCGAACTCGCCCGGCTGCTCGCCCAGCTCAACGCCATCACGCCCGTCGTCGAAGCCGCCCCGGCGGCCCACCAGTTCGACGAGCCGCTGGCCCCCGAGGTCGCGGACGCCGTACGCCACCTCGCCGACGCCGTCGAGACCGGCTACACCGGCCCCATAGGGCTCAGCCTCCCGGTCCCCACCAACGAGACCGCTCGCGCCGTCGACCACGCCCTGCGGCACGCCGCCGACGTCGTCAGCGACCGGTCCGCGGGCAAGGCGTCCCCCCGCAACGTCGACGACCGCTTCGGCAGGCCCTCCCCCAAGCTCTCGGCTTCGCTCGACCAGGGGGGACCCCCATCCCTGCGCGTCCGCGCCACCCGCGCCTCCCGCAACGTCCTGCTGTCCGCCGCCTCCTGGCGCTACGGCCTGCGCCTCGCCCTGTGCATCGGCCTCGCCCAGGCCCTGGTCTCCCTCGTCCCGGTGCCACGCTCGTACTGGGTCGCCCTCACCATCACCTTCGTCATGAAGCCCGACTTCGGATCGGTCTTCTCCCGGGCACTGCTGCGCGCACTCGGGACGGTCGCCGGACTCGTCGTCGCGGCCGTCGTCCTCGCCCTGGTGCCGCTCGGCTGGTGGGACGTGCCGGTCATGTTCGTCCTCGGCCCGCTCATCCCGGTCCTCGGCCGACGCGGCTACGGCTACCAGACCGCCGCCGTCACCCCGGTGATCCTCCTCCTCTCCGACGTCCTCAACCATCTGGGCACCGGCCTGCTCGTGCCACGCCTGGCCGACTCCCTCATCGGCTGCGCGATCGCCCTCGTCGCCGGCTATCTGCTGTGGCCGGAGAGCTGGCACACCCGGGTCGGCGACCGCCTCGCGGACGCGGTCGCGGACACCGCCCGCTATGTGGAGTACGCCTTCGGGGCGGACGTCGACCCCGCCGCCCGCGCCCGGATGCGCCGCCGCCTCTACCGCGACCTGTCCGCCATCCGCACGGAGTTCCAGCGCGCCCTGAGCGAACCGCCGCCCAACGGCCGACGCGCTGCCGCCTGGCTGCCGCTCGTCGTCGCGGTCGAGCGCATCGTGGACGCGACCACGGCCGCCGGAGTACGGATCCGGCACGGCGCCCAGCGCCCCTCCCCGGCCGAGATCTCCCACGTCGCGCTGCAACTGAGGGAGTTGTCGGACGGGCTTCGCGAGACCGACACCCTCGTCGCGGTCCGTACGGATCTCACGGGGCCGGCCGGCAGTGTGCTGGAGCCACTGCGCCAGGAGGTCGCGGCGGCCCGCGCCATCGCGTCACCGCACTGACCGCACTGACCGCCCGGAAACAGGGGGTGCGGGCCGCGCGAACGCCCGGCCGGGTCCTGCTCGGCCGGGCTCAACCCCCGTGTCCCGCACGGCGATTACCACACGACGGCGTTCCTGGTGGCGACCGGTGAGGTCATCACCGTCTGCCGGCCGACCCTCCAGTCCGGCCCCGAGACGGTGGTCCGCGGACTGTACGGCGCCCCCCTCGGGCAGTGGCTGGAACGCGGCGGCGTGGACAACCCCGTCCCAGCCCTCCCCCAAGACCCTTACGCGGCTTTCGCGACGACTCCCGCGACGACTCCCGCGGCCTCAGACCCCGATGTCGCAGCCGTCCGTGCGCCACACCGAGACGACCGCCGGGCGCACGATCTTCCCCGGCCCGTCGGGCCAGTTGCTCGCCGGCTTCTCCACCGACGCGCCGTCGATCTCGCCCGGGTGCTGGACCGCGACGAGTACCCGCCGGTCCTGGATGATCGGCCCGCAGGTCTCCGCGCCGGTCGGCACCGTCAGGAACTGCTTCAGCTCACCGCGCCGCTCGCCCTTCGTCGCCACGCCCAGCAGGCCGTCGTGCGAGCCGAGCTGGTTGCCGTCCGTGGAGATCCACAGGTTGCCGTGCGGGTCGAAGGCCACGTTGTCCGGGCAGGAGATCGGGCTGACCCTGTCCTTCGGGAAGCCCGCGAAATAGGTCGCGGGGTCGGCCGGGTCGCCCGCGACGAGGAACAGCGACCAGCCGAAGGTGGTCGCCTCGGCGCGGCCTCGGCGCTCGGTGAGCTCCAGGATGTGCCCGTGCTTGTTGGCGTTGCGCGGATTGGCCTCGTCGGCGCCCGCGGACCCGGCCTTGCCGCGGTTGGTGTTGTTGGTCAGAACGACATAGACCTTGCCGGTGTGCGGGGAGGGCTGGATGTCCTCGGGCCGGTCCATCTTGGTGGCGCCGACCTTGTCACCGGCGAGCCGCGTGAAGACGAGGACCTCCTCGGCCGTCATCCCGTCCACGTGCGAGACGGCCCCGTGGGCGGTCGCGGTGGCCAGCGGAATCCACTCGCCACTGCCGTCGAACTCCCCGTCCGCCGGAAGCTTCCCGCTCCCGTCGATCTCGGCGGCGGGGGAGTCGCCGGTCAGCCGGGCCACGTAGAGCGTCCCCTCGTCGAGGAGGGAGAGGTTGTGCTCCCGGACGGAGCGCGAGGAACCGTGCCGCATCCGCTTGCTGCCGACGAACTTGTAGAAGTAGTCGAAACGCTCGTCGTCGCCGGTGTAGACGACGGGCCGCCCGTCGTCCGTCAGCCGCACGGTCGCGGCCTCGTGCTTGAAGCGGCCCAGCGCCGTGTGCTTGCGGGGCGTGGAGGAAGGGTCGTACGGGTCGAACTCGACGACGTATCCGAAGCGGTGCGACTCGTTGGGCTCCTGCGCCACGTCGAACCGCTTGTCGAACCGCTCCCACTTGCGCTCGGTCGCGCCCGTACCGAGCCCGTACCGCTTGTCCGTGTCACGGCTCGCGTTGGCGAAGTACTGGTTGAAGTTCTCCTCGCCGTGCAGCGTGGTGCCCCAGGGGGTGGTGCCGCCGGAGCAGTTGTTGAGCGTGCCGAGCACCTTGCGGCCGGTCGGGTCCGCGGAGGTCTTGAGCAGGTCGGACCCGGCGGCGGGGCCGGTGAGCCGGAACTCGGTGGTGGCGGTGACACGACGGTTGAGGGCGTGCCGGGTGACGGCGGTGAGCCTGCCGGTCCTGCGGTCCTCCTCGACCACGACGGCGGACAGACCGTGGGCGGCCCACGCCACCTCGACCTGCTCACGGGTGGGGTTCGCGGGGTCGTACCCGCGGAACATCAGCACCTCGTCGGTGTACTCGTGGTTCGCCACGAGCAGCTGCCGACCGCGCTCACCGGGCAGCGGGAGGAGAGCGAGGAAGTCGTTGTTGTAACCGAACTGGCCGGCCTGGGCCTTGGCGGTCTGGTGCTCCGGGTCGAAGGCGGGAGCACCGCGCAGGATGGGCTCACCCCAACGGATGACGACATTCTGGCCATATCCGCCGGGGACGGTGACGGCGTCGGCGGTGTTCGGCGCGACGGGGCTGAACCGGAGCCCGCGCGCGGCCTTGTCGACCGGGTGTCCGGTACGGGCCGCGGCACCCCCGTCCACCGCCTGAGCGGCCTGCGCGTCCTGGGCGCCGGTGCCGACGACCGCCGCACCCGTGGCCGTGGCGACCGTGACGACGGCCGCGGCCCGCATCATCGAACGGCGGCCGATCGCACCGGCGATGACATCACCGACGTACGCGTTGTCGCTGGTGTTGGGCACCTCGTGGAAGCATGCGTCACCACAGCGGAACCGACAGGTCAGGGCGGATCGCCCACCGGGATGTGAACCGGGCGTTCCGATCAACGGCAGCAATCTGCGCACTTTACTCTCCCCATACGAACCCTTGGTGTGAGCGTGACGCTAGGGGGGTGCGGGTGCAAGCACCCTGCGGCCGGGTGAACAGAGTGTGAACCTCCCGCTCTCGCAGGGGTCTTGATAACGCTCTTGACACCGCTACCTGTCGGTACCCGACCCTGCCCAAGATCGCCGAAGACGGCCGCTAACCTTACGTGTCCGTCCTGGCCAGGGATTGACGGCTTCAACTCATGCGAAGGGTTGCGCACATGGGCATTCTCACTCTCCTGCGGAACGCGTTCGGCCGCTCACGCCAGGGGCGTGACGCCGACGCGGAGACCTCGCCGACGGAGGCTACGGCCCCCACGGTCCCGGCCCCGGCCACCGAGCCGGAGCCCACGCCGGCTCCCGCTCAGGAGGCCGAGCCAAAGATCCCCGCACCTTCGTCGGAGCCGTCCGTGGTGGACGAGCTGGTGTCGGCGGCCTTCGACAACGTCACGGTCCCCAAGCCGGCGGAGCCGGTACTGGAGGAGACGACGACCGAGGAAACGAAGGAGACGGAGGAGACGAAGGAGACAGAGGAGACAGAGGAGAAGGCCGAGACGGAGCCGACTCCGGCTGCCGCTTCCGCTTCTCCTTCCGCTTCTTCTTCCGCTTCTCCTTCCGCTTCGATTCCGTCTCCGGCTCCGGATCCCGAGCCGGTGACCACGGCCGAGGCCGAGGTCGAGGTTCCGGCCGAGCCTGAGGTCGAGGCAGAGGCCGAGGTCGAGGCCGTGGTGGAGGCGCCCGCGCCGGAGCCCGAGCCCGTGGTCGAATCGGAGCCGGTCGCCGAAACCCCCGAGGCGTCCGCCCCGGAACCCGAGCCCGTGGCCGAGGAGGTTCCCGAGCCCGTGACGGTGGAGGCCTCCGAGCCCGAGCCGGAACCCGTCACCGAAGAAGCTCCCGCGCCCGCCGCCGAGGAGACCCCGGAACCGGTCGCTGCGGAGGCCTCCGAGCCCGTGGCCGAAGAGGCTCCCGAGCCCGCCGCGGCGGAGCCCGCGGAGCCGATCGCGGAACCGGTCACCGAGCCGGTCGCGGAAGCAGTCATCGAACCGGTCGCGGAACCGGTCGCAGCCTCGGCCGACGAGCCGACGGCCGACTCCGTGGACGTACCGACGGACGAGCCGGTGCTCGACTCGGCGGACGAGCCCGTCGCCGCCGACGGCGATCAGCCCCCGGCGGGGCCACCCGCACCCGACGACGAGAGCGTCACGGGTGGTGCGGGCGGGGAAGAAGACGCGGCCGAAGGCGAAGCCGAGGCCGGAACGACCGCCACCCCCGCCACCCCCCTCACCCAGGTCAAGACCCACGCCCCCGACCTCGCCACCGCCTACGAACAAGCAGGAACGGCCCTCACGAAGAGGGACCTCACCGGCACCCGGGCCAAGGTCTACCTCGTCCTCGACCGCTCCGCGTCCATGCGCGCCTACTACAAGGACGGCTCCGCCCAGGCCCTCGGCGAGCAGGCCCTCGCCCTCGCCGCCCACCTCGACCCCGAGGCCAAGGTCCAGGTCGTCTTCTTCTCCACCGAACTGGACGGCACCGGCGAGCTCACCCTCCCCGAGCACGAGAACAAGATCGACGACCTCCACGCCGGCCTCGGCCGCATGGGCCGTACGAGCTACCACATCGCGGTGGAAGAAGTCGTCACGCACCACCAGAAGTCCGGCACCACCGACCCGGCCCTGGTGATCTTCCAGACGGACGGCGCCCCGGACGCCAAGACCCCCGCCACCCAGTCCCTCACGGACGCGGCGAAGGACCACCCCACCGTGTTCTTCTCGTTCGTCGCGTTCGGTGAGCACGACAACAAGGCCTTCGACTACCTCCGCAAGCTGAAGACCGACAACACGGCCTTCTTCCACGCGGGCCCGACCCCGCGCGAACTGACCGACGCGGAGGTCTACGAGGGCGTGCTGGAGAACTGGCGCCCGTAGCACCCCGCAGGCCCGACAAGAACAATCCGAGGCCGCCCGTTTCCCACCCCTTGAAAAGGGAAACGGGCGGCCCACCCATGTCGGCTACGATTTCAAGGTTCGCAAGACGACCGACGGTACGACCAGCACCGACGATCGTCACCCCACGTAACGACACGTAACGACTTGGGAGCAGCCGCGATGGCTCGACACCTCATCACCAGCGCCCTTCCGTACATCAACGGGATCAAGCACCTGGGCAACATGGTGGGGTCCATGCTCCCGGCGGACGTGTACTCCCGGTACCTCCGCCAGCGCGGCCACGACGTCCTCTACATCTGCGCGACGGACGAGCACGGCACCCCGGCCGAGCTGGCGGCCAAGGAGCAGGGTCTGCCGGTCGACGAGTTCTGCGCACAGGCGCACGACGCGCAGAAGGCGGTGTACGACGGCTTCGAGCTGGCCTTCGACTACTTCGGCCGCAGCTCCAGCCCGCAGAACCGCGAGATCACCCAGCACTTCGCGCGCCGCCTGAACGAGAACGGCTTCATCGAGGAGCGCGCGATCCGCCAGGTGTACTCCCCGGCGGACGGCCGCTTCCTCCCGGACCGCTATGTGGAGGGCACCTGCCCCCACTGCGGCTACGACAAGGCCCGCGGTGACCAGTGCGAGAACTGCACCCGCGTGCTGGACCCGACCGACCTGATCAACCCGCGCAGCGCGATCTCCGGCTCGACGGACCTGGAGGTCCGCGAGACCAAGCACCTCTTCCTCCTCCAGTCGAAGCTCCAGAGCGAGGTCTCGGAGTGGGTGGCGCGCCACGAGCACGAGTGGCCGCAGCTCGCCTCCTCCATCGCCCGCAAGTGGCTGACGGAGGGCCTGCACGACCGGGCGATCACCCGTGACCTGGACTGGGGCGTCCCGGTCCCGGCCGACACCTGGCCGGAGCTGGCGGCGGAGGGCAAGGTCTTCTACGTCTGGTTCGACGCGCCGATCGAGTACATCGGGGCGACGAAGGAGTGGGCGGACGCCGCGCGAGACACAGACGCGGAGAACCGCGACTGGAAGTCCTGGTGGTACGAGGCGGACTCCGGCGAGAACCCGGTCCGCTACACGGAGTTCATGGCGAAGGACAACGTCCCCTTCCACACCGTCATGTTCCCGGCCACCGAGCTGGGCGTGCGCGAGCCGTGGAAGAAGGTCGACTACGTCAAGGCCTTCAACTGGCTGACGTACTACGGCGGGAAGTTCTCCACGTCCCAGAAGCGCGGTGTCTTCACCGACCACGCGCTGGACATCCTGCCCGCGGACTACTGGCGCTACTTCCTGATCGCCAACGCCCCCGAGTCGGACGACTCGTCCTTCACCTGGGAGCACTTCACCGCCACGGTGAACAAGGACCTGGCCGACACCCTCGGCAACTTCGTCAACCGCGTCCTGTCCTTCTCCAAGAAGCGCTTCGGCGAGGAGGTCCCGGCGGGCTCCGCGGCGGGCGAGGCGGAGGCGAAGCTCGGCGAGGAGATCGCGGGCCTGCTGGCCGAGTACGAGACCCAGATGGAGGCCCTCCAGTTCCGCAAGGCCGCGGCGGCGCTGCGCGCCCTGTGGTCGGCGGGCAACTCCTACCTGGAGGAGAAGGCCCCCTGGCTGGAGATCAAGACCGACCCGGACGGCGCGGCCCTGACCCTGCGCACGGCGATGAACCTGATCCACCTCTACTCGGTGGTCTCGGAGCCCTTCATCCCCGCGTCCTCCCGCGCGATGCGCTCGGCGTTCGCGCTGCCGGACGACACGGCGGCGTGGGTTTCGGCGGACGAGGCGAGGTCCCTGTCCTCCGTGCCCGCGGGCACCCCCTTCACGGTTCCCCCGGTCC
Source organism: Streptomyces diastatochromogenes (assembly GCA_001550305.1). GTDB lineage: Bacteria > Actinomycetota > Actinomycetes > Streptomycetales > Streptomycetaceae > Streptomyces > Streptomyces mirabilis_D. The sequence continues at coordinate 8,036 of LRTP01000242.1, forward strand.
TGTTCGCCAAGATCACGGACGAGGACCTGGAGTCGTACAAGGAGCGCTTCGGCGGCGCACCGGAGTAGTGACGGCGTAGGGAGGGGCCCGGCACCGAAGTGGTGCCGGGCCCCTCTCTTTTCCCGTCTTCCGTCTCACTCCTCGGCCGGAAACCGACCCCGCTGGTGACATGCTCTTGACCACCCGTATGGTTTCGCCATGGCAGTCCCTCCGGTCATCCCGATCGCCTACGAGCCGAAGTCCCGCACCGAGAGCATCGGTCGCTACGCGGACGGGCAGTTCCTGGCGTCGATCACCTATGCCTTCCCCGAGGGCTACCGTCCCGACGATGGCTGGGAACAGCACAAACGCCTCTACACGGTGCTGCACACCTTCGACGCCCAGGGCCGCTACCGCGACTCGGAGATCTGGTGCGCGGGCACCTGGGCCGAACAGCAACTGGCGCCGGACGGACCGGACTCGGTGCTCTCCCGGGCCAGGGCCCATCTGGCGAAACTCCTGCGGAGCCTGCCCCGCCGCTCCTACACGAACATCGCGATCCGCCCCTTCCAACGCACCGTCGACGGCGTCCTGTTCGGCCTGGTGATCAGGGAGGACGAGGAGGAGGCCTGGGCCGAGCTCTACCCGGACCGTCTCGCGTTCGCCGAGCCGTGGAACGGCCAGTACGACACCTGAGCCGCGCGGCGGCCCCTTCCCCGCCCCTTCCCCGCCCTTTCCGTGTCCTGACCTAGTTGGCCAGAACCGCACCGGTAGTGGTGGCCAGCTCGGTCGGCAGGTTCTTCGCGGAGGACTGGATCCCGGCGTTCAGGGTCGGCGTCCAGTTCACCGTCGTCTTCAGCTTCTTCGAGTTCGCGGCGTTGTACGCGGCGACGAGGTCGGTCGAGGTGCCGTTGACGAGGTTGCCGCCGCCGGCGATCGAGCCGGTGCCGTCGCCGCTGAGCAGCTTGGAGATCTTCCCGCCCGTCGGGACCTTCCAGTAGTTGTCCTCGGCGACGACCTGGGCCTTGGCACGGGAGTTGATGCTGTAGAGGGGCGCGTACCCGTTGACGGTCGTGGTGTCGAAGTAGTTGTTGTAGATGTGCACCTGCCCGATCCGGGTCAGGGGAGCCCTCTGAACGATCCCCTTCCACACGTTGTGGTGGATGGAGACGCGCAGCTTGCCGACGCTGTCGGTGTCGCTGCTGCCGATCAGCATGGTCTTGTCGTGGTTGGTGAACTGGTTGCGTTCGACGGTCACCAGGTCCGAGCCCTTGGTGATGTCGAGGTCACCGTCGTGGATCTGGTACTCGCGGCCGTAGTACTTCGGGTTGGCGCTGTCGAAGTGCGACGCGTCGGTGAAGGTGTTGTGGTCGGCCCACACGTGCGTCGCACCGCGCAGGGTGACGGCGTCGTACTGGGAGTTCCAGTTACCGCTGTCGCCGTCGGTCGGGTCCCACTGCGGGAAGCAGTCCTCGGTGGCGGAGAAGGTCAGATTGCGGATGATGACGTTGTCGACGCTCTGCACCTGCAGACTGCCACCGGTGATCCCGGCCTTGGTGCCCGGCACGCCCACGATGGTGGTGTTGGCGGGCACCTTGAAGACGATGTTCTTCGCCTGCTTCTGCTGCGCGGCGTCGCGGGCCTTCTCCTGCGTGCCGGAGGGCAGCTTGGAGGTGCCGTACGTGGCCGGGTCGTAGGCCTTCAGATAGGCGGCTAGCGCATACCCCGTACCGGCGGAGTAGTCGGCGCAGCTCAGCTTCCTGCCCGAGTCGTCGGTGTTGGCGTCGATGACACCCTTGACCTGAATGATCTTCGGCGTGGAGTTGTCCGCCTTGCCCAGTGCCTTCACCAGCTGGGCGCGGGTGCTGACGGTGTAGACGTGCGAGGAGTCGGCCTGCGAGCCGCCGGTCGTCCCGGATCCGGATGCCGCCCAGCCGTCCTTGGCGGGCAGCACCTGGTGCGCGAGGTCGACCGTACCCGCGTTCGCGTTCATCACGAACGCGACGGCGCCGAGACCCGCGGCCGTGACGGCGGCGGCGGAAACAATGACGACACGACGCTTGCGGAGGGACCTGCGGTGCGAGGGGGATGCCACGGATGAGTCCTTACGTGGTTGTGGAGCACGGTGCTTCTGACTCATCAGTGACCGCGGAGACCGGAATGGTTGCCGGTCTTTTCAACTCGCCGGACAGGTCTGCGGTCAGCCGTTCGAGGAGGCACCCGTGCGGATGCCTGAGCCGTCACTGTGCGAACACCTGGGGATGGGGCCGTCAACGGGACGTCAGAAACATCATCAGCACCGGCAAGTACGTCCGGTGCAAACTGACCACTGCGGCGTGAACGTTTCGTCGACCCTCGAAAGAGTGATCTTCTCTCATCGGCCGAACGCCCGGCTCAAGGTCCCCTTAGGTTCCGCCACATGGTCACATCAACCCACGAGGTCTCGCACCGGATCTTCGCCAAGCACCCAGAGTCCCTCGCGCCCGTCTACGAGGCGCTCGGCGTCCCGCCGCCGACGAAGGCGGACATCGGGGAGATCACTCCCGACGCGACGGAGATCCGGCCGCTGGAACGCCGGGTGGACACCGTGCTGAAGGTCGAGCCGCCCGAGGGGGAGCACTATCTGCTCGCCATCGAGGCCCAGACCAAGCGGGACCCGGACAAGGCGACGAACTGGGCGTACTACGTCGCATATCTACGCGCGACGTACGACCTGCCGGTACTGCTCGTGGCCGTCTGCCGAGATCGCCCCACGGCGGACTGGGCGGCCGGACCCTTCGAGTGCGGTGTGGGCCCTTGGACGACACAGGTCACGCGCCCGTTCGTACTCGGTCCCCAGACCGTGCCGGAGATCACGGACCCGTCGGCCGCGGCCCGGCGGCCGGGGCTGGCGGTGCTCTCGGCCATCGTTCACAGCGACAGCAGGAGAAGCGCCGCCATACTGGACGCGGTGGCCGACGGATGGCGGTCCTTCGACAAGGACACTGTGGCGTACTGGTTCGAGACAATGGAAATCGCCCTGGCGAACACTCCGGCCAGGGCAAAGTGGAGGGAGCTGCACATGTCGGTCGGCAGTTACTACCCGGGCCACGGAACCCTCATCGAGGAGAAGTACCTGGAGGGCGAGGCTAAAGGCGAAGCCAAAGGCGAAGCCAAGGACCGAGCCACGTTGATCCTGCGTGTACTGGAGAAGCATGGTGTCGACGTCCCCGAGGACATCCGGGACCGCGTCACCTCATGCACCGACCTCGACATCCTCATGCTCTGGTTCGACCGGTCCCTGACGGCCACCACCGCCGAGGACCTGTTCGCCGAAAACGAAGACGGTCAGGCTGAAGGCAACCAGAACCAGACCTCCGCCTGACCTTCAGAAGCGCCCGCCGAAGCCACCGGGCCCGCCCATCGGGCCGCCCCCGTGCGGGCGGCGGAGGCCGTCGAGGAGGGCGTCGGCCAGGATCACTCCGCCGGCTCCGGCCGCGCCGGCGACGAGGGCCGTCTTCCACCAGGGGGCGCTGTACCAACCGCCCGGCATCTGCCGGCCGTCCACGACCCCGCCGGGGTAGTAGTACGGCGTCGCGTCACCGGGGCGGGGCGAGGCCGCGTAGGTCCGGCCGTCGATCGTGACGCGGCCGTCCCGGGCGGTGATCGCGCCGGTGCCCAGGTCGGGGAGGGCGGGGCCGGGGTCGAGGCCCAGCGAGGTGCGGACGGCGCGGATGTAGTGCAGGCCCTCCAGGGCCGTCCGCGAAGCCATCACGTACTGCGCGCCGGAACGAGCCGTGACCAACTGCCCCTGCGCGGCCCGGTGGCGCTCGGCGGCGTCGGTCAGCGCCTGCGCCGCCGCCGCGTTGCCCCGCGCGTCGAGCGTGGACAGGCTCCCGCCGAGCCGCTCCACCCACCGGTGGGCCCCCGCCTCCGCGTCCAGGTCGGACACCGCGCCGTACGGCTGCGACAGCCGTTGCTGGTAGGCGACCGCGGCCACCGCTCCGACGATCAGCAACACTGCGACCAGCACGACTCCCATGGCTTCCTCCGGCGCTTGCGGTGTTCCGGTACGGCGCGCGGTGACCTCACCCGCCTCCCCCCATCACACGCCCGGCCACTGTGCACCCCCGCCGAACCGCCTGTGCGTCGACGGTGAACCTCCCCGGACGGGTCCCGGCCCGATCGGCGCGCACCGCGTTCCCTAGCCTGAACCCGTGATGACCACCTCGTCGATCCTCGGACAGTTCGACCTCTGCGCGGACAAGGCGGCGTTCCCCGATCTCGACAACGGCTACTACTACCCGGTCGACGCGCGGATCCATCTGTTCGCCGACGCCACCCGCTGGGCCATGGTGACCGAACTGCTGGGCTACAACCCGCGCGGCGCCAACCTCATCGACGTCATGCACCGCTTCGGCAACTGCCTGACGCGCGGCGAGCCCGGGTTCGGCGACTTCCTGGAGCGGGTCGACAACATGGAGGAGATCGATCCCGATGGCGCGGAGGTCTACGTCGGAGGGGTTCCCGTGGTCGTCCGCGGAACGGCACTCCGCGTGGACGCCGCAGCGAGCACCCCACTGGAGGACGTGTTCCGCCTGCTCGCCGAGGGGAACAAGGAGCTTCTCCTGGCCGACGAGACGGAACTGCGGGCCGACCTCCCCGCCGACCTGCCCGTACTGCTACGGCTCGACGCATGGCACCAGCCGCAAGACCTCTGGGACACCGTGCCCAGTACGCACGAGACCTTCCGGCTGATCGCGGAGGTGCTGAACTCCTCGGATCCGGCCCGGTACCGCCCGACCCTCCCGCCCAACACCCACTGGTCCCACTGGCCCGACGCCGGAACCCTGTAGGCCCTGTCCAGCGGGACGTCGTTCAGGAGACAGCCGGCGTCTGTGCGGCGGAGGCGAGCAGGAGGAGTTTCTCGGCGCTGTCGGTGCCGGGGTCCGGGTGGTAGATGACAAGCGTCTGGCCTGCCGTTCCGTCGATGCCCAGCCGCTCCCGGTTCAACCGCAGACCACCGACCTGGGGGTGGTCGATGTGCTTGGGTGCGCCTTCGCACGCCTCCACGTCGTGGCGGGCCCAGAGCCGGCTGAAGCGGGGGCTGGCGAGGCAGAGTTCGCCGACGAGCTCGATGAATCGGGGATCGTCGATGTCCGTGCCGACGGACTCGCGGAAGCCGGCGACCATGCCCCCGGCCGCGCTCTCCCAGTCCGGGTGGAGGGCCTGCTCGGCAGGGTCGAGGAACAGGGCCCGCAGCCGGTTGGCTCCCGCCACGAGGCGCGGTGACAGAGCGGTCGCCAGGGCGTTGGCGGCGAGGACGTCGAAGTAGCGGCCCTCGACCAGTGCGGGCAGCGGGAGCGTGGCGACGAGCTTGGCGATGCCCGGAGGAACGGTCTCCCTCCGGCGTCGGCGTCGGTGCCGTCGGGGTTTGTCGGCGCCGAGGCGCAGCAGGTACGCGGTCGCGGCGTCGTCCAGCCGCAGCACGCGGGCGAGGGACTCGAGGACCTGCACGGAGGGGTTGCGGTCCCGGCCCTGCTCCAGGCGCAGGTAGTAGTCGGCACTGATGCCGGCGAGCATCGCGACCTCTTCCCTGCGCAGACCCGGCACCCGCCGTACCCCCGAGACGGGGATGCCGACCTGTGCGGGAGTGACGAGCTCACGGCGGGCGCGCACGTAATCGCCCAACAGATTGGGGGCGTCGGTCATCTCCCCACTGTAATTCGGGCCGTCGCGCGCGTGCCTGGTCCTGTCACCCCCAGGATCGCGGGGGCCCTGGCTCGGCCACATCCCCGGCGGCAGCCTTCAACACGACCGAGCCCGATCACACCGCCGTCGACCTCACCACCGGTCTCGACGGCGCGCAAGGAGCGAAACCATGTCAACGTATCTGCTGGTACACGGTGCCTGGCACAGCGGAGAGTGCTGGGAGCGGGTGGTCCCGTTGCTGGCGTCGGCCGGACACCGGGTGTTCGCGCCGTCCCTGACCGGCTACGGCGACACGTCGCATCTGCTCGGCCCCGAGGTGGGGCTCGACACACACGTCGACGACGTCGTCGATCTGATCGTCGAGCAAGACCTCACCGAGGTGGTCCTCGTGGGCCACAGCTACGCCGGGCTGGTCATCTCGTCCGCGGCCAACCAGGTCCCGGACCGGATCGCGCGGTTGGTCTACCTCGACGCGATGGTCCCCGAGGACGGCGAGAGCGCGGCCGACGTCCTCCCCCTGACCCAATCCCTGATCGACCTCGCCGTGCGGTCCGACAGCGGCTGGCGGGTTCCGCCGCTGCCCGAGATGCCGCCGCCCTCGGGTCTGTTCGGGGTCACCGACCCGGCGGATGTCGCCTGGCTGCGCACGATGCTGTCCGATCAGCCGGTGCGCTGCCTCCAACAACCGGTCCGCCTGGACAACCCGGCCGTGAACACGATCCCGCGGACGCACATCCACTGCACGGTGGGCAAGCCGGAGGGCTTCGCCCGGCGGCCCGTCCCCGCGACACAGCCCAACGGCACCCCGGCGCAGGTGTGGGAACTGGCGACCGGCCACGACTGCATGGTCACCATGCCGGTCGAGCTCACCGAACTGCTGCTCAAGCTCGGCTGACCCGCTCCTCCCGCGCCGACGGCCCGAAGAGCCCGGAACCAGTGGAGTTCCGGGCCCGGGTCGAGCGAACTGACAGGTCAGCTCGCCGAGGGCGACGCCGACGTGCTCGGCTGCGTGTCCGTGCTGTCGTGCGTCTCGTCCGGGGCCACGCCCATCGTCAGGTGCGCGCGGACTCCCTTCGCGATGTTCTTCTTGTCGTACTTGAGGTAGAGGAGGCCGCCCGTGTGGCCGTTCTGGGGGTAGATCGTGTCCTCGGTGAGCGTGGTGCGCGTGGCGGTGTTGGTGGAGTACGGGGAGACCTCCGCCGACGCCAGCACCGACTTCTCGTCGAAGAAGAACTGGCCCGTGTGGCAGGTGTGCCCGCCCTCGTAGCCCGCGTCGGTCCAGGTGCCGTCCACGTGCACCTTCGTGTGGATGTGCACGGCGCGGCCCTGGTACCAGCCCGGGAAGATCGTCTTGAAGGTGACATAACCGCGCTTGTCCGTCTTCCAGGTGCCCCGGAGGTAGCGCTCGTCGTCGGTCGGCTCCGAGTGGCCGCCACCCGTGCCGCCGGAGGGCCCGCCGGACGGGGGCTCACCCGTGGGCATGCCCGAAGGGGCGTCGGTCGGGGCGCCGGAGGGCGGGGTGCCGCCGCCACCGCCGCTGCCCATCGCCTCGTAGCCGGAGTAGACGCCCAGCGCGGTGCAGTGCCAGATGTCGACCGCGGCGTTCTTCACGGGCTTACAGGTGTCAGCGTCGATCACTTTGAGTTCGAGGGTCATGGGAATGCCCTCCTTGCCCTCGGTGATGTTCTGACGGATCTTGTCCGCGTCGATGTAGTAAGGGCCCTCGGTGGTCTCCGAGGTGAGGGTGTAGCACGTCTCCGACGCCGTGGCGGAAGAGGAGGCAGAGGCGTCCGTCGTGGTTTCGCCCGCGAACGCGTTCACGGCGAGTCCGCCGCCCGCGCCCACGGCCGCGACAGCCGCGCCACCTGCGACGACGACTTTGCGTCGGGTCATGTTCCGCTTGTGCGCCGGTTCTTGTTTCTCAGTCATGTGCACGGACGCTAGGGACGCCGCCTGTCAGCAACATGGGTGCGGACTGTGGTTTTGCGTGGACACGCAAAAGTGGCTCGGAACCGGCGGCGGTTCCGAGCCACTGAGGCAGGGACGGGTACCTGGAATTACCCTGCGCGGACTACTTCGGCTGCGGCTTGCGCACCGAGAGGTGCAGCTCGCGCAGCCGCGTCTCGTCCAGCTCCGTCGGCGCGCCCATCATCAGGTCCTGCGCGTTGCCGTTGAGCGGGAACGCGATCGTCTCGCGGATGTTCGGCTCGTCCGCGAGGAGCATGACGATGCGGTCGACGCCCGGGGCGATACCGCCGTGCGGCGGGGCGCCGAAGCGGAAGGCACGCAGCATGCCGGCGAACTGCTCCTCGACGGTGTCACGGTCGTAGCCCGCGATCTCGAAGGCCTTGAGCATGATCTCGGGCTCGTGGTTGCGGATCGCGCCGGAGGACAGCTCGACGCCGTTGCAGACGATGTCGTACTGCCAGCCCAGGATGTCCAGCGGGTCCTGGGACTCCAGGGCCTCCAGGCCGCCCTGCGGCATCGAGAACGGGTTGTGCGAGAAGTCGATCTTCCCGGTGTCCTCGTCCTTCTCGTACATCGGGAAGTCGACGATCCAGCAGAACCGGAAGACGTTCTCCTCGAAGTTGCCCGAGCGCTTCGCGGCCTCGACCCGCACCGCGCCCATGATCTTCGAGACCTCGTCGAACTCGCCCGCGCCGAAGAACACCGCGTGGCCGGGGGCCAGGGAGAGGCGCTTGGTCAGCTCGGCGACGTTGTCCTCGGTGAGGAACTTGGCGATCGGGCCCGTCAGCGAGCCGTCCTCACCCACCCGGACCCAGGCCAGGCCCTTCGCGCCCTGCTCGACCGCGTAGTCGCCGAGGCCGTCGAAGAACTTGCGGGTCTGACCGGCGACGTCCGGCACCGGCAGGGCGCGTACGTGCTTGCCGGCGAAGGCCTTGAACTCCGAGCCCTCGAAGATGTCGGTGATGTCGACCAGCTCCAGCTGGGCGCGCAGGTCCGGCTTGTCGGAGCCGTACTTCAGCATCGCCTCGCGGAACGGGATGCGCGGGAAGGGGGAGGTGACGTGACGGCCACCGCCGAACTCCTCGAACAGCTCCGTCATCAGCTTCTCGATGGGCTGGAAGACGTCCTCCTGCTCGACGAAGGACATCTCGACGTCGAGCTGGTAGAACTCGCCCGGCGAGCGGTCCGCGCGCGCGTCCTCGTCGCGGAAGCAGGGCGCGATCTGGAAGTAGCGGTCGAAGCCGGAGATCATCAGCAGCTGCTTGAACTGCTGCGGCGCCTGCGGCAGGGCGTAGAACTTGCCCGGGTTCAGACGCGAGGGGACCACGAAGTCGCGCGCGCCCTCGGGGGAGGTGGCGCTGAGGATCGGGGTCGCCATCTCGTTGAAGCCCAGCGCCGTCATCTTGTGACGGATCGCGGAGATCACGGCCGTACGCAGCAGGATGTTGCGGTGCATGCGCTCGCGGCGCAGGTCGAGGAAGCGGTACTCCAGGCGCCGCTCCTCGTTGACGCCGTCCTCGGCGTTGATCGTGAACGGCAGCGGGGCGGCGGCGCCGAGCAGCTCGACCTCGCTCACCTCGACCTCGATCTCGCCGGTGGGCAGGTCCGGGTTGACGTTCTCCGCGCCACGCGAGACGACCTTGCCGTCGACGCGGACCGTCGACTCCTTGGAGACCTTGTCGAGGGCCTCGTAGGCGGGCGTGCCGGGGCGGGCGACGAGCTGCGTGATGCCGTAGTGGTCGCGCAGATCGATGAAGAGGATGCCACCCAGGTCTCGGCGATTGTGCAGCCAGCCGCTCAGCCGGACGTCGCTGCCGACGTCAGAGGCGCGGAGCTCGCCGCAGGTGTGGGACCTGTACCGATGCATCGTCGTTCATCCAGTCTTCGCGGATCGGGGGCTGATTCACATGAGCTTGGGTCTGTTTCACGTGAAACTTCCGGGCCGACGCCCGGATCCCCCAAGGGTACCGGCCGCCCAAAGATCACCGCCCCGAATACTCTCGGTGGCACCTTCCGATCACCTCTTCATACAGTGGGTCAATGCGCACTGGTGAGCCCCTGCCCGCGGTAGGGGACGTACTGGCCGCCCTTGCGACCGGCGTGTGGCGCTGGGACAACGCACACGGGCAGGTCACCATCGACGCCGAGGCCGCCCGGCTCCTCGGGTTGCCCGCGGAAAGGGCGACGGTCACCGAGGTGGCCATGCGGTCCCGGTTCCACCCGGCCGACTGGAACGAGGTCGTCAGCGTCGTACAGCTCGCCATCGCCGAGGACACGCTCGCCGAGGTCCGGCTGCGGATCATGGACGAGCACGGGCGGGTGATCCGTACCGTGCGCAGCCGCTCCAAGCCGACCGTCGACCCCGAGACGAGGGAGTTCGTGCTGTTCGGCACCCTCCAGGAGGTCACCGAGACCTCGGGAGCCACCGCCGCGCGCACCCCGCTCACGGGCGACTGGCGTCGCTCGCGCGAGGCGTTCCTGCTGGACGCGGGGCGGGCGCTGGCCGAGGCGCGGTCCACGGCGGAGGTACTGCGGGTCGCGGCGGGCCTGTCGATGCCGGGGTTCACACCGGACGGGCTGGCCGTCTTCGGCGTGGACGGGGACCGGCTCACCGTCGTCGGCCACCACGGGCAGAAGCCGGGGGACGAGGGCCCCTTCACCCATATGTCCCTGGCCACCGACTACCCGGCCGCGGAGGTCGTCCGCACGGGCCGCGCCGTCTATCTCTCCTCCCCGAAGGACTACAAGGAGCGCTATCCGGTCTCCTGGCCGCTCGCCGAACACTTCGGGCGGGAGTCCTGGGCCTTTCTGCCGCTGACCGTCGCCGGGCGCACGATGGGCGCGTGGATGGCGGCCTTCACCTACCCCGTCAGCTTCACGCCCGACGAGCGTTCCGTGCTGACGACCGTGGCCCGGATGCTCGCGCAGGCCCTCTCCCGGGCCGTGGCCGCCGAGACGGAGCGGGAGCTCACCGACGGCCTGCAGCGCTCGATGATGCCCACCCTCGGCCCGCAGATGCCGGGCATGGGGGTCGCCGCGCGCTATGTCCCCACCGGCGGCGGCCTCCAGGTCGGCGGCGACTGGTACGACGTGATCCCGCTGCCGAGCGGCCGCTTCGCCCTGGTCATCGGGGACGTCCAGGGCCACGACGTGCGCGCCGCCGGGCTGATGGGCCAGCTCCGTATCGCCCTGCGCGCGTACGCCTCCGAGGGCCACCGGCCCGACGCGGTCCTCTCCCGGGCCTCACGGTTTCTGTGCGGGATCACGGACTCCGTGACGTACGGCTCCACCGGCGAGAGCGGCGGCAACACCTCGGACCCGCGCTTCGCGACCTGCCTGTACGTCGAGGTGGACCCGGCGACCGGCATCCTGGACTTCGCCCGTGCGGGCCACCCGGACCCCGCGATACGCATGGCGGACGGCACGGTGCTGATACGGCCCACGGCGGGCGGACTGCCGCTCGGCATCGACCCGGACGCCGACTACCCCACGACCCGGCTCGCCCTGGAACCCGGCGAGACCATGCTGATCTGCACCGACGGGCTGATCGAGACCGGCGGCCACGACCTCGACACCGGATGGCGCCGTATCCGCCACATCCTGGAGTCCCACGACGGCGACATGGAGGAGCTCGCCGACGCGCTGGTCCAGGGCGTGCACGGGCCCTCCTCGCACCACACCCCGGGGCCGCTGGCCGACCGGCGCGAGGACGACATAGCCGTGCTGCTGCTGAGCCGGCAGGGCAAGGAGGGCGGCGACACGGTCGAGGCCCCGCTCTCGCCCTCGGTGCGGCGCACCGCGCTGACCGTGGCGCAGGCCGAGCCCGAGCGGATCTCCGGGGCCCGCCAGCAGCTGCGCGAGATGCTGCACGACTGGGCCTGCGACGACCAGCGCGACTCGGCGGTCCTCCTCGTCTCCGAGATGCTGACCAACGTCCTCGTCCACACCGACGCCGACGCGCTGCTCGTCGCCGAGGTGACCGGCGGTGCGGACGACCGCCGGATGCGGGTGGAGGTCACCGACGCCAGCGACGACCTGCCGCACCGCCGTCACCCGGGCGAACTGGCGTCCTCCGGACGCGGGCTGATGCTCGTGGAATTCCTCGCCGACGCCTGGGGCGTCGACCCACGGGGCGAGGGCAAGAGCATCTGGTTCGAGTTCTACGAGGCGTCCGGTGGGGACGGGGAGGCCGGTGGGGACGGGGACGCCGGTGGAGACGGGGAGACCGGTGGAGACGGGGACGCCGACTCGTAGTGGGTCCGTAGCTCCGCGAGGACCCCGAACCCGGCGGCCGTCAGCGGCACGGCGAGCAGCATGCCCAGGATGCCCGCGACGGACGCGCCCGCCGTGATCGCCAGCATCACCACCGCCGGATGCATCTGCACGGTCCGGCTCTGGATCATCGGCTGCAGCACATGCCCTTCGAGGACCTGCACGGCGAGCACGACCCCGAGCGCCCACAGCGCGATCACGAACCCCCGGTCGGCGAGCGCGACCAGCACGGCCACCGCGCCGGAGAGGAACGCGCCGAGGTAGGGGATGAACGCCCCCACGAAGACCAGCGCACCGAGCCCGACCGCGCCCGGGACGCGCAGGATCAGCAGGCCGATCGTGATGCACAGGGCGTCGATCAGGGCGATCACCGTGGTCCCGCGCATAAAGCCCTGGACGGCGTCGAAGGCGCGGCGGGCCATGGCCTCCACCGTGTCCGCGGTGCCGCGCGGCGCCAGTGAGCGCAGCAGCCCGGCGGTGCGGTGGGAGTCGCGGAGGAAGAAGAAGACGAGCAGCAGGGCCAGTACGGCCATGGCGATCGACTCGCCCACCACGCTCACGCCACTGATGACGTTGGACGCGGCCGTCCCGCCGAACTTGGTCAGCAGGTCCTTGGCGTTGGCGGCGAGGTCGTCGAGGGAGGTGCCGGCCGCACCGAAGTGCTGGGCGACGGACCGCGCGGCCAGCCTGAGGGAGGCGATGATCTGGTCCCCGGTGTCGATGAGCGCGGCGACCACGATGTAGACGGCGCCGCCGACGACCACGACCACCGCGACACAGGTGAGCCCCGCTGCCAGCGACCGGTTGACCCCGACGTTCACCAGCCGCCGGTACATCGGCCCGAGCAGCGCGGTGCCGAGGAGCGCGAGCAGCACGGGCACGATCGCCGTACGGAACTCCCCGCACAGCCGGATCCCGACCCACGCCACACCGGCGACGAGCAGGATCACGGCGCACCAGGCGGCCAGCCGCCGGGCGCCCTCGGGGAGTAGCTGCACGCTTCCACCCGATCACGCGAGGGCCGGGCCGTCCCGCCGGGACGGCCCGGCCGGGTGACACGACATCAGCGCGAAAGGCCCCGCCCGACGGGCGAAAGGCCCCGTCCGGGGTACGGACGGGGCCTTTCGTGGTCGTGCGGAAGAGGGCCGGAAGGGGCCCGGGAAGGGATTACATCCCGCCCTCGGACATTCCGTGCACCGCCGGAACGGTGCCCAGACGGCCCTTCTGGAAGTCCTCGAAGGCCTGCTGCAGCTCCTCGCGGGTGTTCATCACGAAGGGGCCGTAGTGGGCCATGGGCTCGCGGATCGGCTGTCCGCCGAGCAGGACGACCTCGAGGTCCGGCGTGTTCGCGTCCTGCTTCTCGTCCGCGCGGACGGTCAGCGAGCCGCCCGCGCCGAAGACGGCGGTCTGGCCGGTGTGGACCGGTCGACGGCCCGTACCGACGCTGCCGCGTCCGGCGAGGACGTACGCGAGACCGTTGAAGTCCTCGCGCCACGGGAGGGTCATCTCGGCGCCGGGCGCCAGGGTCGCGTGGACCATGGTGATCGGCGTGTGCGTGATGCCGGGACCCTGGTGGCCGTCGAGCTCACCGGCGATGACGCGCAGCAGCGCGCCGCCGTCGGGGGTGCTCAGCAGCTGGACCGAGCCGCCGCGGATGTCCTGGTACCGGGGGGCCATCATCTTGTCCTTGGCCGGGAGGTTCACCCACAGCTGGAGGCCGTGGAAGAGGCCGCCGGACATGACGAGCGACTCCGGCGGGGCCTCGATGTGCAGGAGGCCGGCGCCCGCGGTCATCCACTGGGTGTCGCCGTTGGTGATGGTGCCGCCACCACCGTTGGAGTCCTGGTGGTCGAAGACGCCGTCGATGATGTACGTCACGGTCTCGAAGCCGCGGTGGGGGTGCCAGGGGGTGCCCTTGGGCTCGCCCGGCGCGTACTCCACCTCGCCCATCTGGTCCATCATGATGAACGGGTCGAGGTGGCGGTAGTTGATCCCGGCGAACGCACGGCGGACCGGGAATCCCTCGCCCTCGAAGCCGCTGGGCGCGGTCGTCACGGTGAGCACGGGACGGTCCACGGCGTCGGCCGGCGCGACCACACGGGGAAGGGTCAGCGGGTTCTCGACGGTCACTGCAGGCATGTCGGTACCTCCTTGTGCTTCGAGTTTAGTTGATTGTTGAACTTTCTGCCACCCACAACGACGGACGCCCGGAGGGCATTCCCTCCGGGCGTCCGGACTGTCGTAGGGGGGTGGTCGCCACCGTGGTGGGCGCTCCCCGCGGCGGGCGCTACCCGTACATACGGCGCATGGCGAAGTCCACCATCTGCTCCACGGCCTTCGCGTCGAAGACCATACGGTGCTCCCCCTCCATGTCGAGGACGAAGCCGTAGCCGGTGGGGAGCAGGTCGATCACCTCGGCGCCGGTGATCACGAAGTACTTGGACTCCTTGCCGGCGTACCGGCGCAGCTCCTTGAGCGAGGTGAACATCGGGATGACCGGCTGCTGGGTGTTGTGCAGCGCCAGGAATCCGGGGTTGTCGCCGCGCGGGCAGTAGACCTTCGACGTCGCGAAGACCTGCTGGAAGTCCTCCGCGGACATCGATCCCGTGGTGAACGCCCGGACCGCGTCCGCCAGCGAGGGCGGGGACGGCTCGGGGTAGAGCGGCGGCTGCTGGCCGTAGCCGCCGGGCATCTGCTGCTGCGGCGGGGCGTACTGCTGCTGGGCGCCCGCATTCTGGTCGTAGCCGTACATGGGTCAAAGAGTAGTCGGCCACATATGGGCCATCAGGGGTTGATTCTTATTACCGACGGGTAGCATCATCGTAGCTACTTGCCAGTACGTGTAACGAGGCTGCGAGTACCTCCACCTCCCCGATCCCTTACGGAGCCGTCGCCATGGGGCACTACAAGTCGAATCTCCGCGACATCGAGTTCAACCTCTTCGAGGTGCTCGGGCGCGACAAGCTGTACGGCACCGGACCGTTCGCGGAGATGGACGTCGACACCGCCAAGAGCGTCCTCGACGAGCTGGCCCGTCTCTCGGAGAACGAGCTGGCGGACTCCTTCGCGGACGCCGACCGCAACCCGCCGGTCTTCGACCCGGAGACCAACACGGCTCCCGTACCGGCATCCTTCAAGAAGTCGTACAAGGCCTTCATGGACTCCGAGTACTGGCGCCTGGGCCTGCCCGAGGAGCTCGGCGGCACCACCTCGCCCCGCTCCCTGATCTGGGCGTACGCGGAGCTGGTGCTCGGCGCCAACCCGGCGGTCTGGATGTACTCCTCCGGCCCCGCCTTCGCGGGCATCCTCTTCGAGGAGGGCACCGAGGTCCAGAAGCACATCGCGAAGATCGCCGTCGACAAGCAGTGGGGCTCCACCATGGTGCTCACCGAGCCGGACGCCGGCTCGGACGTGGGCGCGGGCCGCACCAAGGCGGTCCAGCAGGAGGACGGCTCCTGGCACATCGAGGGCGTGAAGCGCTTCATCACGTCCGGTGAGCACGACATGTCGGAGAACATCCTCCACTACGTGCTCGCCCGACCCGAGGGCGCCGGCCCCGGCACCAAGGGCCTGTCCCTCTTCCTCGTCCCGAAGTACGAGTTCGACTTCGAGACCGGCGAGCTGGGCGCGCGCAACGGCGCGTACGCGACGAACGTCGAGCACAAGATGGGCCTGAAGGCCTCCAACACCTGCGAGATGACCTTCGGCGACCGCCACCCCGCCAAGGGCTGGCTGATCGGCGACAAGCACGACGGCATCCGCCAGATGTTCCGGATCATCGAGTTCGCCCGCATGATGGTCGGCACGAAGGCGATCTCCACGCTCTCGACCGGCTACCTGAACGCGCTGGAGTACGCCAAGGAGCGCGTCCAGGGCCCGGACCTCGCGAACTTCATGGACAAGACCGCGCCCAAGGTCACCATCACGCACCACCCGGACGTGCGCCGCTCGCTGATGACGCAGAAGGCGTACGCCGAGGGCATGCGCGCCCTGGTGCTGCACACCGCGGCGATCCAGGACGACATCCAGGTCAAGGAGGCCGCCGGCGAGGACACCGCCGCCCTGGAGGCCCTCAACGACCTGCTCCTGCCGATCGTGAAGGGCTACGGCTCCGAGAAGGGCTACGAGCAGCTCGCCCAGTCGCTGCAGACCTTCGGCGGCTCCGGCTTCCTGCAGGAGTACCCGATCGAGCAGTACATCCGCGACGCCAAGATCGACACCCTGTACGAGGGCACGACCGCGATCCAGGGCCAGGACTTCTTCTTCCGGAAGATCGTCCGCAACCAGGGCGCGGCGCTGAACTCCCTCGCCGAGGACATCAAGAAGTTCCTGGCCCTCGGCACGGGCGGCGAGGACCTGTCCGCGGCCCGCGAGCAGCTCGCCAAGGCGGCCGTCGAGCTGGAGGCCATCGTCGGCCTCATGCTCACGGACCTGGCGGCCACCGAGCAGGACGTCAAGAACATCTACAAGGTCGGCCTCAACACCACCCGCCTGCTGCTGGCCTCCGGCGACGTGGTCGTCGGCTACCTGCTGCTGCGCGGTGCCGCAGTGGCCACCGAGAAGCTGGAGACGGCGACGGCGAAGGACAAGCCCTTCTACACCGGCAAGATCGCCGCGGCGAAGTTCTTCGCCGCCAACGTCCTGCCGGGCGTCACCGGCGCCCGCAAGCTCGCCGAGGGCGTGGACCTGGACCTGATGGAGCTGGACGAGGCGGCGTTCTGATCGTCGTGGTCTGGTTCTGATCCTCGTGGTCTGAGGGCATCGCCGTCGGCGGCCCGTTCCCGGAGCGATTCTCCGGGGGCGGGCCGCCGTCGTATGCGGCCACAGGGGGCTCGCGGCAGCCCGCTCCTCGCATGAATTTCCCCCATGGCCCCGCACGGATTTCTCCCATGGCCCCGCACGGATTTCCCGCATGGATTCGAAGACCACGGGCGCGGGGAGCGAACCGGAACCTGCCCCTCCAGGCGGATGTCCGTCCTTCACATCCCCCTTACGAGGGGCCGTCCCCATCGCCGGGAGCGGGCTCTCGGGCGTCGTTAAGGTGAACCCATGAGCACAAGCGCCCGCTTCGACCGCGGCCACACCGACGACCTCATGACCTTTCTGGCGGCAAGCCCGACGCCGTACCACGCCGTGGCGAACGCCGCCGAGCGCCTGGAGAAGGCCGGATTCCGTCAGGTCGCCGAGACCGATGCCTGGGAGGGGACGAGCGGCGGCAAGTACGTGCTGCGCGGCGGCGCGATCGTCGCCTGGTACGTGCCCGAGGGCGCCGAGCCGCACACCCCGTTCCGGATCGTGGGCGCGCACACCGACTCCCCCAATCTGCGGGTGAAGCCGCAGCCGGACAGCGGGGCGCACGGCTGGCGCCAGGTCGCCGTGGAGATCTACGGCGGCCCGCTGCTGAACTCCTGGCTGGACCGGGACCTGGGACTGGCGGGACGGCTGACGCTCAAGGACGGCTCCTCGCGTCTGGTGAACATCGACCGGCCCCTGCTGCGCGTGCCCCAGCTCGCCGTGCACCTCGACCGTTCCGTCTCCACCGACGGCCTCAAGCTCGACAAGCAGCGTCATCTGCAGCCCGTCTGGGGTCTGGGCGACCCCGGCGAGGGCGATCTGATCGCCTTCCTGGAGGAGGAGTCGGGGCTGGCGGCGGGTGAGGTCACCGGCTGGGACCTGATGACCCACTCCGTCGAGCGGCCCGCGTACCTGGGCCGCGACAAGGAGCTGATGGCCGGACCGCGCATGGACAACCTGCTGTCCCTGCACGCCGGTACGGCGGCGCTGATCGCGGCGGCGACGGGCGAGGGCTCCCCTTCCGGTTCGGGCTCCCCCTCCGGTTCGGATTCCGGTTCCGGCTCAGGTTCCGGTTCGGGGCTTTCGTACATCCCCGTCCTCGCGGCCTTCGACCACGAGGAGAACGGCTCGCAGAGCGACACCGGCGCCGACGGTCCGCTGCTGGGCGGCGTGCTCGAACGCTCGGTGTTCGCGCGGGGCGGCTCGTACGAGGACCGGGCGCGCGCCTTCGCGGGCACGATCTGTCTCTCCTCCGACACCGGCCACGCCGTCCACCCCAACTACGCGGAGCGGCACGACCCGACGCACCACCCGCGGGCCAACGGCGGACCCATCCTCAAGGTGAACGTCAACAACCGCTACGCCACGGACGGTTCGGGCCGTGCGGTCTTCGCCGCCGCCTGTGCGAAGGCCGGCGTCCCCTTCCAGTCCTTCGTCTCCAACAACTCGATGCCCTGCGGCACCACCATCGGCCCGATCACCGCGGCCCGCCACGGCATCAGGACCGTCGACATCGGCGTGGCCATCCTCTCGATGCACAGCGCCCGCGAACTCTGCGGCGCTGACGACCCGTTCCTGCTGGCCAACGCGCTGGTGGCGTTCCTGGAGGGTTAGTTCCGCATACCCGGCACGCCGCCGGGTACCCGGACCGGGCCGGAGAGAAGCCGAGTTGGTTACAAGGAGGCGACACCCATGAGTCTGGGCGGATGCATCATCCTGATCGCAGCGGGGGCGGTCCTCACATTCGCGACCGACTGGCACATAAAGGGGGTCAACCTCGACCTGGTCGGCATCATCTTCATGATCGTCGGGCTGATCGGCGTGGTGACGTTCAGCAGCATCGCCAGGAGGCGCCGGGTGGTCATGCCGCCCAGCACCCCGGTGATCGAGGAGGAGCGGCACCACCGGGGCGGCTACGGCGTGTAGCCGACGCCACGGAAGTGGGAACGGTCAGCCGACGGCCATGCCCGCCAGCACCAGCGGCAGCCGGTCCGTACCACCCTCGGTGAGGCGGACCGGCACACCCCAGTCCTGCTGGTGGACATGGCAGGCCGGGTACTCGTTCGCCGGATCGTCGTCGCAGGACGCCGCCATCGCGGAGACATGCAGAACGCCCTCCGTGACCGCCGGGTTCAGCTCCAGGGTGCGGAAGAGATCGGTTCCCGCGCCCTCACCCGTGAGCAGCAGCTCGGGCGGGGTCGAGGACACGAGCAACCGGGTGGACGGCCCGTAGCGCGTGTCCAGCTTCTGGCCCGTCGGGGCCTGGAAGACGACGTCCAGCCGGAGCCCTCCCGGAGCGACCTCGGTCGCCGCGCGCTGGGTGCGATGGGCCACCGACTCCACCCGCACCGCCTCCTCGGGAAGCCGCAGCCGGGTCAGCCGGTGTCGCGCCGACTCCACGACCACGATGTCGTCCCCGACGAGAACCGCGTCGCTGGGCTCCCTCAAGTCGGTCGCCAGCGTGGTCACTTCGCCCGTCGCGGGGTCGTAGCGGCGCAGTGCGTGGTTGTAGGTGTCGCTGACCGCGACCGAGCCGTCGGGGAGGGCCGTGACACCCAACGGGTGCTGGAACAGGGCCTGTTCGGCGGCCCCGTCCCGGTGTCCGAAGTCGAAAAGACCGGTGCCGACGGCGGTGTGCACGGTCCCGTCGAGGTCCACCCAGCGCAGGGCGCTCGTCTCGGAGTCGGCGAGCCAGAGCCGGTCGGCGGTGGCCGCGAGCCCGGACGGCTGCGCGAACCAGGCCTCGGCCCCCGGCCCGTCCACGAGCCCCTCGTTCGTCGTACCGGCGGCGACCCCGACGGTGGCGCCCTCCGGGTCGTACGCCCACAGCTGGTGCACCCCGGCCATGGCGATCCAGACCTTCCCGCCGAACAGCGCCACGTCCCACGGCGAGGACAGGTCCACCTCGCGCGCCGGGCCGGACGTCGGCGAACCCTGCCACCACTGGCGTCCGGTCCCCGCGAGGGTGCTGACCTCGCCGGTCACGAGGTCCAGGCGGCGCAGCGCGTGGTTCACGGTGTCCGCGACGACGACCGCACCGTCGTCGAGCAGCGCCAGCCCCTGCGGCTCGCTGAACCCGGCCTCCTCGGCCGACCCGTCCACGAACCCCCGCACCCCGGAGCCGATCCGTCGTACGACGCTCTCCCCGTCGCCCTCCAGCTCGACGAGCTGGTGCCGGGTCGTGTCGCTGACCAGGAGGTTCCCGCTCGGCAGGGCGAGGGCCTTGCCGGGGAAGCGGAGCGCCGTGGGCTCGGGCTCGGGTGCCACGTACGGCCCGTCGCCGCGGCGCAACGTCCCCTTGGCCGCGTGCTCGGCCTCCAGCTCCTCCACCAGGCGGGCGATCGCGTGCGCGTGCCCCTCACCGGCGTGCTGCGCGACCACGTACCCCTCGGGGTCGATCACGACGAGCGTCGGCCAGGCACGCACGGCGTACTGCTTCCAGGTGGCGAGCTCGGGATCGTCGAGCACCGGGTGCTCGACCCCGTACCGCTCCACCGCGTCCACGACCGCCTGGTGCTCGGCCTCGTGCACGAACTTCGGCGAGTGCACCCCGATGATCACCACCGTGTCCCGGTGCTTCTCCTCCAGCTCCCGCAGCTCGTCCAGGACGTGCAGACAGTTGATGCAGCAGAAGGTCCAAAAATCGAGGATGACGATGCGTCCTCGCAGGTCGGCGAGGGTGTACTGCTGCTCTCCCGTGTTCAGCCAGCCGCCCTTGCCGATCAGCTCGGGGGCACGGACACGGGCGCGACGGGGGGACGAGTCACTCATGGCCTCCAGGGTGCCACGGTGGTGCAGGCGGTCGACCTGGCGGTGCCCATAGGCTCCGCCAGGTCGACCTCGCGGCCTGCCCTGGCCCCGGCGTCCGCGACCGTAACCGACTCGACGCGGGTGAGCTGACTCAGGTTGCCAGATGCCCCACGAAGATCCCGACGAGGATCCGGTCGTCGTACGCGGGGATCGGCAGGGAGAAGTGCACCCGGTCGCGATCCCACAGTCGCTTGCCATGCCACTCGCAGCGGTAGGTGCCACCGTCATAGTGGACCTTGCGCTGCTCCCAGGCCTTCACGTTCTTCTTCGTGTTCGGGCTCTCGGGAGAGATGTCCAGACCCAGCGCGCCGAACCTGCGTATGACCTGCTTCTGGTCGCCGCCGCAGTCGGCCAGGGTCCGGATGAAGTGGTCGTTGAGCGCGCCGAGCAGCTGCACCAGCCAGGGCAGGACATCAGCGTAGGTGCCTTTGAAGTGGTGCAGGCGCAGGGAGTCGGCGAACAGCAGCAGGGGAAAGGCGTCCTGCGTGAAGGTGAAGAAGCGCTCGGCCGGGACGTGCTCGTGGATGAGGAGGCCGCGCCAGAAGTCCGGTGCGTCCTCGGGGAGCCGTAGGACGTGTACTTTCACCTCGTCGTGGCCCGCCTCCGTCGTCCGCGTGACGGTAAGCCATCCGGACGACCAGTCGGGTTCCATGGCGTACGGCACCAGGAGACAGGACATGGCCCGGCCTGTCGCTGCCCGGGCCAAGGCGTGGGCTATGCCCCAGGACGGTTCCCGCCAGGGGCCGTCGGCCACGCGGACCGGCTGGGGCAGATCCGCCTCGTCCGGTTCCACGCGCCGGCACTTGTTCAGCAGTTGCTGCAAACGGACCCGCTCGTCATGGGGCAGTCCGCCGTCCGGGGAGTACAGGGCGTCGATCAGCGCGACCGACGGCCGGCATTCGGTGTCGTACGCGGGCTCCATGAACGCGGCCGTACGGCCGTCGGCCAACGGCTGAAGCAGCTCCGCGAGCGTGTCGAGGGCGTCCCGAAGGCCGGAGCCCGTCAGCGACCGCCAGTCGAAGCACTCCTCGCCGACTACGACGCGGTAGTCGGCGTCGACCTCGGTGGCCGAGGTGTCACCCGATAAGTCCTGTCCGTTCCTACCTGCCGCGCCGGGCACGGGCCAGCCTCCCGAGGTCGGTCTCGATCTGGTCGAAGAAGCCGCTGGGCCAGTGGCTGAGCTCTCCCTTGTCGTTGATGCGGATGGGCAGGGTACGGTCGTGATCGAAGTAGTGTGTGATCATGTCCTCCGCCGTGAGGGCGCGGTCCTGCGCGACAGCGAGCCGGGCTCCGTTGAGGACGTGATCGCTGTGCGTCTCCACCACGACCTGCACCCCGCTGCCCGCCACCCGCGCGAGGAACCGGCCCAGACGGGACTGTCCCGCCGGGTGCAGATGCGCCTCCGGATTCTCCACGATTAGCAGGTCGCCCGGCTCGGTGAGCAGGCCCGCGACGATGACCGGCAGGGCGTAGGAGACGCCGAAGCCGGTGTTGGCGGGGCGGATCTCCTCTCCGATGAGGCCCGTCTCGCCAAAGCGGATCGTCCCGGCCATGATGCCTGCGGCCACGCGGGCGGTGATCCGCAGCGGCCGGATGATCTCCGAGGCCCATGCCTCGGCCTGGGCCCTCAACTGCGAACCGGCGGCCTCCGGGTGGCGCAGCGAGCCCCGGACCTCCTCGCGGGTGCTGACCACGCGTGACTCGCGCAGCGCCAGTACCTGTGCGGTGAACTCACCCCGTACCCCCACGCCGATCCGGTCGGGTTCCTCAGCCGAGACCGACAGTGTGTCGCGTGGGCCGAGACGCTCGGCGCACAGGTAAGTGAAAGCGGGGTCCGCGACGCTCGGCCCGATACCGGGCACGTGCGCCACCGGCAGCCGCCGTACGTCAAGGTGCAGCGCCTGCTCGGCGTCGGGAAGGCCGAAGACGTACACCCATGACTCACCGTCCGGGCCACCCAGCCGTACGGTGATCTCCCGTGCGTCGGCCGTCCAGTTCAGCACGTCCCGGGCCTCTCCGAGGGCCAGCCCGAGAGGCCCGTTCAGCCGGACCGTGCCGCCTGCCGCGACGCCCGCCATACCTGCAAGTCTCGCCAGCAACAGGGACTGGATCACGGTGCTCTTGCCGCCACCGTTGACTCCCGTCAGGACGGTGAGAGCACGCAGGCCGAACGACTCCGACTCGAACCGCTTGAAGCCCCGAATCTCCAGGGAAGTGATCACCGGCCAGCTCCCGCGTCAGCCACGGCGGCCTTGAAGCGGTAGTCCACCCGGTAGCGGTCGGCGGTGGAGGAGGTGATGGCGTTGAGGTAGTTGACGTCGACGGTCATACGCTGGCGGGCGGCCTCCACGATCGCGTCGCGACGCGCGCGCAGGTCAGCGGTCGTATGGTCGGGGTCGGCCAAGGCCATGGACCAGCTCTCGAAGAGGGCACGGTTGATCGGGCGGCGGTAGTCGTCGTCCTCCGGCCACTTGCGGAAGGCGTGCTCGCCGAAGACGAGGTAGGCGTGGGACATCGCCCGCTCGAAGGCGGCCTCCAACTCGGCCACCTGCCCATCAGGAACCTTCGTCGGATCGTCCAGCATCTCCGTGGTGTCCATCAGGAACATCTCCATCACCGGCCGCTCGTGATACGCCGAGACACCCTTCAGCCAGAAGGCGGCGAACCGCAGCGCCATCTCCCGGTCGTTCATCCGGATGTGGTCTGTCAGACGGCCTCCGGTGGCCCTGGCGAAGGCGTCCGTGTGGGTCATCCGGTGCAGAGTGTCCCGGCTGCGCCGACTGCTCATACAGTGCCGGATCTCCTGGGCGTTGAGCGGGGTCCCGCCGGTGTTGATGCGCTTGAAGATCTCGTACGTGACTCCGCGCGGTGTCGTCGGGTCGATCACGTTGACGATCAGCTGGGTGTTGTTGATCCGCCGCTGGAACGGCATGGGGAGATCACTGAAGCGCAGGTCCTTCAGGTCTTGCAGGTGCTCCAGCTTCCCGAGGGCGAAGCCGTCCTCCTCCCCGCCCCGGACGAACGCGTGCAGCGTGGACAGCCGCTGAAGGCCGTCGACGACCCGGAACGACCCGTCCACGTCCTCGGCAAAGTAGAACGCCGGCAGCGGGATCTGCAGCAGCAGGGACTCGACCAGCAGGGACTTCTGGCCGGAGTGCCAGACCTGCAACCGCTGGAAGTCCGGAGCGAGTTCGATGGACTTCTCGTCGATCTGGTCGAGGATGTTGCGCAGGGAGAACTGGCTGGTGTTCACCCGGATCTGGTCCGGGTTCCACGGCCGCTGGATCTTGGTGGTGTCCTCGCCGGTGTCCTCGACCTCGATGTCCGTGGCGTGTCCCTCGAACACGTCCTCCACCACGTCCGGGGGCGTCTGCGCGCCTTCGATTGCCATGCGCGCCATCCTAGGGGTGCGTGATCCAGGGGGTGGGGGCGTTGCGCCGATCTCCCCTGGCATGCTTCGGCGGTGCGCGGCTCTGGCCGGCGGCAATGCTGAGGACGTCCGTCAGGGACTCGACCAGGCGGCAGGCAATCCAGCGGAGTTCGCCAGACGTCAGACGTACGCGTCGTCCACCATCGGCCGGGCGAGGCCTGGGAGGACAGCCGCCGTTTCGAGTTGCTGCTGCCGGTCGGGAGTCTGCGGCGCGCCAATCATGGTGCCGCCGGGCGTCATACGGGCAGCTCTGCGGGCAGGTCGAACCACACCGCCTCACCCTCCGGGTGCGTCTGCCCGCCGTACGGGACGTCCGGGCCATGCCCCCAGCAGCCTTCACTGAGGGCGTCCACCAGGTATAGGCCCCGGCCGCCGCCTCGCTCCCACGTCGCAGCCGTCAGTTCTCTTGCCATCGGCGGGTTCTCGTCCCCGTCGTACACCACCACCCGCAGCCGCCCCTTCTCCACCGCCAGCCACAGCACCGTGTCGTCACCGCCCTTCGCGTGCACGCAGACGTTGGTGACAAGTTCCGAGGGCCAATGGATCGCGTCGTCGACCAGGGTGCGGTCCAGCTCCAGCGTGCGCAGGAAGGTGGCGACGAAGTCGCAGCGACGTGGGGGAAGTGTCGGCCCGAGCCCGGCCTCGTTGCTGTCCGGCGCCCGTGTGCATGTGGGCCGGGGTGGCACTTCCAACGGGCAGTGGGCGTGGGGGGGCAGACGAGTGATCAATCGAACACTCTCCGTGAGGTGCGCTACGACCGTAGCGACTCAGTCTGATACGCATCAACCGATCAGGAAAGTACGACGAGCGAGGAGAACTCCATGCCGCCGAGGGCCAACCCCACCGCACGCCAAGGGCGACTCGGCACCGAACTGCGCAAGCTGTGCGAGGCGACAGGCCTCGAGTCGCGGGACGCCGCCGCCTTCCTCGGCGTGAACCAGACCCAGATCAGCCACATCGAATCCGGCCGGTTCTGAATCAGTGAGCAGCGGTTGCGCGGACTGGCCGGGTTCTACGAATGCGACGACAGTCAACTCATCGAAGCATTGGTCGAGATGGCGGCGCCGCGGCCCAAGGGCTGGTAGGAGGAGTACCGCGGCGCGATGCCGCCTACGGCGCTCGATCTCGCCGAGTTGGAGCATCCCGCGGCATACGCCCGCGTATTCGAGATGGTGCACATCCCGGGAGTCCTCCAGCCCGGGGACCATGCACGCGCAGCCTCACTGTTCGTCGCGCCGAGTCTCCCGGAGGAAGACCGCGAGACCCGAGTCGCGTTCCGGATGCGCCGCCAGCACGTCATCGCGCTGGGGACGCCGTACGACGTGATCATCCACGAAGCCGCACTACGAATGCGTGTGGGTGGCTCCAAGATCGCCCGCACCCAGCTCGACCATCTTCTTCAGGCATCCGGCAGGGAGTCGGTCACCATTCGGGTCATCCCGTTCGCGGCCGAGGGGTTCGCGGGGGAGGGATTTCCCTTGCAGTACGTTGGCGGCGTCGCACCCCAACTGGACACCGTGCAGATCGACACGCCCCATGGCGCCGAGTTCATCGACGCCACAGCGCGGCTGAACCGCTACGGAACCCTAAGCGAGTCCATCGACAAGGCAGCACTCCCGCAGGAAGCTTCCCTCGACCTCATCCGCCGTATCGCCCAGGATCTCTGAAGGAATCCCGTGCCTGAAGCCCTCCATTGGCAGAAGTCGTCGTTCTCCGGAGGCGACGCCGACACCAACTGCCTGGAGATAGCCGCCACCCCCATCACCCTCCACCTCCGCGAGAGCGGCACCCCGGCCACGATCCTCTCGCCCACCTGCACCGCCCTGAACGCCCTGCTCATGGCAGTGAAAGACGCGGCAGCGCCCAGCCCTTCCGCGTGAAAGAGCCGGGCGTCGTGATGTCCCGTCCGTAACGGGTCAGGCCAGTGCGTGTCCCGTCGTCGCGTCCACGTGGTCCGGTACCTCGTCGTGGCGGTCGCCCACGGTGGAGGTGCCGGTCGGCTCGAGGACGAGGATCTCGGTGGGGACAGGGGCATACGGCTTGTGTTCGGTGCCGCGGGGAACCGTGAAGACGGCACTCTGGGGCAGGACGACCGTTCGCTCGCCGGCCGGCTCGCGGAGGGCGATGTGCAATTCGCCGTTCAGGACCAGGAAGAACTCATCGGTGTGATCGTGGACGTGCCAGAGGTGCTCGCCCTCGACCTTGGCCACGCGGACGTCGTAGTCGTTGACGACGGTGACGATGCGGGGGCTCCACCGCTGGGTGAAGGAGGCCAGTGCCGCGGGCAGGGAGACGGGTTCCGTGGGTGCGCTCATACCAGTCATCGTCAGCGATGACGCGGAGCCCGGACGAGTGCTAGGAATCGCACATGTCGCAAGGATCCTCGCACCGCCCGCACAGCCCACGCCGCGTCGCCCTGATCGTCGACGAGGGCACCAACCCCTTCGAGGTGGGTGTCGCCACCGAGCTGTTCGGGCTGCCCCGGCCCGAACTCGGCCTGCCGGGGCCACTGTACGAGGTGCTGCTGTGCACGCCCGCGCGCGAAGTGCGGATGAACCACGGCTTCTTCACCATGACCGGCACGCACGGCCTGGACGCGGTGGACACGGCGGACACCCTCGTCGTGCCGGGCCGGCCCGATACCGTCGTACCGCGCGGCGCCGCGATCCTCGACGCCATCCGACGCACCCACGCACGCGGGGCCCGCATCATGAGCCTGTGCACCGGCAGCTTCGCGCTCGCCGAGGCCGGGCTGCTAGACGGGCGCCGGGCCACCACCCATTGGATGTGGGTCGACGCCTTCCGTGAACTACACCCGCGCGTACGCCTGGAGCCGGACGTCCTGTTCGTCGACGACGGGGACATCCTCACCGCCTCCGGCAGCGCGGCCGCGCTCGACCTCGGCCTGCATGTCGTACGACGTGACCACGGCGCCGAGGTCGCCAACGCGGTGTCCCGGCGGCTGGTGTTCGCCGCGCACCGGGACGGCGGGCAGCGGCAGTTCGTGGAGCGGCCGGTGCCCAGGGTGCCGGACGAGTCGCTGGGGCCGCTGCTGGCGTGGGCGCAAGAGCGGCTGGGCGAGCCGCTGACGGTGGGGGACTTGTCGGAACGAGCGGCGGTCAGCGCAGCGACGCTCCACCGGCGGTTCCGGGCGCAGCTCGGCACGACCCCGCTCGCCTGGCTGACGGGAGAGCGGGTGGCTCTCGCCTGCCGGTTGATCGAACGGGGCGAGGAGCGGCTGGATGTGGTGGCGGCCAGGAGCGGGCTGGGGACCGCCGCCAATCTGCGCGCGCGGGTACGGCGCGAGACCGGGCTCAGCCCGTCGGCGTACCGGCGGCGGTTCGGGCCGGTGGCCGAGGAAGCCCTGACGGGGTGAACTTGCTCGTCACGTCCGTGGGAGGCGCTGAAGCCAGTTCCTTGACGTGCTTGCGCCACGCCGCCGACACGCACGCCGGGATCTTCGTGGTCAGGCCCCCCTCCTCGGTGCAAGCGAGCCCCAGGCTGTAAGCGCCGTCGGACCGGCGCGTGAGCTTCACGTCGGTGGACGCGTCGATGACGGGGCTGGTGGTCCCCTCACGGGTGACCCGGAAGCAGAGCGGGCCGACGTCCGGGTCCACGTCGTCCGACAGCTCGAGGCTCACCTTCGTGATGTCCCCCCGCCCCAGCTAGCCCTTGGCGCACGTGCCCCGCGTACGCAGCTCGTAGGAGGCGCCCGCGAGGTCGCCGTACCCCTCGTGCAAGAACATCACCCCGACGCCGGACACCACGCCCACCCCGGCGCAGACCTCAGGGCGCGCCCACCCGAACACGGCCGTGAGCAGGGCGGCCACGCCGACGAGGACGCGCAGTCCGGCCGCTCGTCTTTCCTTGATCACTTGCCCTCGGCCTCGCAACAGCGACTCCTCTCCTCCTGCCGTCGAGGGGGTGAACTCGTGATGATCTTGCGGTTCCCGGGAACCGGTATCGGTATGAGATTCCTCGTACGCGACCGGCTCCTCGGCTTCGGTGACGACTACTGGATCGAGGACGACCACGGCAACAAGGTGTTCCTCGTCGACGGCAAGGCGATGCGACTGCGGGACACCTTCGAGCTGAAGGACACCCGCGGGCGTGTCCTCATCGACATCCACCAGAAGATGTTCGCCCTGCGGGACACGATGGTGATCGGGCGGGACGGGGAACCGCTGGCGACGATCAGACGCAAGCGGCTGTCCCTGCTCCGCAACCACTACCGGGTGTCCCTGGCGGACGGTACGGAACTCGACGTCAGCGGCAAGATCCTCGACCGCGAGTTCGCCGTCGAGTACGAGGGCGAGCTGCTGGCGGTGATCTCGCGCCGCCGGCTGCACGTACGGGAGACGTACGGCGTCGACGTCGTCCGCGAGGACGCGGACCCCGCGCTGCTGATCGCGGTGGCGGTGTGCGTGATCCACCTGGCGGAGAAGGAGCGGGGCGAGGACTGACTCGACGGACCGGGGCGAGGAGGGGCCAGAGGAATGGAGCGGCCAGAGGAGTGGAGCGGCCGGAAGAGCGGAAAAGGACCGACTCAGCGGCGCGGTGCCGTCAGTCCCAGCATCCGGTCCTTCAGCGCCGGGAACTGCTCCCGCGTGGTCGCGACCTTCCCGGGGTCGAAGTCCACCGTGAGCACCTGCTCCCCAGCCCCGGCCTCCGCCAGGACCTCCCCCCACGGATCGACCACGATCGAGTGACCGGCCTGGGGAACGCCCGCGTGCGTGCCGGCCGTTCCACAGGCGAGCACGAACGCCTGGTTCTCGACCGCGCGGGCCTGGGCGAGCAGCGTCCAGTGGGAGCGGCGCCGCTCGGGCCAGCCGGCCGAGAGGACGAGGGTCTCGGCGCCGGCGTCGACGAGCCCGCGGAAGAGCTCGGGGAAGCGGAGGTCGTAGCAGGTGGCGATGCCGAGGGTGGTCTCCGGCAGACGGACCGTCACCAGTTCGGCGCCCGCGCCCATCAGTACGGCCTCGCCCTTGTCGAAGCCGAAGCGGTGGATCTTGCGGTAGGCGGCGGCCAGGTCGCCGGAGGGGGTGAAGACGAGGGAGGTGTTGTAGAGCGTGCCGTCGGCGTCCCGTTCGGGGATCGACCCGGCGTGCAGCCAGGTGCCCGCGTCGCTCGCCGCCTTCGCCATGACCTCGAACGTCGGCCCTTCGAGGGACTCCGCCTCCGTACCGAACGCCTCGTAGGCGAACGCGCCGGTGGTCCACAGTTCCGGCAGCACGACGAGATCGACTCCGGCTTGTTCTCGTACCAGAGCCGCCACACGCCGCCGACGCGAATCGACCGTTTCGCCGTCGTTTACGTCGATCTGGAGGAGAGAGGCGCGCACACTACCACCGTCCTGGCATTCGAGCCGTCCATACAGGCCTACGATCGTCACACGAAAGCACTGCCGGGGTGCCTCACAGCAGCGTAACTTAGCGTCCCAAGACACCCGCTGCCTGTGCACTGCCCGCGTCCAACCGCCCGAGGGGTCCCGTTCCGTGAGTCTGCATCCCAACCTTCAGTCCTACGCCGACGCCTGGACCCACTCCGTCGATGCGATATCCGAGTTGGTGTCGCCGCTGGTGGAAGGTGAGTGGAACCGGCGCACGCCCTGCCCCGGCTGGTCGGTGCGGGATCTCGTCTCGCATGTCATCGGGCTCGACTGCGAGATGCTGGGCGATCCGCGGCCGATCCACACCCTCCCCCGCGACCTGTACCACGTGACGAACGAGCACCAGCGGTACATGGAGATGCAGGTCGACGTGCGCCGCCACCACACGGCGCCGGAGATGACCTCCGAGCTGGAGTACACGATCATCCGCCGCAACCGTCAGCTGCGGAACGAGTCGCGGCAGCCGGACGCCAAGGTGCGCGGGCCGCTCGGGACCGAGATCACTCTCGAACAGGCGATGCGCAGGCGTGCCTTCGACGTGTGGGTGCACGAACAGGACCTCCGGACCGCGCTCGGCGTCCCCGGCAACCTCGACTCTCCCGGCGCACACATCGTCCGCGACAAGCTCCTCGGGGCCCTGCCGAAGGTCGTCGCCAAGGACGCGGGGGCGCCCGCGAACTCGGCGGTCGTCTTCGACATCCACGGGCCGCTGGAGTTCCTGCGGACGGTGCGGGTCGATGCGGACGGGCGCGGCTCGATAGACGGCGCCCCCTCTCTCGGCCCCGCCGCCACCCTCACCCTCGACTGGGAGACGTACTTCCGTCTCGCCTGCGGCCGCGTCACGGCCGACGCCGTCTCCGACCGCATCAAGACGGAGGGCGACCCGGAACTGACCACGGCCATCCTGAGGAACTTCACGGTCACGCCGTAGCGCGGAGTTCTTGGACCGCGGGTGGGCGGGGGCTGGTCAGGCAGTTCCCCGCGCTCCTGAAGGGGCGCTACGCGGGGACGTGCACCGTCTCCACGCGGCTGGCCACCAGCCGCTCACGCTCCCTGCGCGCCGCCTGCTTCCGCAAGCGGAAGATCTGACTCAGCCCCAGCGCCTGAAGAACGAACACGGCGGAGAAGGCGACGTGATAGTCGTCCCCGGTCGCGTCCAGCAGCACGCCGATCGCGAACAACGTCGTCATGGAGGCGACGAAACCACCCATGTTGGTGATCCCGGACGCGGTGCCCTGCCGCTCCGGCGGATTCGCGGGCCGCGCGAAGTCGAACCCGATCATGGAAGCCGGCCCACACGCCCCCAGCACCGCGCACAGCAGGACCAGCAGCCACAGGGGATCCCGGTCACCGGGATACGCGAGCGCGCTCGCCCAGACCACGGCCGTCGCCGTCACCGTCCCGAGCGCCAGCGGAAGCCGCGCGGCGTGATGCCGGGCGACGATCTGCCCGTAGACAAGACCCACGAACATGTTGGACAGCACCACGAGGGTGAGCAGTTCACCGGCTGTCGCCCGCGACAGCCCCTGCGCCTGGACCAGGAACGGCATGCCCCACAGGAGCAGGAAGACCATCGCCGGGAACTGTGTCGTGAAGTGCACCCACATCCCCAGTCGCGTACCGGGCTCCCGCCACGACGCCGCGATCTGCCGCCGCACATACGCGGCCCCCTGGTGCGGGAACGGTTCGGGCTCGTGCCCCTCGGGGTGGTCCTTCAGGAAGAGAAGGAGGAGTACGAGGACGACGACTCCGGCGAACGCGCTGCCCGCGAACGCCGTCGTCCACCCCACCCCGTGCAGCAGCCGCGCGATGACGAGGGTGGAGACCAGGTTGCCCGCCATGCCCACGAGACCGGCGAGCTGCGCGACCAACGGCCCCCGCCGCGCCGGGAACCACCGCGTGCCCAGCCGCAGCACGCTGATGAACGTCATGGCGTCCCCGCAGCCCAGCAGCGCGCGCGAGGCCAGGGCCATCCCGTACGTGGAGGAGAACGCGAAACCCAACTGGCCCGCGGTGAAGAGCAGTACGCCGATGGTCAGCACCTTCTTGGTGCCGAGTCCGTCGACCAGCAGTCCCACGGGTATCTGCATGCCCGCGTAGACGAGGAGTTGCAGGATCGAGAAGGTGGAGAGGGCGGAGGCGTTCACATGGAAGCGGTCCGCGGCGTCGAGCCCGGCCACTCCCAGCGACGTACGGAAGATGACGGCGACGAAGTAGACGGAGACGCCGATGCCCCAGACGCCGATCGCGCGGCGGCCGCCGGGCGGGTCTCCGGGGAGCGAGACGGCCGAGTGGGAGCTCATCGGACCTCTCCCCGCGCCAGGTTCGAGAACCAGCTGACGTGGCCGTGGACGATGTCGACCGCCGCCTCCGCGTCGCCGGACCGCAGTGCTTCGAGGATCGCCTCGTGCTCGGTGAGCGTCTTGGTGATCCGGTCGGGGTGCGCGTGCATGACGGCGACGCCCATCCGCAACTGCCGGTCGCGCAACTGGTCGTAGAGCCGGGAGAGGATCTCGTTGCCGCCGCTGCGGACGATCTCGGCGTGGAAGCAACGGTCGGTGACGGCGGCGCCGGCCAGGTCTCCCGCGGCGGCCTGCTCCTTCTGCTGCGCGAGGAGTTCCTCCAGGCGCGCGATGAGACGCGGCGACGCGGGTACGGCCTTGCGGACCGAGTGTTCCTCCACGAGTTGCCGTGTCTCGACCACGTCCGCGATCTCCTGAGCGGAGACGGGCAGGACGAGCGCGCCCTTCTTCGGGTAGAGCCTGATCAGGCCCTCGACCTCGAGCCGGAGCAACGCCTCGCGCACCGGCGTGCGCGAGACCCCCACGGCCTCGGCGAGCTCGCCCTCGGTGAGCAGCGTCCCACCCTCGTAACGACGTTCCAGGACGCCCCGCTTGATGTGGGCGTAGACACGGTCGGCGGCGGGGGGTTGCTTCGTGGCGGGCGGAGCGGACACGGACGGCGCTGCAGGCATGCGCACATCATAGATACAACACGTACGCATGGTCGTGCGTCGTCCAGGATGCGGACCGGTAGCCTTTCACGCGGTCAACACCCGCCCCTCGGCGTAATCCACGTCACACAATTCCACCTCATCTTCCGTGCATCCCTTTGGGTCCCTCACGAGTCCGTACGTAAGACGGCACTGCCATGTGCCGTTCTCCCAGGGGCATTTCGCGCATTCGGAGCGTTCATTTTGATTACCGGCATTAAGGGCACGCGTTTCCGTCGAGCCGCCGCTGTCACCGTTACCACCGGCGCCGTACTGGCGGCCGGAGCCTTCGGGGCCGCTCCCGCAGGGGCCGTCACGACGCCCACCATCGCCGCCGCCGGCGGCTACGTGATGAACAACGGCACGGCCAAGACCTTGTACACCAAGGCTGCGGACACCCAGCGTTCCACCGGTTCCACCACCAAGATCATGACCGCCAAGGTCGTGCTCGCGCAGCCGAACCTCAACCTCGACGCCAAGGTCACGATCCAGAAGGCGTACAGCGACTACATCGTCGCCAACACCGCGTCCTCCGCCCACCTGATCGTCGGTGACAAGGTCACCGTCCGTCAGCTCCTCTACGGTCTGATGCTGCCGTCCGGCTGTGACGCCGCCTACGCGCTCGCCGACAAGTTCGGCTCGGGCTCCACCCGTGCCGCCCGTGTGAAGTCGTTCATCGGCAAGATGAACACCACGGCGAAGAGCCTCGGCATGACGAAGACGAAGTTCGACTCGTTCGACGGCATCGGCAACGGCAGCAACTACTCGACGCCGCGCGACCTGACGAAGCTCGCCAGCAGCGCGATGAAGAGCACCACGTTCCGCACGGTCGTGAAGACCAAGTCGTACACGGCGAAGACCGTCACGAAGACCGGCAGCATCCGCACCATGGCGGCGTGGACCAACACGAACACGCTGCTCAGCAGCTACAGCGGCACCATCGGCGTGAAGACCGGCTCCGGCCCCGAGGCCAAGTACTGCCTCGTCTTCGCCGCCACCCGCAACGGCAAGACGATCATCGGCACGGTCCTCGCGTCGACCTCGATCACCCAGCGCGCCACGGACGCCACCAAGCTCCTGAACTACGGCTTCGCCCAGTAGTTCCCGGACAGAGTGGTTCCCGGACACCACAGCCGAAGGGGGCCCGTCGCCGAACGCGACGGGCCCCCTTCGTCTTGCCGCGCGCCGACTGCGCGCCGGCGCTCACGCCCAGGTGATCAGGCGCTTCGGCTGTTCCAGGATCGCCGCCACGTCGGCCAGGACCTTGGAGCCCAGTTCGCCGTCGACCAGGCGGTGGTCGAAGCTCAGCGCGAGCGTCGTCACCTGACGGGGCTTGACCTTGCCCTTGTGGACCCAGGGCTGGAGCTTGATCGCGCCGATCGCGAGGATCGCCGACTCGCCGGGGTTGAGGATCGGCGTGCCGGTGTCGACGCCGAAGACGCCGACGTTCGTGATCGTGACCGTGCCGCCCTGCATCGCGGCCGGTGAGGTCTTGCCCTCGCGGGCCGTGGCCACCAGCTCGCCCAGGGCCCCGGCGAGTTGGGGGAGCGTCTTGGTGTGGGCGTCCTTGATGTTCGGGACGATCAGACCACGCGGGGTCGCGGCGGCGATGCCCAGGTTCACGTAGTGCTTGAGCACGATCTCCTGGGCCGCCTCGTCCCAGGACGCGTTGACGTCCGGGTTGCGCTTGATGGCGACCAGCAGGGCCTTGGCGATGAGCAGGAGCGGGTTGACCCGCAGGCCCTGCATCTCCTTGTCCTGCTTGAGCTCCTCGACGAGCTTCATCGTGCGCGTCACGTCGACCGTCACGAACTCGGTGACGTGCGGCGCGGTGAACGCCGAGCCGATCATCGCGGCGGCCGTGGCCTTGCGGACCCCCTTGATCGGGATACGGGTCTCACGCGCCGTGTCGTACGTGACGACCGGAGCGGGAGCCTGGGCCTGGGCGGGAACCGGGGACGCCGTCACCGTCGGCACCACCGGCTGTTCGGGGGCCGGAGCCGGTGCGACCGCCGCGTGCACGTCCTCGCGCGTGATGATGCCGTCCGGGCCCGAAGGCGTGATCGTGGCCAGGTCGACGCCGAGGTCCTTGGCGAGCTTGCGGACCGGGGGCTTGGCCAGAGGGCGCTGCCCGACCGCCACGGACCCGTGGCCGTTGAGCTCGCCCTGGATCGCGGCCACCGCCGGGAACGTCTCGGGCTGCTGGGCCGGGGCCTCGGCGCCCTTGCGGGGGCGGCGCTTCGTGGAGGCCTCGGACACCCCGTACCCGACGAGGACCGGCGTGCGGCCCTCGGGCTTGGGTTCCTCGGCGACCGGTGCCTGGGGGGTGGAGGCGGCGGGCGCCTCGGCCACAGGGGTTTCCACGGCGGCGGGGGTCTGCTCGGTGGGTGCCGATCCGCCGGCCACGTCCACCGCGATGATCACCTGGCCCACGTCCACCGTCGTCCCCTCGGGGAAGTGGAGTTCGCGCACCACGCCGTCGTACGGGATGGGCAGTTCCACGGCGGCCTTGGCGGTCTCGACCTCGCAGACGACCTGGCCGTCGGTGACCGTGTCACCGGGCTCGACGTACCACTTGAGGATCTCCGCCTCGGTGAGCCCCTCGCCCACGTCGGGCATCTTGAACTCGCGGAGCCCCGACGCGTTCTCAGTCATCGTCGTCACGACCCTCTCCTCAGTACGCAAGTGAGCGGTCGACGGCGTCGAGCACCCGGTCCAGGCCCGGAAGGTACTCCTCCTCCAGGCGCGCCGGCGGGTAGGGGGCGTGATAGCCGCCCACCCGCAGGACGGGTGCCTCCAGGTGGTAGAAGCACCGCTCCGTGATGCGGGCGGCGATCTCCGCGCCCGTACCGAGGAAGACCGGGGCCTCGTGCACCACGACCAGGCGGCGGGTCTTCTCCACCGAGGCCTGGACGGAGTCGAAGTCGATCGGGGACATCGAGCGCAGGTCCAGGACCTCGATCGACTTGCCCTCCTCCTGGGCGGCCGCGGCCGCCTCCAGGCAGACCTTCACCATCGGGCCGTAGGCGGCGAGCGTCAGATCGCTGCCCGCGCGCGCCACGACCGCCTTGTGCAGCGGTCCGGGAATCGCGTCGGTGGTGACCTCGCCCTTGTCCCAGTAGCGCCGCTTCGGCTCGAAGAAGATCACCGGGTCGTCGCTCTGGATGGCCTGCTGCATCATCCAGTAGGCGTCCGACGCGTTCGACGGAGAGACCACCTTCAGGCCCGCCACGTGCGCGAACAGCGCCTCGGGGGACTCGGAGTGGTGCTCGACCGCGCCGATGCCACCGCCGTACGGAATCCGGATCACGACGGGAAGCTTGATCTTGCCCAGCGCCCGCGCGTGCATCTTCGCGAGCTGCGTGACGATCTGGTCGTACGCCGGGAAGACGAAACCGTCGAACTGGATCTCCACCACCGGCCGGTAGCCGCGCAGCGCGAGACCGATCGCCGTGCCGACGATGCCCGACTCGGCGAGCGGGGTGTCGATGACCCGGTCCTCGCCGAAGTCCTTCTGGAGCCCGTCGGTGACCCGGAAGACACCGCCGAGCTTGCCGACGTCCTCACCCATGATCAGGACCTTGGGGTCGGTGTCGAGGGCCGTGCGCAGCGACTCGTTGATCGCCTTGGCCAACGCCATCTTTTCCGCAGCCATCGCTACTTGCCCTCCCCTTCATCCGCGAACGACGCCTGGTAGGCGGCGAACTGGGCCCGCTCCTCGTCGACGAGCGCGTGCCCGTCGGCGTACACGTTCTCGAAGATGGCGAAGTGGTCCGGGTCCGGCATGGCGCGGACGACTTCGCGTACTCGTTTGCCCAACGCCTCGCTCTCGGCCTCGAGTTCCGCGAAGAATCCCTCGTCCGCGTGGTTTGAAGCCTCCAGGTACGCGCGCAGGCGCAGGATCGGGTCCTTCGCCTCCCACGACTCGCGCTCCTCGTCGGCCCGGTACTTGGTCGGGTCGTCGGAGGTGGTGTGCGCGCCCATGCGGTAGGTGTACGCCTCCACGAGGGTGGGGCCCTCGCCGCGGCGGGCCCGCTCCAGCGCCCACTTGGTGACCGCCAGGCAGGCGATGACGTCGTTGCCGTCGACCCGGACGCCCGGGAAGCCGTAGCCCTGCGCGCGCTGGTAGAGCGGGACGCGGGTCTGCTTCTCGGTCGGCTCGGAGATCGCCCACTGGTTGTTCTGGCAGAAGAACACGACCGGGGCGTTGTACACCGCGGAGAAGGTGAACGATTCAGCGACGTCGCCCTGGCTGGAGGCGCCGTCCCCGAAGTACGCGATCACGGCCGAGTCCGCGCCGTCCTTGGCGACGCCCATGGCGTAGCCGGTGGCGTGCAGCGTCTGCGAGCCGATGACGATCGTGTACAGGTGGAAGTTGTTGCTGTTCGGGTCCCAGCCGCCGTTGTTCACACCCCGGAACATGCCGAGCAGGTTGGTCGGGTCGACCCCGCGGCACCAGGCGACGCCGTGCTCCCGGTAGGTCGGGAAGACGTAGTCGTCCTCGCGGGTGGCGCGCCCGGAGCCGATCTGGGCGGCCTCCTGGCCGAGCAGCGAGGCCCACAGGCCCAGCTCGCCCTGGCGCTGCAGGGAGGTGGCCTCGGCGTCGAAGCGGCGGGTCAGCACCATGTCCCGGTACAGACCGCGCAGCTCTTCGGGGGTGATGTCGGCGACGTACGGGTCGTACGTGGCGTCCTTGACCCGCTCGCCCTCCGGCGTCAGCAGCTGGACGAGCTCGGGACCGGGGCCCGATGCGCCAGATGCGCCGGGTACGCCCGGTGACTTCTTGCCGGCCGCGCTGGTGCGCTTGCTCGCGGCGCTCTTCGTACCGGTCGTACTGGCGCCGCTTTTCGCAGCGGTCGTACCGGCGCTGCGTCGCGGCTTGCGCGCGGCAGTGCTCTCCACGGTCACGTGTGCTCCTCCGTCGGTCCGGCCCCCGGGGTTGCCGGGTGGCCAGTGCGGCTCGCCTGTTCCAAGTACCCGTGCACGGGGTGGGTGCACTCGGCCGGGAACAGGCGTGACAGGTGCCCCGGCGAGCGCCCTGCAACGGCCACGTTACCCAGTGCTCCACAATTCTGTGAAACCCCTCCTGACCTGCGTTTTTGCTTGGACTTCCCACTATTTATTAGTCGGATTTCCAAGTAATGCACGCAGGTCGGGAACAGTCGCTGGTCACAGCACTGGTCACAGCCTCGCAGGGGGCCGGAACACGGGCACGTTATCCCGGTCACCCCAGGCACGGGAAGAGTTCACCCCCGGCAGGGCCAAGGGTGGTGTGTGACACTGACTTTGTGCCCGAAAGCGGAAAAATTACCGTATTTCTCCTCGACGATCACGAAGTGGTACGCCGCGGTGTCCGTGAGTTGCTTTCGGGCGAGGACGACATCGAGGTCGTCGGCGAGGCTGGCACGGCGGCCGACGCGCTGGCGCGGATCCCGGCCGCGGCCCCGGACGTCGCGGTCCTGGACGTACGGCTCCCGGACGGCAGCGGGGTGGAGGTCTGCCGCGAGATCCGGTCGCGGAACGAGGACATCAAGTGCCTGATGCTGACCTCCTTCGCCGACGACGAGGCACTTTTCGACGCGATCATGGCGGGCGCGTCGGGCTATGTGCTGAAAGCGATCCGCGGCGCCGAACTGCTCTCGGCCGTACGCGATGTCGCGGCCGGCAAGTCGCTGCTCGACCCCGTGGCCACCGCCCAGGTCCTGAAGCGGCTGCGGCACGGCGGCGGTGCCAGGAACGACGACAAACTCGGGCACCTCACCGAGCAGGAGCGCAAGGTCCTCGACCTGATCGGCGAGGGGCTCACCAACCGCGTGATCGGCGAGCGGCTGCATCTCGCCGAAAAGACGATCAAGAATTACGTGTCGAGCCTGCTGTCCAAA
Source organism: Streptomyces diastatochromogenes (assembly GCA_001550305.1). Taxonomy (GTDB): domain Bacteria; phylum Actinomycetota; class Actinomycetes; order Streptomycetales; family Streptomycetaceae; genus Streptomyces; species Streptomyces mirabilis_D. Next base: position 46,243 of record LRTP01000242.1, read on the forward strand.
CTGGGCATGGAGCGGCGTTCCCAGGCCGCCGCCTACGTGGCGCGCATCCAGGCGGAGAAGCAGCACCACTGAGTGCGGCCCCGCCGATACTGCCCTCCTTGCATTTCGGGTTGCATTTCGGGACCTTTGGCCCCCTCTTCAAGGGGCGGGTGCCTCTTTTTCGGGGCCTTCAGGGTGTCGGAGATTGGGGGCATGCCCTACGACGAAGAGCTCGCCGTGGAACTCCTCGGCCGTACCGACCACGGCCGGTTGGCCGCCAGCCTGCGCGCCATGCCCTTCCTCGCCCTCGCCCGGCACGTCGTGGTGGACGGCCGCGTCCTGTTGCGCCTGCACCGGGGCCCCGGCTACCACCGGGCCTGCCTCGGGAGCGTCGTCGCCTACGGCACCGACAACCTGGCTTCGGCAGGACCCGGCGAGAGCGTCTGGTCCGTACAGATCGTGGGCCGGTGCGAGGCCGTGGAGCCGACCGCGTCCCACCGCGCGCTGTTCGGACCCGCGCCACGGTTCATGGACGGCGAGCCCTTCGACCCGGTCCATCTGAGCATCGAGCCCCAGTTCTCCACCGTCCATTCCGCGGACGATGCCATGGAACGCCAGTTCCGGCGCACCCTGTGACTGCCTCGTGATCGAAGATGACTGTCTGTGACAAACGCGAGGTCAGGGGCCCGGCTCGTGCCCTAGCATCTGGCGCGTGCCGCGCTTATCCGCACCACCCCCGGTGTCTCACGCGCCCCCTCTGGGCGCCCTCCTCCGCCAGTACGCCGCCGGGTCCGCGCTGACCTGCGACCCCGTCGAACAGGGGCTGCTCAACCGCGGCTACCGGCTGCGCACCACCCGCGGCCGCTACTTCCTCAAGCACCATTTCGACCCCGAGACCGCCGACCCGGCCGCGATCGCCCGCCAGCACCGGGCGACCCAGCGTCTCGCGGACCTCGGCGTCCCCGTCGCCCCGCCGCTGACCGGCACCGACGGGCGCACCGTCGCCGTCATCGGGGGCCACGCGTACGCGCTGCACCCCTGGATCGACGGCCGGCACCGGCACGGCGGCCAGCTCACCACGCGGCAGTGCGCACGGCTGGGGGCGCTCCTGGGCGTCGTCCACGCGAGCCTGGAACGGGTGATGCCGACGCAGGGCCGCACCTCGGCGAGACCGACCGACGCCACCGGGGCGACGGAAGGCTCGGCGAGGGCGGAAGGCTCGGCGAGCGCCGGCGCGGGAGGCTCAGCGGCGGCGGAAGGGGTGGATCCGGCCCGGGGAGCCGACCCCGCCGACACCTTCGCACTCATCGACCGCCTGCTCGCCCGGGTACGCCGCCACCGCCCGCACGACGCCTTCGACGAGCTGGCCAGGCACCGGCTCCTGGAGCGGCGCGCCCTCCTGGAGCGGCATGCCGACCGACGGCCCCCGCAGGGCGGCTCGGTGGGCTGGGTGCACGGCGACTTCCACCCCTTCAACCTGCTCTACCGCGACGGCGAACCGGCCGCGATCGTCGACTGGGACCGGCTGGGCGTCCATCCCCGCGCCGAGGAGGCCGTACGCGCCGCGGTGATCTTCTTCGTACGTCCCGTCGGCGCGCTGGACCTGGCGAAGGTGCGGGCCTACGCGCGCGCGTACCGGCGTACCGCGGGCGCCGGCCCCGCCGAGCTGGCGGCCGCCGTGCACCGGGTGTGGTGGGAGCGTCTCAACGACTTCTGGATGCTGCGCTGGCACTACGAGCGCGGCGACACCCGCGCCGATCCCCAGTTCCCGGCGGCCTCGGCGCTGGCGGTGTGGTGGACGAGGGAGTACGACACGGTGTGCGAGGCGTTCGCGGGCTGATCGCCGACATCGGTCGGGGCAGACGCAGCGGCCGGGGCGCGAACACCGCGACCGGGGGGCGGGAAACACCACGCGCGCGTGGCGCCCGTTTCGGGCTTCACGCGCGCGTGGATGACGTTTCCGTCGGGGTCGTTCAAGGGCCCGTCGAGCCGCCCAGGCTGCCGCCGACGTCGGCGCCGGCCGTCGGATCGACCGACGTCGGCGGGTCCTGGCTCTGGGTCGCCGGGTCCGAAGGCGTCGTGTCCGTCGGCGTCGTGTCCGTGGCCGTGTTCGACGGCTGGTCCGAGGGCCGGCTGCTGTAGCTCGGGGACGGCGTGTACGAAGGCGTGTAGTTCGAACCGCCGCCCGAGCTGGTGCTGTTGTCCGTGGAGTTGTCCGTCGCGGTGTCCGTGGGGCTGTCGCTGGGACTCGCGCTGGGCTGGTTGTCCGTGGCGGACGACGAGGCGGTCGGCGAGTGGGTCGTACCGCTCCCGCCGCTCCCACCGCCACCGGTCTTGTGGAGCGCGAGCGCGACGCCCGCCGCGATCGCGATCACCGCGAGGACCGCGAGGATCCACAGCTTGCCGCGGCCGCTGCCGCGGTTGCCGTGCCCCTCGAAGCCGCCGTCGTCCCCGCCGTTGCCGTACGGCGGGATGATCGGCGCCGGGATCTGCGTGGTGCCGGACTCACCGGGGTGCGGCAGCGCGGTCGTACCCGCGAAGCCGGACGCCGGAGTGTGGAACCCCTCGTGCATGGCGACCGGACCGGTGTTCCAGGTGCCGGTGTGCCCGCCCTGGTCGTACAGCATCTGCAGCCCGTACTGGACGAGGCCGCGCATCTCCTCGGCGGTCTGGAACCGGTCGTCCGGCTCCTTCGCGAGGGAGCGCATGACGAGCCCGTCGAGCTCCGGCGGCGCGCCCTGCGCGACCTCGGAGGGGGGCACCGGGATGTCCTGGACGTGCTGGTAGACCACCGACAGCGGCGTCTCGCCGGTGAACGGGGGCCGCAGCGCGAGCAGTTCGTACAGCAGACAGCCGGTCGCGTACAGGTCGGAGCGGTGGTCGACGGCCTTGCCGAGGGCCTGCTCCGGGGAGAGGTACTGCGGTGTGCCCATGACCATGCCGGTCTGGGTCATCGTCGACTGCGCGCCGTGCAGGGCGCGCGCGATGCCGAAGTCCATCACCTTCACCGCACCGGTGTTCGTGATGATCACGTTCGCCGGCTTGATGTCGCGGTGCACGATGCCGTGCTGGTGCGAGTAGGCGAGCGCCTCCAGGACACCCGACACGATGATCAGCGCCTGCTCGGGCCCGGGGGCCTCGGCGTTGATCAGCAGGTCGCGGATCGTGCGGCCCTCGACGAGCTCCATCACGATGTACGGCACGATCGCGTGGCCGACGACGTCCTCGCCCGAGTCGTACACGGCGACGACGGCGTGGTGGTTGAGTCCGGCCACCGACTGCGCCTCACGCGTGAAGCGGGCCTTGGACACCGGGTCCTCGGCCAGGTCGGAGCGGAGCAGTTTGACCGCGACGGTGCGCCCGAGGCGCACGTCCTCGGCCGCAAACACCTCGGCCATGCCGCCCCGGCCTAGTCTGTGAGTCAGCCGGTATCGGCCGTCCCCCACAAGTCCGCCGTTACCCCACATCTCCGGCGCATCTGACATACCGCCGCCAGTCGCCTCGGGGTCGGACGGGCCCTGAGCGCGCTGCTGCTGTGCCATCAGTCCTCGCCGTCGTTTCTGCCCGCGGTCTGCGCGGTGGTTGTTACGGTCTCCGTCGGGCCACGCTACAGGCTTCGCGCAAGGCTCCGGCCCGAGATGGAAGTGAGATGGACCGGCCATGAAACCCGTCCAGGGTGTCGGCGTGCAAATTCTGTGTACCGCCCGTACGGCACCTGTAACGCTTCCGCGACGCTTCTTTCGCAGACGGTCACGGAACGGGCACCGCGCTTGACGTGTCAGTGCCCTACGGCAGACTTGGCCGGGAATCAGCCAATCGATCACTGAGACACAGATCGATCACAGCACGGACTCGAACGGACTCGGTACGGAGCGCAGCGCAGTTCGCCGCGCGGATCACCGCACGACCGCGCGGAGCGCGTGCAGGACAGCTCGCAGCACAGGCAGCACAATCCGCGCCAATGGGGGACGCAGAACATGAGCCAGGACGGCGCACAGGGCCGGTACGCGGGGCGCGCGGTCGCCGGCGGCCGCTACCAGCTGCGTGATCTGCTCGGCGAAGGCGGCATGGCCTCGGTGCACCTCGCCTACGACTCGGTGCTCGACCGCCAGGTCGCGATCAAGACGCTGCACACCGAGCTCGGCCGCGAGCAGGCCTTCCGCGAGCGCTTCCGCCGCGAGGCCCAGGCGGTGGCGAAACTCACGCACACGAACATCGTCTCGGTCTTCGACACCGGCGAGGACGAACTGGGCGGCATGACGACGCCGTACATCGTCATGGAGTACGTCGAGGGCCGCCCGCTCGGCTCCGTGCTCGACCAGGACATCGCGCAGTACGGCGCCATGCCCGCCGACAAGGCCCTGAAGATCACCGCGGACGTGCTGGCGGCCCTGGAGATCAGCCACGAGATGGGCCTGGTCCACCGGGACATCAAGCCGGGCAACGTGATGATGACGAAGCGCAACGTCGTCAAGGTGATGGACTTCGGCATCGCCCGCGCCATGCAGTCCGGCGTCACCTCGATGACGCAGACCGGCATGGTCGTCGGCACCCCGCAGTACCTCTCGCCGGAGCAGGCGCTCGGCCGGGGCGTGGACGCCCGGTCCGACCTCTACTCCGTCGGCATCATGCTGTTCCAGCTGGTCACCGGGCGGCTGCCGTTCGAGGCCGACTCGCCGCTGGCCATCGCGTACGCGCATGTCCAGGAGGAGCCGGTCACGCCCTCCTCGATCAACCGCTCGCTGCCCCCGGCGGTGGACGCGCTGATCGCCCGCGCGCTGAAGAAGAACCCGAACGAGCGTTTCCCGAGCGCCGAGACCATGCGCGACGAGTGTCTGCGGGTGTCCCAGTCGCTGCAGGCCGCCGCGCCGAGCATCGTGCCGGGGGCCAGGACGTCGAGCGGCGCGGGCGTCGGCTCGGCCGTCTTCCCGCCCGTCGATCAGGCGATGCCCGCCCCGGGTCCCGTACAGACGCCGTACCAGCCCAATCCCTACGGGGCACCGACCCCGCCGCCCGCGCCGTCCCAGGCGTACGGGTATCCGCAGCAGGGGGGCTACTCGACGCCGGGGGCCCCGATGTACGCGCCCCAGCAGGGCATGTCGACCCCGCCGCCGTACCACCTCGCGCCCCAGCCCCAGACCTCCGTTCCGGGCGGCTCGGGCGGTTCCGGTGGCCGCAAGGGCAACAAGGCGGTCGTCGTCGGCTCGATCGTGGTCGCGCTCGTCGCGATCGGCGGTCTGATCACCGCCCTCGCGCTGAACAACAACGGCGGCGGCGGCGCCGACCAGGGAGGCGGCGGCAGCCCCTCGCCGTCCGTGGTGGCGGGGCACAAAGGTCCGGACACGTCGAAGACGATCGACAAGCAGAAGTGCACGTCTCCGCAGGAGTCGTACAACGACCCGAACAAGATCAAGATCCCGGACTTCCAGTACAAGAACCTGACGTCCGTGAAGTCCTGCTTCCAGGCCGCGGGCTGGCAGATGAAGATCAAGCGCGTCGACGAGAACACCTACGGCCAGGACACGATCATGGACCAGTTCCCGTCCGCGGACGAGGACGTCGATCCCAAGAACATGCCGGTGATCGAGCTGAGCGTCTCTTCGGGCAACCCGTCCTGAACCGCCAGTCATAAGCACCCGTAACACTCACGAGTGCCTATAGCGCGCGTAAGCGCCTATAAGACAGGCCCGGCACTTCACGTGCCGGGCCCGTTCCGTGAGAAGGGGTCGCTCGGGGCTACAGGTACGGTCCGCCGGAGCGGCCACCCGCGCGCGGGTCCTCGTCGCCGTCCAGGCCGCCGACGCCCGGCGGGAGCGCGCGGCGCATCTGCTCCAGCTGGGCCCTGGCCGCCATCTGCTGGGCGAACAGGGTCGTCTGGATCCCGTGGAAGAGGCCCTCGAGCCAGCCCACCAGCTGGGCCTGCGCGATGCGCAGCTCGGCGTCGCTGGGGGTCGCGTCGTGCGTGAAGGGCAGCGAGAGCCGCTCCAGCTCCTCGACCAGCTCGGGCGCCAAGCCGTCCTCCAGCTCCTTGACGGAACTGGCGTGGATCTCCTTGAGCCTGACCCGGCTCGCCTCGTCCAGAGGTGCGGCGCGCACTTCTTCGAGAAGTTGCTTGATCATGCTCCCGATACGCATGACCTTGGCGGGCTGTTCGACCATCTCTGTCACCGGGACCTCGCGGGAGTCCTCGTCACCGGTGCCGCCGAGAGCCATCCCGTCCTGGCCCACGACCAGGATCTGGGGGTTCTCCGGCGACCTTTCGTTCCTCGGCATCTCCATGCCGCCATTCTCTCGCACACCTCCACCCCATCACGGTGGTGCCCCCCATGCGGCGTGATCCACCATCCAGGTGACCGTCGAGATGCCGGGAAGAAGGGGTCATGTGAGGCTTGCCCCATTGATCATGGGACTCCTCACCGGGAGGGGGTCACCCACGTGACTCCACGGCTCACCGCGCTCCGTGTGCCCGGACTGCTGCTCGTCCTGACGACCGGCGCGGTATCCCCCGCGTACGCCGTCTCGCGCGCCGTCCCGTACGCGGTGTCGTACGCCGCCGATCCCGCTCCGAGCGCCCACGCCTCCCGGGCGGGGAGCGCCGCGGGCGAGGGCCGTACCCGTCCGGGGCGCGAGGAGCCCACGGCGGGGGACGAGGACGGGAGCGGGAGCCGCGAGGACACGGTGCCGACGTACACGGACCGCGACCCCGCCGGGGAGGGCGCCGCGTCGGACCGTCCGGAGGCGCCCGGCGACCCCGAG
>LRTP01000243.1 GCA_001550305.1 Streptomyces diastatochromogenes
CCTGGCAGGCCCGCTGTCGTCCCCCCTCCGCGGGCGGGGCGGAGCGGCGGAGCGGCCGCGCGTCGTCTGGCGAACCGAGCCACCGTCCCAGGAGTCGCCCATTCCCTCTCCCTACGCTCGTCGCCGACGCCAACCGCCAGCACGGCGGCCCGACAGCACGGACCCCGGTCCCGCTCGTAGGGGAGCACCCTCGGTTGGGATAATTGCGCAATATAGCAACTGTCGCTGATGGCACCGGCACCCTCTCCCACAAATCCGCTCAGCCAAAAATCCGATTGACGAGCGGGGCACCGGCGGCGGCACCCCGACCAGCCATAAGCCCCCGTCGGAACGCAGGCATGGAAGGGAAGGGGAACTGGATGACATCCACAGCGCCTCGATCCGAGGAAGGAACTGACGGACGTCACCGATGCGTTACGCGAAGCTGCGGATGTCGGCCGGGAGAAGACACCGACCGCGGGCCGGAGCCAAGGAGGCACCGGGCGAACCGGCCGCACGCACGAAGTTCGGCTCCGACGCGACCTGGCGCAGCGACCGGAATCCTCCGACGCGGACCATCAATCGCGGCGATGACCGCTACTGGCCTATCCGAGTAGCCGCTGATCACAAGCGCTGCACACCAGCCCATGAGACCCACCGCCTCACGACGCCTCGAACCTGACGCTGCGGCTTCCACGCAAAGGGCAAACCACTGCGGCACGGCTTCGACGCGGTCGGCCGCCGACGAGCCGGCGACAGGAGGCTCAGTGGGCCGTGTGGCCCTCCGTGGTCGGGCGAGCCGTCGCGGTCTCGCCGGGAGCGGACTGGATGACGCGGGGCGCCTCCGCCGCGGAGGAGGACGCATCCTCGGCCGGGGCGGTGGACTGGGCGGTGCCGTCGTCCTTCATGGCCTTGGCCTCACTCTTGAGGATGCGCATCGACTTGCCCAGCCCTCGGGCGGCCTCGGGGAGCTTCTTCGAGCCGAACAGCAGGATGATCACGATCGCCACGATCAGCAGGTGCCAGGGTTCAAGTCCGTTGCGGAGCATCTGACCCCACCCCTTCTCTTCGCCGGACAGTGGCGCACGCCGGAGCGGCGTACCATCTGCCATCATTGCCACATTGCGCAACTGTACAACCATGGGGTGGGGTCAGTCGTCCCCTCCGTATGAGTCGGACGGACGAGGGCACGCTCATGACCGCCATGCGGGGTGAGAACACGCCTTCCCCAAACCGCAGCCCGTGGACAACAGCGCTCCTCATGACGCTGGCCATCGGGGTGCTCGGCATGGCCTGGGCTGGGCTGGGCTGGATCCACCTGAAGCTGAACGGCAACATCAATACCTTCGACGCGGACGGCCCCTCCACCAGGCCGATTCGTTTGGATCACTCCTGCTGGCCGAGGTTGTCGTTGATGATGTCCGTGTGACTCACCGCATGAGCGCTCTGATCTCGGCCTTCGGCGTTCTTGCCGGCATGGTGCTGCTCGTGGGTGCCGTTCGCGAGTACCGCTCCGGGACATCGGTTGTCTGGATGGCGGCTGGAGGTGTGATCTTCCTCAGCGCCTTGTACGCGCTTGTACGGGATGTACGGCGACTCCGCACAGGGCAGACGACCTGACGAGCGGCGCCGGTCCCAACCGTGCCCTCCGGTCATTGGTCCGGGTGTGCCGTTGGCTGACGGGCGGTGGGCGCGGATCGAACCGTTGTTCCCGGACCGGACGCCGAAGCGGGATAGCCGGTGGAGGGACCACCGCGAGGGGATCGAAGGGATTGCCTTCAAGTCTGCCCAGCCGGGAGACCGGCGCATCGGCGCGATGGTGGAGTCCACCGGCCCAGTTGGGGTCTTCGTCGGCGTCGGCCTGGGCCATCAGCGCGATACAAACACGCTGCCAGGTGCGGTCGATGGCCCGCATCCGCATCCGGTTGTAGATCCCGCGCCAGTTGGCGTACTTCTCCGGCAGGTGGACCCGCCGTGTTCCGGTCTGGAGACTGGCCCCCCTCGCCGCCGCCCCCTCATGTCGCACGGCTTCACCCTCACTGGCACCGCGAACTCAGCCGGCCAGGACCACGCCTGCACGGTCATCGAGTATGGCAAACCCGTGAGGGCCGCGCAGGTCGTTGCCCTGGCTTCCGAGCAGCGGGGGCGGCTTGAGCAACGCCGCTCCGCCGATCACCGGCGTGGCGAGCAGGAAGGCGAAGCGAGCGGAGTCCTCGCGGTTGAGGCCGCGGAAGATACCCGCGCCGATGGTGGAACCGGAGCGGCTGGTCCCGGGGAGCAGGGCAAGGATCTGCGCTGCGCCAATCGCCATGGCCTGCCGCATGGTCATCCCCGTGATCCGCTGGTCCGGCAGCTCGTCCGGAGTCCGCTGCTCCTCCCCCGCCACGGTGGAGGCTCCTGCGCGCCTCCGCCCCGTCGCGCCACGCCACAACTGCTCGCTGATGAAGAGCACGATGCCGTTGAGGGCCAAAAAAGATCGCCGTCGGCACGGGCCGCCCGAGCGTCGTGCGGAACAGTTTGTCGAGCGCGATGCCGGCGACGCCCACCGGAATGGTGGCCATGATGATCAGCCGGGCGAGCCGCTGGTCCACGGTCTGGATACGCCACTGCGTGACCGATGTGGACAGCCCACGGATCACTCGGATCCAGTCCCGCCAGAAGGAGACCACCAGCGCCAGCGCCGTGGCCAGGTGGAGACCGATCAACTCGTTGAGGTGGAGGGATCCGTCGGTGGAGACGTTCAGATCGCGTTTCCAGTGTCCGCCCAGGGTCAGCTCGCCGCCGAGACGTTCGGCGACCCCGCCCGGGGTCAGCCACTCGCGGCCCGCTGCAGCAGGGAAAGCGTCTCCGCCTCCTGGGCACCGTTGGGCAGCTTGGGGCCCGGGGCGACGGCCGGACCGGCTCAGCCGCCGCTCGGCCTGCCCGCCTTGGCTCAGCCGCCGCTCGGCCTGCCCGCCTTGGCCCAGTTGGCGTGCAGGTTGTCGAGGTACGACTGGGCCTGGCTGCCGGGGGTCGCGCCGCGGGCGAAGGCGAGCATGTTGCCCGCGCCGGTGTTGTAGCCGAGGGCCAGCAGATCGTTCCTGCTGTAGGAAGCGGACCACCGGGCGGGGAGTTGGGCGGCGAGGTCGTGCAGATACCAGGCTTCAGCCTCGACGGCGAGATCCCGGTCGTCGGGCAATTCCTCCCACTTCCGGTCCGCGAAGTCCCGGCCCTGCTTCACCTCGTCGAAGGTGGCACGGTGCATGTTCGCGATACCGAAGGCGGCGTCCGGCTTGTACTTCTGCCAGGCGCGCTCAAAGGCAGAGTCGTGCGGCTTGTACGCCTCGTTGTACAGGATCGCCATCACCAACTGGGCGCTGACGCCGGCCTGCTGAGCCCTGGCGCGGACCTGGGTGGCGTAGTCAGCGGGGTCGTACGACGAGGCAGAACGGCTCGGCGCGGCGGAGGAACCGGCCGAGCGGGTGGGTGAGGCCGATGCCCTGGCCGGGGGCGGCGAGTCCGACTGCGGAGTGTGGGCGGCGCGGACGACGACGTAGAGAGCCACAGCGAGGACCACGACCACCAGCCATCGCCGCCGTGAGGTGGCATCGGACATGTTTCGCCCCCTTTCCCGCCCCGCTTCGGGCCAGCCACTTGTACAGCACGCGCGTTAAGACACGTGTGAAGCGTCGCTGATGCTTCACAGGATTAAGTGCAGCAGGGCTACTGCCACCGTGGCGATGTCGCGCCGGCGACAGCATGGGCCGCCGACGAGACGAAGAGTCCTCCGGTTCACAGGCGGCGCACCAGGACCGTGGTGACCGCCGGAGGCCGACCGCCGCGGATGGCCTCCGGCAGGCACGCACAACACCGGTGAAAGGGATGGCTCGTACGGCCGCGGGCTCCCTGAGAACGGTGGCGGAGAGGGCCTGGAGCAGAGTGAGGACGGCCACGATTCCCGCGCTGGTCACCGCAGACAGACCGCACCGTGAGCGGCACGGCCAGGCAAGCCGCCGCCGCTCCAACACAGCCACCGGCAAGTCGACTCCACTCGACTCGGGACAGTCCGCAGCCTCCATCAGACCCGGCGGTTCAATCTGCTTCGGGTGCTTGGGCGCCGCGGCCAACGGCCTGAGTACCTGAACACGATGTGTTCAACGAATAGTCGTCCCATGGCTATCGAACGGGTACGGGTAGATGTCTCATACAGGTACCTCCGCCCTTCGGCGGTTCGCCATGAAGATCCATGCCCAGAAGCTACGATTTCCAAGGGATCAGCCAAGGAGCAGCACGTCGTTGGAGGCTCGCTTTTACAGGACGCGTCCCAGGCAGCGGCAACCACGGCGTCGCCCACGGTACCGACCGCACCACCCGCAGGTGACCGCAGAAGCGGGGAAGCCAGAGGATGTTCACATGACCGGCGCGAACAGCTTCTCCGTCTCCGGCTACGGCCCCCAGCGCGCGGGCTGGACGCGGCTGTTCAACCGTGACTCGCTGGCTCGCCGGCTGGACTGGCCGATACTGCTGTCGGCCACTGCGCTGTCGCTGCTCGGCTCGCTCCTGGTCTACTCCGCGACCCGCAATCGCATCCAGATCAATCATGGCGACCCGTACTACTTCCTCGTCCGCCACCTGATGAACACCGGCATCGGGCTCGCCCTGATGATCGGCACGGTCTGGCTCGGCCACCGCGCCCTGCGCAACGCCGTACCGATGCTTTACGGCCTCTCGCTGTTCGGCGCGCTACTGGTGCTCACTCCGCTCGGCGCCACCATCAACGGCAACCGCAACTGGATCGTCATCGGCGGCGGCTTCTCGATCCAGCCGTCCGAGTTCCTGAAGGTCACCATCATCCTGGGCATGGCGATGCTGCTCGCGGCCCGGGTCGACGCGGGTGACAAGCAGTACCCGGACAGCCGAACCGTCGCCCACTCGCTGGGCCTGGCCGCCGTGCCGATCATGGTCGTCCTGATGATGCCCGACCTCGGCTCGACCATGGTCATGACGGTCACGATCCTCGGCGTGCTGCTCGCCTCGGGCGCCTCCAACCGCTGGATCTTCGGCCTGCTCGCCGTCGGCGTCCTCGGTGCCATCTCCGTGTGGCGGCTGCACATCCTGGACCAATACCAGATCAACCGCTTCGCGGCCTTCGCCGACCCGAGCCTCGACCCGGCGGGCGTGGGTTACAACACCAACCAGGCCCGCATCGCCATCGGTTCGGGCGGCCTGACCGGCGCGGGCCTCTTCCACGGCGCGCAGACCACCGGCCAGTTCGTGCCGGAACAGCAGACTGACTTCGTCTTCACCGTCGCGGGCGAGGAGCTGGGATTCGTCGGTGCCATCCTCATCATCCTCTTGATCGGCGTGGTGCTGTGGCGTGCCTGCCGGATCGCCCGCGAGACGACCGAGCTGTACGGCACGATCGTCGCCGCCGGGATCGTCGCCTGGTTCGCCTTCCAGTCCTTCGAGAACATCGGCATGACCCTCGGCATCATGCCGGTGGCGGGTATTCCCCTGCCGTTCGTCTCCTACGGCGGCTCGTCGATGTTCGCGGTGTGGGTGGCGATGGGCCTGTTGCAGTCGATCCGGGTACAGCGGCCCGTGTCGGCGTAGAAGGTTGGCGCGGGAAGGCTGCCCCCAGAACGACTACATCGACGAGGCGGCCTTCCTCGACCGGTACTTACCGACCGCCGATCGCCTCACAAAACCGCGACTGCTCACGCTGTTCCGCGAAGCCGTCACCGGAGCCAACCGCTTCCCCAGGGAACTGGCGGGGACCATGCACAGCGCCTGCATCGCCCACGTGGCTCCTGGTGGCTTTACGGCTGCTACTAGCCGTAAAGCTGGTGCGGAGGTCTTCGCGTCTCACCACGGAGTCCAATGGCCGGTGAGGTTGCGCTCATGACGTGCCCGGGCCAGAGCGAGCCCGGCGGCATAGAGCGCCAGGACGACGGCGAGGAGCAGGTAGTACTCGAACGGCAGCGTGCTCAGGCCGAGCACCGGCCCGAGCGGTGAGGGCGGCAGCGCGATGCCGATGACGGCCAGTGCGGCCGCGGACCAGCCGACCGGGCCGAGCGCGCGGCCCTCGATGAGTCGGCGTCCGCTGCGCAGGAGCACCATCACCAGGGCCTGGGTGATGAGGTTCTCGGTGAACCAGCCGGAATGAAAGACGGCTTCGTCGTTCCCGGTGCCGGGGCCGTGCAGGGTCAGGGCGAGGACGGCGAAGGTGGCCAGGTCGGCAACGGCGTTGAGGACGCCGAATCCGGTGATGAACCGCAGGACATCGCGCGGGCTCAGGACCGTCGGACGACGCAGCACCGACGGGTCAGGACGGTCGAATGCGAAGGCGAGCTGGGCAGTGTCGAAACACAGGTTCTGCACGAGTACCTGAGCCGGGAGCATCGGCAGGAAGGGCAGCAGCAGGCCCGCGGCGAGCATCGCGATGATGTTGCCGACGTTCGATGACAAGGTGATACGCAGGTACGTGGCGATGTTGCCGCCTGCATACCGGCCCGCGCTGATGGCGTGGTCGATCGCGGTGAGGTCCTTCTCGGCGAGTACCACGTCGGCGCCCTCCCGCGCGACGTCCGCGGCACCCTGCGGCGCGATGCCGACCTCGGCCGCGCGTAGCGCCGGCAGGTCGTTGACCCCGTCCCCCAGGAAGCCCACGGTGTGTCCGCCGGCTCCGAGCGCGGCGGTGATCCGCGCTTTGTGCTCGGGGGTGCAGCGGGCGAAGACTGTCGTACGGCGGGAGAGTTCTGTGAGTTCGGCGTCGGTGAGGCCGTCGATGCGGTCGGCGCACCGGACTGCGTCCGGGCCCAGAGGGATGTTCAGGTCGCGGCAGGCGCGGGCGGCGGTCCCGGGGTGGTCACCCGTGAGGATCTTGACGGTGACACCCTGGTCGGCGAAGCCCTTCATGGCTTCGGCGGCGGTGGGCGCAAGGGCATCATGCAGGGTGACGAAGCCGCGGAAGGCCAGGCCGCGTTCGTCGGCGGGAGTGTAGTCCCGCATGCGGGCCGGGCGTTCGGCGGTGGCGACCGCCAGGACACGCAGTCCGTCTTCCGCCTCGCGGGACGCCAGCGCCGTCAACCGCTTACGCTCTTCCTCCTCCAGGGTGCAGCGCTCCAGGACGGCTTCGACGGCTCCCTTGACGACGAGCGTGTGCATGCCGAGGCGACCGGTGGTACGGACAACGGCGGTGGACAGACGGCGTGCCGGGTCGAAGGGCAGAGCCGCCACCCCGTCGTACGACAGGAGCTCTTCCTCGGCAACCGCGTCCAGGAGCGCCTCGTCGAGTGCGTCCGGCTCGGGCAGGTCGGCGAGTTGCAGGGTCCACCAGGCGTTGACCGCAGCCCAGTGCAACACGTCGGGGGCATCACGCCCGTCCGCGTCCAGGGCACCGTCGACGACCGGCCGGTCCTGGGTGAGGGTGCCTGTCTTGTCCAGGCACAGCACATCCACGGCGCCCAGATCGTGCAGCGCCGGGAGCCGTTTGACGATCACTCCGTGCGTGCGGGCCAGCAGCGACGCGCCTCGGGCCAGACAAGTGGTGACGACAACCGGCAGCATCTCCGGAGTCAGCCCGACCGCCACCGCGACGGCGAAAGGCACCGTCTCCAGGCCGCGGTCGCGCAGCGCGGCGTTGGCCATCAGCACCAGCGGCGGAGTCAGCAGCATGAAGCGGATCAGGATCCACGAGATGCCGTGCACCGACCGGTCGAAGGCACTCGCCTCGCGCTGCCCGGCCGTACGTCCGTGGGCGGCCGCGAGTTGCGTGTCCGCTCCGGTCGCGACGACGACCGCGGTGGCGCTGCCGGAGGAGACGCTGCTGCCCTGGAAGCACAGCTGCGGCTGCTCGAACATCCCGATGCCGTCCGGGTGGAAGATGTCCGCGGCACTCTTCACGACGGGCGCCGATTCCCCCGTCAACGCCGCCTGATGGACGGTCAGTCCGCTCGCGCGCAGCAGTCGCACATCTGCCGGGACCAGATCGCCCGCGCCGAGCTTGATGATGTCGCCGGGGACCAGCTCATCGACAGGAATCTCCCGGGCCGACGGAGCCACGTCCTCGTCGGCCCGCCGCAGCACGGTGGACGTGCTGGCGACCAACTCGCGCAGCCCGGCCATGGACCGGTCCGCCCGGCGCTCCCCGGAGGCCCGCAGCGCGCTGCTGACCACAACGAGCAGCAGAATCACACAGGCAGTGGACCAAGCGAAGACGGCGGCGGACACGAGACCGAGGCAGAGCAGCACCGCGGTGAACGGATCGCGCAGGCTGCGCACGACGAGCCGTGCCCAGGAGGCGTCCTGCCGTGCCGGGAGCAGGTTCTCCCCGGAGCGGACCAGGCGGACCGCGGCCTCGTCGTCCGTCAGCCCGCGGGGCCCGGTGTCCAGCTGCCGCAGGACCTGCAATGCCGTCGCCACGCCGAACGACGAGTCGGCCATCTCGCCGGCATGCGCCACCCCAGGCGCCGACACAGTCCCGGACAGCGGCGCTTCGGCGCCCTGTCGCGAGGCCGAGGTGATCCTAGGCACCGGTCCCGTGCAGCCGACGCGCCGACGCCTCTTGGGCTCGCGCGGCCAACTGCCCGACCATCACCCGGACGACGGTCACCACGTGCGGGTCGTCGACGTAATAGATCTGCCGCCGGCCTTCACGGCGAGCACGCACGAGGCCGGCGAGTTTCAGCTTCGACAGGTGCTGGCTGACGGCGGGCAGGGCGCCGCCCACCCGGTTGGCCAGGTGAGTGACGTCGCACTCGCCCTCGGAAAGGGCCCACATGATGTGCAGCCGAGCCGTCGAAGCGAGCAGTCCGAAGGCGGCGGCCGCCGCCCCCAGCACCTCGGCCGAGGGGTCCTGAACGCCACCGCCGAACTTCGCCACGGTCCTCTCCCGCCCACACCCACGTCACACCCAACGCCCATCTGAGCACCCAGTGTAGGCGCCGACGCGTCGGCATCCGGCCGCGCCGGGACACCCGGCGGTCCTCAACGGGGACGACCGCGCGCCGTCGGGCGTCTGCGGCTCATCCTCGTAGTCATTGTTGACGACCACTTCGGGCTCGTCGTCGAACGCCTCGTTGAGCAGCGCGCCGCCGACCAGCCCGGCCGCACCGGCGCCGATGAGCGCGCCCGCACCGAAGCGGCGGCCGCCGCCCTGCCGCTGACCGCGATCGTGGTGATCGCCGTACTGCGGACGAAGCAGGACTCGCCGCGCCCAAGATGCGTGGGGTGCTCGATGGCGAACACGACCGGAAGTCGGTTCTGGCCGGCTTCATCACCGCGCTCCCGACCGACGAGGTGCAACCGCAGCGCGAACTGTAGCCGCGTCGAAGACGAGCCGGAGGACTTTCGCGACATCGCGCCTTCGTCCCCCTTCTCCTCGTCCGGCCGTTGACCGCCTGACCATCGCCACCTGGCCGAACACCACCTCCATCCGCGAGCCACCCCGCCGTATAGAGGTAGCCCGACACCCGCCAGAGTGCAGGCGCGGCACTACAGTAGATGATTGGCCAACCGTCCTCTCCGTGCGACTTCTGTACGACTTCCGGACGCACGCCGGCGGACGAGGGGCGCGCGTATGCCGACCAGCCATCAAGCGCCCACGCATCGCGGCCGGAGCCATCGCTTCACAGCGCCCCCCGTCTTCGCGCCACCAGTCCTCCCGCGGCGATGTGCACAGGCGCAAGGGCAGGCAGCGCAGGCGGATCCGGATGCTCGCGGCCACGGGAAGCGGTATCGGTTCTCGCCACGCCCAGACGTTCCGCTTCCATGGTCGGGCCTCGCCCGCCTTACGTCTCCGTGTCCGGATCCGCGCGCTCGTACGCGGTTCACGGGAGGAATACATCGTTAGTTGCGCAATAATAGAACCATGACGGAGTCAAGGGGGAGGGCCGGGACCGTGGGCGACACGACCACCGCGGAGCGCGTACTCGAAGAACTGGCGAAGGGCTGCCCAACGCCGCCCGAGGATCAGATCCGGACCGCCTACCAGTCTGTGGGCGTGCACGACCGGGCCGGATGGCCATGGCCAGGCACCATCGTCGGCTGGTGGACCAGCCCTGACGGCGTCACCACGTGCCAAGTGCGACTGTCGGGCGCCTCAGCCCCACGATGGGCGGTCTACGATCCGGACCGGATCATCCTGCTGGTGCAGAGCGGCACGTAGGAATCGTCTGGCTGAACGAGGCTCAGTGCGCAGACAATTCCCCGCAGGTCGCGCCATCTCGCAACCCGACTGGTGGCCCCTTCGTGCAGCCCAAAGGGCCACCGGCCGGGTCCGGCCGGGCAGCGAAAGCTCGGGAGCACTCGCCTCGGCAAGACCCGATCACAGGTCGAACTCGTGCGACGGCAGCCCCAGCCCGAGGCAGGCGCCCCGGTCCACGGCCCGCTCGGTGGCGTCGAAATCGCCGCCCGCGCCGCCGATCACTATGCTGATCTGGATCACCGCGCGCACCTCCGCCGGCTCTTTCTTCGCCTTGGCGACCGACATCGCACACCATCCGCGATGCGAGCATGGCGATCTGCGCGCTCGTCGCTGCTGCCGACGGGAAGATCGATTCGTCCGAGCGGCAGCACGTCGCGCAGCTGATCTTCACCAACGAGGTGCTGCAGAACTTCCCCGCCGCGGACCTCCAGCGCCGTCAACCTCTACAACACTCCGGCGCCCAGGCTCGTGGCGTGTTCGGCCGGCTGGGTGTGGCCGATCTTCTCGACATCTGCGAAGGAGCTGAGCCGAAGAGCGAGTGACTGTCTGTTCACCCGGCGACGTCACCTGGTACTGCAACGGTGTCTGCGCTGATTGCCGGGCAAACACCAAGTCCGCCTTCGGCGCGGGCGTGACCGGTGGGGAGGTGCTCGATGAGTGTGGGTCCGCGCCCTCCTCGCCCGGAACCGGGATGCCGGTGCCGGTCCATGAGAGTGACAAGCGTGGCGATCGGCGTCGCGGCAGGACCGGGGTGGAATCAGTACGGCCGACCTGCCGACCAAGATCGATCGAAAGGTGTCGAACAGTGATGCCGCTGCTAAGGGGCGGGCCGGCTCGCGCCCGCGGGGGCCTCGCCGCAAGGGGACTTCTACCGGTATCCGAGCCGCAAGACGCTGGAGAGGTCGTCACCGGGACATCTTTTGGCGTCCGAGCCGATGACGGTGTCCACCCGCCTGCAGAGCGTCAGCTCCCGCGCGACGCGGATCATGTACCGCTCGGTCGGACTGCACGGGGAGCCCATCGCTGTCACGGGCTTCCTCCTCGTACCCCACGGTGCTGCTCCCCGCGGGGGTTGGCCGGTGATCTCCTGGGGCCACGGCGCGACCGGTGTGGGGCCGGTCTGCGCCCCTTCCCGGCACGCGAACCTGTACCCCACCTCCGACCAGTACGCCGAGACGGACATGATCGAGCACCTCGTGCAGGACGGCTACGCGGTCGTCGGCACGGACTACCCGGGGCTGGGCTTCCCTGACACGGTCGAGAATTTCCCCCAGACGGATCTCGAGAGCCGGTCCGTGATCGACGCCGTTCTGGCAGCGCGACAGGCGTCGACGCAGCTCGGGCGGCAGTGGTTCGCCGTGGGCCACTCGCAGGGAGGGACGCCGGTCCTGAGGGTCGGCGAGGACGCGGCCCGGTGGGCACCGGGGCTGCGCTTCCTGGGCACCGTGGCACTCGCGCCGCCCAGCCACTTCGCAGCGGTCAGGGACGAGATGGGCGCCGCCCGGCCGCCGGTCAACGTGGGGCCGGCCGTGCTGGGTTCGTACATCGCGGTGGGAGCGCACCTGTACTCACCGCGCATCCGGTACACGAACGTCCTGGCACCGCAACTCGCCGCGCAGATCCCTCTGGCGAAGAAGCTCTGCGCCGACGAACTCGACATCTACCTGAACAACGTGCAGTTGCAGCGCGTCGGGAATCCCCACTGGGCCCGCAGCGCGACGCTGCGCCGGTTCATCGACAGCCTCGAACCGGCCAAGGGCCGCTCCGCCGGGCCGATCCTGCTTCCGCAGGGCGAACGGGACCAGACGGTTCCGGTCGAGGTCACGACCGCGCTCAACAAGGAACTCTGCGACCTCGGCGACGTCGTGAAATACCGCATCTACGCCGACGCCAACCACGAGAGCGTACTGAGCGCCTCCTACAAGGACGTGGCGGCCTGGCTGCGCGACCGACTGCGGGGGCAACCGGCACCGTCGACCTGCCAACCGCGTGCAGCCCATTGACGGCATAGCGCCCGGTGACAACCGGACAGCCCCGGAGCCTTCCCCTGATCGTCGGGGGACCGCCCGGGGCTTCGCCTTGTCGACCGTCAGCCGCTCCGATGTCGGCCCGACAAGAGCCGGGCGGTGACGCAGGCGTCATCGGCATCCCACTCGATCCGGCTCGGCCGCCGGTGGATGCGGTCCGAACCCGCATGCCCGGCATCCTCCGCGAAGGGCCACCCGTTCCTCGGACAGGAGATACCGCAGCGGTCATCTTCAGGGCAGGAATTCGAAGAACGGGCCGTCAGGTGCGAAGTTGCGAGAACACAACGTCACGTCCCTACCCTTGAGATAAGCCAGCAACCACTCACTGAACGTCATCTCGTAGAGAGTCCAGGCCGGACTGTCGAACTCCTGGACCACGACGCGCCAGGGCGATGAGGGGTTGTCGGGGATGCAAAGGAAAACCGCCTCGCCCGTCGTGGCCGACGCCACTGGCATCAGATCTCCGGGGTTCCCCCCTACCGGACTCGGCAGGAACTCCGCCATGTCCTCCTCGCGCCAGAGCTCGAGATCCCCCCTGATGTCTTCTCCCAGGCTGTGCAGAAGATGGTCGGCGGGGTGCTTCAGATACCACTGCCTGTTGATCTCGATCGAACCGTAGGCGTCCACGATCTCACGGAAGTCCGCAGGAAATTCGATACCGAGTTCCTGCTCCAGCTCGATCCATGGAGCCGGATCCGACCAGTTGAACCGGGGTTCGCCCAACAGGGCTGTGATCTCTGGAAGCGTTGCCACCACTGGATTCCTTCTAGCACGTCGAGCCGATGCCGGTCTTGGAGTTGACCGCAGTACAGGCGACAGTCTCCTCGACCCCCTGGGGTCCGTACATGAGGTGCGGGTGAAGTTCTCCCCGGTCAAAGGTGTCTCGATCGGGCGGTACTGCACAGTGCACGACGGATCGGAAGACCGGTGGCACGGACGAACACCCCGAAGAAGATCATGTCGCGGTCGGCCTGCCAGTAGGCTGGGGCCGCTGCGGCACCCCCACCATCATCCGTCCCCTCGCAGGGACATGGCCTGCAGCGGTCGAGTCGTCTCACTGCGTGAGGATGAAGTAACAGGTGCTGATAGCGGGCCGGTACCGGCTGCAAACCACCATCGGACGGGGCGCGATGGGAGAGGTCTGGCGGGCGTACGACGAGACACTCGGCAGAGCAGTGGCAGTCAAGCTCCTGCTCGCCCAGAACTCCGACCCCACCGCCTCCTCTCGCTTCCGCCTGGAGGCCCAGACCGCGGGCCGGCTCAGCCACCCCCATGTGGTCGGCGTCCTCGACTTCGGCGAGCAGGAGGGCCGTCTGTTCCTGGTGATGGAGCTGGTCGAGGGCGACAGTCTCGCCCGCGTGCTCTCCCAGGCAGGATCCCTGCCGGCCGAGGAGGTGGCCCTCATCGCCGCCCAGGCGGCCGCAGGGCTCGCCGTAGCACACGAACAGGGCATCGTGCATCGGGACATCAAGCCCGGCAACCTTCTCCTCGACGCCGACGGTTCCGTGAAGATCGGCGACTTCGGCATAGCGCGCTTCGTGGACGACCCGGGTGCCGCGCTCACCGCGACCGGTCAGATCGTCGGGACCAGCCTGTACCTCGCTCCCGAGCGCGCCCTCGGCAAGCCCGCCGGACCGGCGTCCGACGTCTACTCGCTCGGCTGCCTGCTCTACCAACTCCTCACCGGAAGACCGCCGTTCCACGCCGACAGCGCCGTCGCGATCCTCCACCACCACCTCGACACGGCCCCCGTACCACCGCGGGAGCTCGGCGTCGGTCTGCCGCCCGCCTTCGAGAACTACCTGCTCGGTCTCCTCGCCAAGCGGCCCGAAGACCGCCCCACGGCACGTCAGACGGCCGAATGGTTCGCCGCAGGTGCCTGGAGGGGGCGCCCCGAGCCCCTCCCGGCAGCCGCGCCGCTCACCGCGCCGAAGGTGCCGCGTTCGACCGCCTCGGGGGCGGTCGCAGGGCCCGGAACGAACACGGCCGGAGCGGCCCCCGGCTCCGCGACCACGTACGCCTTCCCGTCCGCCGTTGGCAGCACCGCTGGAGCCCACCGGACGCCGCGTCGGCAGCGCTCGGGACTTCGCGCCTTCGTCGTACACCGGTCGAGGACGGTGAGCACCGTCGCCGCGCTGGTGGTCTTCCTCGCGGCGCTGCTGGTCGGCATGACGTGGTTCTCCCCCGACCACAGCTCGGCGGAGACACCACCGACGGACCCGCCTCGCACCACGAGCCCCGCCCCGGGCACGTCCTCGACTCTGAGCACTCCCCCGACCGGTGGTGAGGAGCCCGGCAACAGCGCCGACAACAGCTCGGGCAGGCAACAGCACACCCAGAAGGGGAAGAACGGACACAGCAAGGACGACAAGGGCTGATCCCGCGTCACAGCACTCGCCGCAAACCCGGCCACCGCCGCAGCCCGGCAGATCGTAGTAGCCCCGCAGCAGGAGCTGTTGGTTGGCCTCGCTGCGGCGGGCCGGCGCCTCGGGGCCGAACATCGGTTCGTCCAGGTTGGGCTCCATCACCCGCTCCAGCAGCAACGGCCCAAGGATCAGGCAACGCATCTGGAAGGGCGCCCCTCCTCGTCGGGCGCCTGCTCCCCGTGGACCCCGGACAGCCGCTCCGTCTCGGCACGGGCGCCGGGCAGGAGGCGGCCGAAGAGTTCCGCGCTCGCCGCGCTGTCCTCCAGCAGGGCAGGGCGCAGGTAGCCACGCAGCACCGGGTCCGCGCCGAGGACCCGGGCGGAGACCTCCCCGAGCGAAACCATCGGGCCCCTGCCGGGCTCCACGGAGCCCAGGTCGCGGAGCTGCTCGCCGATGCGGTCCAGCACGTACTCGTCGACCGCCGCACGCTGGCCCTGCGTGGAGCCGAAGTGCCGTGTCACGAGCGTCGGTGAGCGGCCGGCTGCGGCTGCCATCGACCGCGTCCAGGTCGCCGCGAAGCCGTGCTCGGCGAACAGCTCCGAAACTGCCTCGCGCAGCCGTGCCCGCCCGGTCGAATCACTCTTCTGCGCGGCCGGGGTTCAACCGGTGCTGGGGTTGAGGCGGGCGGCGAGGAGTGCGATGTCGTCGTCGACGGAAGCGGGCGTCAGGTGGATGAGCAGGCGGTCGCACAGCTCGTCCAGGGTCGGGGCGGGTTGTTCGAGGAGGTGGGTGAGTTCGGCGAGGCGTTCGTCGATGTCGCTGCCGCGGGCCTCGACGAGCCCGTCGGTGTACAGGACGAGGATGCTGCCGGGCTGGAGGGTGACATCGGTGGTGGTGAAGGGGGTGCCGCCGACGCCGAGTGGGACACCGGGCGGCACGTCGAGGAGGCGGGCGGTGCCGTCGGGTGAGACGGCGACGGGCGGGGGGTGCCCGGCGCGGGTGATGTGGCACCGGCCGTTCGCGGGGTCGATGACGGTGTAGAGGAAGGTGGCCAGCATCGGCTCGGTGAGGTCTTCCAGTGCGGCTTCCAGCTGGTGCAGCAGGTTCTCGGGTGCGAGGTCGAGCCGCGCCAGTGCGCGGACGCTGGCGGAGAGCCGTCCCATGACGGCTGCGGCCGCGGCGCCGTGTCCCATGACGTCGCCGATGGCGAGCGCGACCTTTCCGCCGTCGAGTCGGATTACGTCATACCAGTCGCCGCCGACTTCGTTGACGTCGCTGGCGGGCAGGTAGCGGTGGGCGACCTCCAACCCCGGGAGCTGGGGAATGTGCTGAGGAAGCAGGCTTCTTTGGAGCACGAGGGCGGTGTCGTGTTCACGGCGGTAGAGACGGGCATTGTCCACGCAGATGGCGGCGCGGGCCGCGAGTTCACCGGCGAGGCTCACGTCGTCGTCCGTGAACGGGCCGACGGGCCGGCTCCGGTACAGGGTGCCGAGACCGAGCACGACGCCGCGGGCGATCAGCGGCACCATCATGAACGAGTGCACACCCTGCTCGAGAAGTTGTGCGGGCGCCGGTGAATAGCGGGCCGCTGGGGCGATGGCCTTCTTGTCCAGGTGGGCGATCATGAAGGTCTCGCGGTCGGCGAGGACCTGCGTGTAGGGCGCTCCGGCAGGAAAGATCAGGGTTCGCCCGAGCGGGGCGAGGATGTCCGCGACACGTGAGCCGGCCGGGGGAGCTTTCCCGAGGCGGCGCAGAGCGGTGCCGCCGACCAGGCCCGGGCCGAGGTCTCCACCGGTGGTGAGGGTTTCCAGGACGTCGACGGTGACAGCGTCCGCCAGGTCGCGCACGGCGATGTCCGCGAGCTCCTGCGCGGTGCGTTCCAGGTCCAGACTGGTCCCGATCTTGACACTCGCCTCATTCACCAGAGCCAGGCGGCGCCTGCCTGCTTCCGCTTCCAGCTGGTCCTGTTGTTGGGCGGTGATGTCGATCAGGAAGGCGGTCAGCCCGATCGGTCGGCCGTCGGGGTCCTCCAGCCTGACATAGGAGCACGACCAGACGCGCTCATGGCCGGGATCGGCGTGGGTGCGGCCCGTGCGACGAAAATCAAGGATCGGCTTCCCGGTGACCATGACCTGCCGCATCGCGGATTCCATCTCGGCCGCGTTCACCGCGTGCAACACCTCCACTACGCTGCGTCCGATGTGGGCATGCTCCTCCAGGCCGTTCATGGCCTGGAGAGCCTGGTTCACGCGCAGGAACCGCAGCTGGGTGTCGAAGACGGCAATGCCGACGGGAGAGCGGACGAACAACCCCTCCCACACCGCGGAGGAACCGCGGATGCCACGGGCGGTGTGAGCGTCGGCAGCGAAAACCAGCACGGTGGTGCCGCCACGGTGGCGGGCCGGGACGGGCGCCGCCCAGATCTCCAGCTCAAGTGGATGTCCGTCGCGGTGCCAGGCGGTCACCGTGGCCATGACCCCATGGCCGGCGGTCGCGCTGTCCCACAAGGACCGGCCGAGGCTGCGGTCGGCGCCGGGGTGCAGCAGGTCGGCGATGGGCCGACCCACGACCTCCCGCGACGGATACCCGAGCAGAGCCTGCGCCCCGTGGTCCCAGCGCACGATCGTCCCATCGGCGTTCGTGGCCACGACCGCGACCCGTAGCTCCCCCAGCCAGCCACCCGCATCCCAGGCAGCACCACCGGCCACATCATCCACGGGTGCCCGCATCACCACACTTCCCATCTGCCCCGCACCGCCTCTCTTCCAGTATCCGTGCGGACCCGCCGCCTCGCGCTTCAGCGCGAGGCGGCGGGTTGCCTGCCGACCTGGCGGGGTGGTGCTGGACGCCGCACGGCCACTGCCGTCAAGGGCGGCTCCAACCAGACCGATCCCGCCGCCTTCGCGGCCGCGTTCCGCGAGATCGTGACGCGCGCCCACGCCCGCGGCATCCGCGTCGTCGGCAGCACGATCACCCCGTGCGGCGGCAACGGCGGCTGGACCGCGGCCCGCGAGGCCGTACAGCAGCCTGTCAACGACGTGACCCGGTACGACGGCATCTTCGACGCGATGGCGGACTTCGACGCCGCCGTCCGTGACTCCGATGTCCCCGACCGGATCCGGCCGGCCTTCGACTCCGGCGACCACCCGCACTTCAACGACGCCGGACTCCGGGCGATGGCCGACGCGATCGACCTGACCAGCACACTGACTCGATTTTTCGTGTCAGCGTCCTCTGCGGGACGCGACCCCCCCCTCGGATTTGCCTTCGAGTGGACTCCAGCCTCCAGACTGATCACGACAAGATCCGTGCTGCGGACAGAAGGACGGCAGTAGATGGAGACGACGAGCCAGACGGGGCACCCTCTGCCCTACGACACCTACCGGCAGGCGATAGAGCGGGAGACCCTGCAGTTTGCCGAGGTGGTCAAAGATGCGGACCCCGCGACCGCCGTGCCCTCCTGCCCCAACTGGACGCTGGCCGAGCTCACCCGGCACGTGGGAGCGCTGCAGCGCTGGTTCTGCACGCTGCTGACCCAACTGGTGCAGGAGCCTCCACACAGTCGCGACGTGGAGCTGGGGCTGCCGGAACGTGCCCAGGATTATGCCGACTGGGTGGCAGCGGGCGTACCCCAAGTGGCCGCCGTGCTGCGGGCCACGGATCCCCAGGCGGCGATGTGGGCGTGGGGTGAGGACCAACACGCGCGGTTCTGGGCCCGCCGGATGCTGTTCGAAACGCTGGTGCACCGGGTGGACGCGGAGCGTGCCGTCGGCCGGAAGTCGGACATCGACCCCGCACTGGCGGCGGACGGGGTTGACGAGTTCCTCGTCAACCTGCCGTACGCGGGCCTCTTCGCCCCGGCCGTGGCGAAGCTGCGGGGCGACGGCGAGACCATCGCCTTCCAGTGCGCGGACTCCGCCGACGAAACCGGCGAGGAGTGGCGGGTGCGGCTCGATCCGGACGGTTTCCGACTGCTGACGCGGGCCGGAGCCGGCGCCGCGCCATCCAAGGCGCAGGCGGCAGTACGGGGGCAGTCGGCCGACCTCCTCCTGCTGCTCTACGGGCGGCGGTCGTACCAGGAGACCGTCTTCGACATCTCAGGAGAGGTCACGGCACTCGACTGCTGGTTCGCCCACACAGCCTTCTGATCCGCGCCAAGGAGCGCGCTGGTGGAGCTCGGCGACGGGCTCGACGACCAACGGCTCCCCTTTGAACTCGTGGGGCCAGAACTCCCCCGTACAGCCAGACGTTGCTTCGGGCGGAACCGCCCGAAGCAACGGATCCCGTCTCAGCGGACATGGTCCCCATCTCGAACGATCTGGATCGACTCGCTCGGCGCCTCAGGCGATCTGGTTCACGTGAATGTGCTGCCCCGGATCGATGAAGGGGGAGGAGTCCCGCAACGGTGAGGGGCACGGAGCCCCGTGCCTGGACACTGGGGAAAGTCGACGCAGGGGCATGCGGGCAAGGACGACGGGGATCGTTCCCGACGGCCCCTAGTGCTGCGCCACGCAATTTCCGCCGATGAGTTTCCGGCGGTTGTGCCGTCTACCCGTCGACGAAGGGAGCGCACCATGCGCAAGATCATCGTTTGCACGTTCCTCACGCTGGACGGCGTCATGCAGGCGCCGGGCGGTCCGGACGAGGACGCTGAGAGCGGCTTCGAGCACGGCGGCTGGCAGAAACCGGTGGCCGACGACGAGGTCGGCACGGCCATCGCCGGCTGGTACGAGCACTCCGACGCGATGCTGCTCGGCCGCAAGACGTACGAGATCTTCGCGTCGTACTGGCCGACCGCCGATCCCGACAACCCGTTCACCCATCGGATGAACAGCATGCACAAGTACGTGGCGTCCCGGACCCTGACGTCCGTCGAGTGGCAGAACTCCACGCTGCTGGAAGGCGGCATCGTCGATGCCGTACGCAAGCTGAAGGCCTCCGACGGCGGCAACATCAACGTCGTCGGCAGCGGCGACCTCGCCCAGACCCTCATGCGGCACGACCTCGTCGACGAGTACCGGCTGACCATCCATCCCGTGATCATCGGCACCGGCAAGCGGCTGTTCGCCGACGGAGCGATCCCCACCGCCCTGGAGCCCGTCAGCGTCTCGACGACGAAGGGCGGCACCATCGTCGGCGTCTACCGGCCGAACGGTAAGCCCAGCTACAACAGCTACTAAGCGGTTTCGTTCAGATCACCGAGCGGGCCAGAGAAAGATGCCCGCGACGTGGAGTCCGGCCAGGTAGATGGTCGCGGTCTCCTCGTAACAGGTGGCGATGCCGCGCCATCGCTTCAGGCGGTTGATGCACCGCTCAACGGTGTTGCGCTGCTTGCGGGTCTCGCGATCGAAGGCCGGTGGCCTGCCGCCCCCGGCTTCCCCGCCGCAGTCGGTGACGTCGCCGGTCGGCCGGGATGGGGATCACCGTCCGGATCGCGCTTGCGCAAGTGACTGCGGATCGCGCGGGAGGAATACGCCTAATAGGCATGTGGGTTGGCCGGTTGGGTCGGTCGGCAGGGGCCAGAGCGAGACGTCTGGGATATACGCAGCGCCAGGAGTGCTTCGACAAGACGGACGCGGTTCAGGCCCCTGCCATGTCGGCTCCAGTCGCCGTACCGTTCCGTGATTCGAGCCATTCCCAGGGACACCTCCCAATCAGCCGGAGCCGTCGAGTTCTTGACGACAGTGAGGGTCCCTGAGCAGGGCTGGGGCCACGGACGGCTGATGGGGTGGTGCGCCCGCGAGCGCTTCTATTAGGTCGCCGGGTGGTCCTGCCGCGGCTTGATGCCGACGGACAGCGAAGCCTGGAAAGGAGCGCGTGGTGCATGCCACTTGCGGAATCGACTGGGCCGAGGACCACCACGATGTCGCGGTGGTCGACTCCGGCGCCCGGCTGCTCGGCAAACTGAGGATCAGCGATGACGCGGCGGGCTTCCAGGACCTGCTGCAACTGCTCGCCGAGCACGGTGACAGCCCGGACGATCCCATCCCGGTCGCGATCGAGACCTCCCGGGGACTCCTGGTTGCCTGCTTGCGGGCCTCCGGACACCGGGTCTATGCGATCAATCCGATGGCTGTCGCCCGATACCGTGACCGGCACGCTGTCTCCCGGAAGAAGTCCGACCACCAGGACGCCGTCGTCCTGGCGAACATCCTGCGCACGGACACCGAGTTCCACCGTCCGCTGCCAAGCGACTCCGACCTGGTCAGGGCGATTGCCGTCCTCGCGCGGGCTCAGCAGGACGCGGTCTGGGACCGCACCCGCGCCCACAACCGACTGCGATCGCACCTGCGCGAGTACTACCCCGCGATCCTCGAGGCGTTCGCAACAAAGCGTGAGCGGCTACTGTCCCGGGAGGCCCGCACGATCCTGGCGATCGCGCCCACTCCGGCTGAGGCCGCCCGGCTGACCCGAGGACGGCTGCGGACCGCCGTCACCAGAGCCGGACGCCAACGCCGCATCGAGGCCGAGACCGACCGGTTGCTTGAAGTGTTCCGCCGGACCTGGCTCCGCCAGCCCGCCCTGGTCGAGAAAGCGATGGGACGCCAGACACTTGCCCTCCTCGCCCAGCTCGACGCAGCCTGCCTGGCATGCGATGGCCTCGCATCCGACACCGAAGAGCTGTTCCTGCAACATTCCGACGCGGAGATCATCACGAGCTTCCCCGGCCTGGCTGTGCTCACCGGCGCGCGGATACTCGCTGAGATCGGTGACGACCGTGCCCGGTTCACCCACGCCGGCAATCTGAAGGCCTATGCGGGAAGCGCACCAGTGACCCGTGAGTCAGGCAAGAGTCGCCACGTCACCCACCGCCGGATCAAGAACAGCCGGCTGGCCGCGACCGGTCGACATTGGGCCTTCGCGGCGCTGACCGCCTCACCCGGCGCACATGCCCACTACAACCGCCGCCGGGACACCGGCGACCGCTACCACGCCGCCCTCCGCAATCTGTTCAACCGCATGCTCGGCCAGCTCCACCACTGCCTGACAAACCGCCAGAAGTTCGACGAAGCGATCGCCTTCAGTACCCCCGCATCAGCCCCGCTCGCGGCAGCTGCTTGACCCGACAGCTGCATGGGGTGTCTTGTCCGCCCAGCACTTGATCCCGGCCTCGGCCAGGGTGTCGACGATGCCGTGTGTGCGGGCGGCGGTCAGGTCGTGGGTGGAGCCGGGCAGTGCGGGCGAGGCCCACAGCAGCCTTCCGAACGGATCGGTGAGAACCTGGATGTTCATGCCGTGTCGCTTGTGCTTCCCGGAGTAATACGGAGTGTCCGCGGCGATCCGGTCGATCGGCAGCAAGGTGCCGTCCAGAATGACGAACGCCTTCGCCCGCGCCGTCGTCATTGCTTCGCGCAACGTCGGCGCGAGCGTGGCCAGGACTTCGACGGCCTCGCGGATGTAGCGATAGACCGTCGCGATCCCGATGCCGAACCCGGCGGCGAGCTGGGCGTAGGTGTCGCCGCACCGCAGGTGGGCCAGGACCAGCAGGGCCTGCCGCCCGGCCGCAAGCCTCCGCCACCGGGTGCCAACTTCCCGTCGTCGGGCAACGAGTTGCCCAGTGAGATACCGCAGGGTGCGGCTGGACAGATCTATGGACGACGGGAAGACAAGCACAGAAGCTCCTGGCCAGCACGGGTGATCTTGGTCGAGAATCCGTCTACCAGGAGCTTCATCGCTGTGCAGACCTGTCCAACTCCCGGTCACCACGGCCAGGTTGGAAAAGCCTCAATGATCAGGGTGTCCACGCTCAAGACATCTCAGGGGGCCAAGAAGTCAAGCCGCCTGCTCGGCCGAGGGTGGTAGGAGTGGTGCGAAGGCGTGCTGCTCGTCGAAGAGCTGCCG
>LRTP01000244.1 GCA_001550305.1 Streptomyces diastatochromogenes
CGCGTCGGCGACCTGTCGGTGGGCCGCGGCCCGCTCGGCGAAGGGCGCGGCATGGTAGACGGCCGACCGGGTGAGCGGATGGGCGAACCGCGGGCCCGGCGTGTCCAGCCGGATCAGGCCCGCCGCTTCCGCCGGGGCGAGCGCGTCGGCGGAAAGCCCTGGTATCGCCGTGGTCGGGTCCGGGCTGTCGGCGGCCGCGGCGAGCAGCAGCGCGGATCGGGCCGCCGGGGGCAGGGTGGCGTACTGGGCGGCCATGAGGGCGGTCAGTTGCCCGGTCAACGGCAGCGGCTCGGCGGTCCATCGGCGTCCCGCGTCGGGATCCGTGGCGATCACCCTGGACAGCTCGATCAGTGCCAGTGGGTTGCCGACCGCCTGGGTCAGCACCTGTTCACGCAGCCGACCGTGCGGCGGGCGCGGTTGCGCGTCCAGGAGCAGGCCGGCGTCCGGCCGGGTGAGTGGTCGCAGCAGGAGCTGCGGCAGGTCCCTCTCGAAACCGGCAGGAGGTACGTTCCCGCGGGCGCCGGCCAGCAGCACGAGCTGCTCCGATTCCAGGCGGCGGGCGGCGAAGGCGAGCGCGTCGAGGGAGGCGCGGTCCAGCCATTGCGTGTCGTCGGCTGTCACCAGCAGCGGCTGCTCGTCGGACAGCTCGGACAGCAGGGTGAGTACGGCGATCCCGGTGAGCAGGGCGTCGGGCGGCGCGGGGTCGTCGGAGAACCCGAACGCGCCGCGCAGCGCCTCGGCCTGGCGGGTCGGCAGGCAGGCCACGCGGTCCAGCACCGGGCGCAGCAGCTGGTGCAGCCCGGCGAACGCCAGGTCCTGCTCCGACTCCCTGCCGGTGGTCGCCAGCACCCGCATCCCCGCCGCCTTGGCCTCGCGCGCGGCTTCGGCCAGCAGGACGGTCTTGCCCAGACCGGGATCGCCCAGGAGCAGCAGAACGTGGCTTTCCTTGTGGGGCGGGGCGATCAGCTCCCGCAGCAGGGACAGCTCCTCCCGCCGCCCGATCACGTTCGTGTCCTTGCGGGTCATCGCGGAAACGCCACCCTCACCCGGCCGAAAACAGGCCCGCACACAGCCAAGCTGATCCGGTCACGCGAGGCCGTGTGCAGTCAGGTTGCGGATACCGGACGGCCGCTGCGCGGCACAGGGTTGAGTGTATGGATGCTGTCCCCTGCGCGCGATGGAACGCGGGTTCTTGACGCCTCCCCCGGCTAAAGCAGGGGGATTCCTAGCTCACGTTGCCTGCCCCCCGGCGGGGGTGCAGGTCTTGCACGATCAGCACTAGCCGGGTTGCAGACCAGCCCGGACCAGCATCACGCGGGCAGAGTTCTTGTCCCGAGGGCTCACGACTCCGCATGCGGTGCAGGTATACGTCCTTTCGGAAAGAGGTAGTGCGTGCTTGGTTCTCGCTCCGCACTGCGCACAGTCCATCGTGGTGTGCGCGGGGTGTACCAGATGCACGGTCCGGCCGTGCTTGCGGGCCATCTCGGCCAACGCGGCCTTCGTCGCTCCGATCGCGGCATCAGCGGCCTTGCGGGCCATGGTGGACTTCGCGAGGAACTTGGGGCGGAAGTCCTCGACCGCCACAGCCTCATGGTCGCGGACGACCTTCTTGGCCCACTTGCGGGCGGTGTCCTGACGCTGCCGTGCCACCTTCTTGTGCAGCTTCGCGGCCTGGGCCTGCGCGGTGCGGTAGCCCTTCGAGGCAGCCTGGCCCTTCGGGGGACGACGGCGGGACATCATCCGCTGGTAGTGGGCCAGGCGCTGGGCGGCGTTCTTCCCGTGCTGGGGGTGGGGAAGGTCGTGTCCGTCGCTGGTGGTGGTCGCGGTCTCCTTGACACCCCAGTCGATACCGATCACCGCACCGGTCTCCGGCAGGGCCCCGGTCACGGCCGGGACGACAAAGGACGCGTACCACGCTCCGGTGCCCTCGCGGTACACGCGGACGCTGGACGGAGGTTCGGGCACATCCCGCGACCACACCACCGTCACCGCGATGCCCCCGGCCAGGTGCAGACGACCGTTTTTGGGGCGGAAGCCGCGCCGGGTGTAGTTCAGGCTGGGGGTGTCCTGGTGCTTTTTCTTGTACCGGGGCATACCGGCCCGCTGCCGCATCGGCAACCGGGCCTTGATGTCCTTGAGTGCTTTGGCCCGGGACTTCGCGAAGTCGCGTATCAACTGCTGCTGAGGAACCGAGGAGCCTTCACGCAGCCACGACATTGCGGTGCGGGCCTGCGTCAGCATCCTGTCCAGCCGTGCCGGACCGCACTTCTCCCCGTCCCGGTGGGCCTTCTTCGACCGGGCGCAGCATTCGTTCCACAACCACCTGCAGCGCGACCACTCCGCCTCAAGAGCCGTGCGGGCGCCGGAGGAGACACGCAGGCGATAGGTGTAGCGGGCGTGCCCGTCACCTTCCGATTCCTGCGTGATCGCCGTCATGACATCAACCTATCCGGGAGGACTGACAGTTGAGACCTCCCGACCGGTGCGGACTGCCTCACCGCCATAGCGGATGGACGCCGAATCGCCCTGCCGGCGATTCAGCCACCCTTGCCCTGCCCCGCAGGAGCCCGATTCCTCCCCGCCCTAAAAGACGGAGCACCCTCGGAGGAACTCGGTGATGCCGTATGTCATGGTCGGCCGGGAGAACACCGGTGACATTCGGATCCACTACGAGGACCACGGCGCGGGCCCGCCCGTCGTCCTGGTCCACGGCTACCTCGCCGACGGGCGCTCGTGGGAGAAGCAGGAGGCGGCTCTGCTCACGGCCGGGTACCGCGTCATCAGCTACGACCGGCGCGGCGGCGGCGACTCGGGACGGCCGGCGGTGGGTTATGACTACGACACGCTGGCCGCGGACCTGAACATACTGCTGGAAGTCCTGGATGTGCTGGACGCGGTGCTCGTCGGCTGCTGCTCCGGCACCGGGGAACTGACCCGGTACCTGGGAACGTACGGGCAGCGGCGGGTCCGCGGCGTGGCGCTGCTGGCGCCTCTGCCGCCGTTCCTGCCCCGGTCCGACGCCAACCCGGAGGGCATCGCCCCGGGCGCCCTCGACGCCTTCCTCGGCGAGCTGTCCGCCGACCGCCCGGCGGCGATCAAGGCCTACCTGGACCGGTACTACAACATCGACTACTACAACACCGACTACCGCAACACCGACCTGCTCGGCGGGAGCCGGGTGAGCGACCAGGCGTGGCAGAACAGCTTCCACGTCGCGCTGCGGGTGTCCGCGGTCGCGGCCTCGGGCTGCGCGGTCGCTTGGCGGGAGGACTTCCGGGACGACGTCGCCCGCATCACGATCCCTGTCCTGATCGTGCAGGGCGCTCAGGACAGGATCATGCCGCCCGGCGCGACCGGGGACCGTCTGGCCGTGATGCTGGCCGACGCCCGCCTCGTGGTGATACCAGACGGCGGGCACGCGATCATCTGGACGCACGCCGCCCAGGTCAACCAACTGCTCGTCGGCTTTCTGCAAGCCCTGTGACGCGTACGTCAGGCGGCGAGGAACTCCAGTGGAGCCTCGTCGACTTCTTCGTGGTGCGTCCAGTTCTTCGTGGTGCGTCCAGCAGATGTTGTGCGGGCCGCCCTCGACGCTGACCAGTCTGAGATCCGCGACCAAGGCGGGCAGTCGTCCCGCCGTGGCCTCGAGCGCCTGGCCGTCGACGCCCTCGGGATGGTCGGCCGCCTTCAGCAGGAACGGCGGGACCGTCCCGATCGGCACCGCCTTGTCCGCCCAGCCCGAGCCGTACGTGCCCGGTGCCCATCGAGAGCCCGCCGAGCACCGGGCCGGTCGTAGGCTTGCTCGGCGGGCCGAACTCCCGCCGGGCGTAGGTGATCACCCGGTACCCGGTGGCCGGTATCCGCAACCCGGCTGCACCTCCCCCGCGGCGGCCCGGTGCAGTCAACATGCGGATTCCGCCGCCGCGCCGGGGGTGATTCGCTCGGGTCATGGAGCTCAACTCGTACTCAGGTCTGCCGAACGAGCGGGTCAAGGCCGCGAACGGCATCGACTACGCGTACCGCGACACCGGCCCGACGGACGACGGCGCCGGTGTGCCGCTGGTCCTTCTCCAGCACTTCCGTGGAAACCTCGACAACTGGGATCCGGCGCTGATCGACGCGCTGGCACCGGCCCGGCGTGTCATCGCCTTCGACAACGCCGGAGTCGGCGGCTCCACCGGGACGACTCCGAACACCGCGGACGAGATGGCACACGACGCCATCGCCTTCATCGAGGCCATCGGGGCGAACGGGGCCCTGGGCCTCGGCCAGGGCCCGGTCGATGTCTTGGGATTCTCCCTCGGCAGCTTCGTCGCGCAGCAGATCGCCCTGACCAGGCCGTCGCTCGTCAGAAGGCTGGTCCTCGCCTCGTCGGCGCCGCAGGGCGCCGACGGCATGCACGGCTGGGCGCCCGAGGTCATCGACGGTGTCGGCAACCCTGAATCCAGCCCCGAGGAATACCTGAGCGTCTTCTTCACCGGATCCCCGGCGAGCCTGCAGGCCGGCCGGCAAACCCTGCAGCGGATCTACGGCGCCCGGAGCGAAGACCGGGACACGGTGACCAACTGGGCGACCCGCGAGGCGCAGTACGACGCGGTGTGCACGTGGGGGATCCCCGATCACGCGAAGCTTCAGCGGCTCAGCTGCCTGAGGATGCCGGTGTTCGTGGCGAACGGCGACAGCGACCCGATGATCCTGCCGCACTACTCCCACCTGCTCGCGGGTCTGATCCCGCAGGCCCGCGTGAAGATCTATCCCGACTCCGCGCACGGGTTCCTGTTCCAGCACCACGCGAAGTTCGCCGCGGACGTCGACGCCTTCCTCGGCGGCCCTCGATGACCGGCACCCACACGATCGTCCTGCCCGGCGGCGGGTACGCCGAACACGCTGCGCACGAGGCCGAACCGGTGGTGGACTGGCTCGGCGACATAGGCGTGCGGGCGAGCGTGTTCCGCTATCCGCTCCGCGCCCGGCACCCGGAGCCGCTCAATGCGCTGCGCGCCGAGATCCGCCGCCGGCGGGCGGCCGGCGCACAGCGCATCGGTCTCATCGGGTTCTCCGCGGGAGGTCATCTGGCCGGGCTGGCCGCCCTCGCGCCGGGCGCCCCGCCCGATGAGGCGGTGGACTTCGCCGTGCTCGGTTACGCCATCACGTCGATGGAGACCGAGACCTACCGTCCGGCCCGGGTGATCCTTCTCGGCGAGGACGCCGACCCCGAACTGCGCCGGTCGACATCGCTGGATTCGCTCGTCACGCCCCAGTCGCCGCCGTTCTTCGTCTGGCACACCGCGGAGGACCCCTACGTCCCCGCCGAACACACCTACCGCCTTGCCGCGGCGCTCGCGGCCGGCCAAGTCCCCCACGCCGTGCACGTGTTCGCGCACGGCCCCCACAGTCTCGGCCTCGCCCGGAACGCCGGCGAGGCCGCGATATGGACCACGCTTGCGAAAGCCTGGATCCACGAACAGGCGTGACCGTCGCCTACCTCACTGGTCCCCGGCCATCGCCCGCAGCTCCGCGATCTGCTTGCGCGCCGCGGCGACGAGTTCGTCGTTCGTGTTCGCGTGACCGCCCAGCCCCCACCCACCGGGCACGGCCTCGGTCAGCAACACCCAGGTGCGGTCCGCGAGCGTCGGGTCCCCGGCGGCCTCCGCGACCATGCCGGTGAACCGGCTCACCACCGCGATCTGTTTGTCGCGGTCGAGAGCACCCGCGTTGGTCAGCACCTGCACGCGTACGTAGTCGGACGCGCCGTCGACGTTCGACAGGGCGCCTGTCGGCAACTCGTGGATGAAGGCTGCGGTGTTCTGGCGGAACATCGGGATGTCCGGAACCTCCTCGATGGCCATCAGGGTGGCAGCGAGGTCCTTGGCGAGCTGGTGCCCGTCCGTGAAGGTGCCCGCAGTGGCGTACACGTCGATCATGGGCATTGCGTACTCCTCGGGTGCTGCTTGGGTGCTACCACCACTTGGCTTCGAGCGCGCGGTCGGTGCCGCCGGTCCGGTCGAGCGCGTCGAGTTCGGCCATGTCCTCGGCCGACAGAGTGAAGTCGTGGATCTGTGCGTTCTCGTGGATGCGGTCGCGGTGCGTTGACTTCGCCACGACCACGAGTCCGTGCTGCAGGCCCCAGCGCAGCAGCACCTGTGCCGGTGTCCGGCCCGTCCGTCGGGCGATCCCGGCCACGGTGGTGTCCTCGACGTACCGGCCGGTGCCCAGCGGGCTGTAGGCCTCGACAGCGACGTCGAACCGGCCGCAGGCGTCAAGGAGCGCCCGCCGACGGTGCCGCGGGTTGAACAGGATCTGGTTGACGGCGGGCGGAACCGTTCCCGCGGTGATCACGGCCTCGAGTTCGGCCGCGTCGTAGTTGGAGACCCCGATGGAACGGGCCAGTCCCCGCTCCTGGGCACGTTCCATCCCGGCCCAGGCCCGGGTCGGGCCGCCCTCGGGCCAGTGGACCAGGTAGAGGTCGACCTGCTCCAGGCCGAGACGACGAAGGCTGTCTTCTGCCCGGGCGACCGGATCGTTGCCCCGCGGATGGAACTTCGTCGTGATGAACACCTGGTCGCGCGGTACGCCGCTGTCGCGGAGGGCGCGGCCGACGCTTTCCTCGTTGCCGTACGCCTGAGCCGTGTCGATATGCCGGTAACCGGCGTCGAGCGCCCAGCGCACGGCGTCGACGCACTCACGCCCGGCCGGCACCTGCCAGACGCCGAGTCCGAGCACCGGCACCTGGTTCCCGTCCGCCAGCAGGCGCGCGCCGCCCCCGGATGTGGCTGCGTTCAGGTTCATGAGGACCAGCATCCGGCAACGCACCGTGGGGTGGTATCAGCAACATGACTGCAACCGGCCGCGGCCGCAGTGCAGTCAACATGCTGATACTCCGCTGCCGTCCCCCAGGGTGACCATGAGGTCCAGCTGAGTCAGCGATGCCGGAGAAGACGATGAGCCTTGACTTTGACGTGTTCGTGGTGGATACCAAGCCGATCCCGAGTGCGGTGCCGGGATTCGAGGAGGTGGTGGGCCCGGCGACCTGGCCGCCGTCCACATCGACGCTGATCAGCGATGACGACGGTGCCGTGCTGGTCGACTGCCTCATCACCGTGCGAGAGGCCCGGGAGCTGGCGGCGTGGGTGAAGTCCCACGACTGCGAGCCCGAGTACGTGTACATCACCCATCCGCACGCCGACCACCTCCTCGGGCTGCCGGAGATCCTGGCGGCGTTCCCGCAGGCGAGGCCGGTGGCCCTGGCCGAGTCCATCCCCGCGATGGAGGAGCAGATCTCAGCGGGGTACATGCAGGTCTGGGGCGGGTTCTTCCCCGGCCAGTTGACGGGCGAGCCCGTCGCACCCGGGCCGCTGACCGGCAGCACGATCCCGATCGGAGGCTCATCGGCCACGGTGATCCCGGTCGGGACCAGCGACACCGTGCATTCCAGCGTCGTCCATGTACCGGACCTGAGGCTGATCGTCTCCGGTGACGTCGTTTACAACCGGACGCACATGTGGCTGATGGGATCGACACCGGGCTCCCGGGCCGCCTGGGCGCGGGCGCTGGACTCCGTGGCGGCGCTGGAGGCCGACACCCTGATCGCCGGCCACCGCGACCCACGGGCCGCCGACGACGACGCCCGCCGCCAGATCGACGAAAGCCGCCGCTACCTGGCCGATTTCGAGACGGCGCTGGAACGCAGCTCCACACCGGGCGAGCTCATCGACCGCATGACGGCCGCCCATCCCGAGCTGGCGAACCCCTACACACTGTGGGTCGCGGCCCACGACCTGCTCGGCAGCGGAACCTGACACAGACAGCCAGGACGGATCGCCGAACCATGCCCGGGGAGACCAGAGAAGCGGTCGGCCTGGAACCGGTCGCGGAAGGCCGCGGCACGCGGGTGCTGAACCTACGCAGAATGACGGCCCGCCGGACCGACGAGGCGTACCGGTCCTCCACCCCGCTGGAGCTGTTCTTCGACCTCTGTTTCGTCGCCGCCGTCGCGCAGGCCGCCTCCCATCTGCATCACGACCTGAGCGGCGGGCACCTCGGCCATGCCGTGGGCAACTACCTCTGGGTGTTCTTCGCGATCTGGTGGGCCTGGGGGAACTTCACCTGGTTCGCCTCCGCGTACGACAACGACGACGACCCCTATCGCCTGCTGACCATGGTGCAGATCGCCGGGGCGCTGACCTTGGCCGCCGGCGTACCCCGGGCCTTCGAGTCCGGTGACTATCTCGTCATCACCCTCGGCTACGTGATCCTGCGGCTGGCCATGGTCATGCAGTGGCTGCGGGCGGCCAGGGCCGATCCGGAACGGCGCACGACCACCCTGCGGTACGCCGTCGGCTACGCCCTGGTACAGGCCGGATGGGTCGCCCGCCTCGCCTGCGACCAGCCGACGTACCTCTATGTCGGGCTGGCGCTGGCCGTGGGCGAGCTACTGATCCCGATCTGGGCCGAGCGGGCGCAGGTGACGACCTTTCACCCGGAGCACATCACCGAGCGGTTCGGGCTGTTCACCATGATCGTGCTCGGCGAGGCGGTGCTGGCGGCGACCATCGCCGTGCAGACCGCGGCAGACTCGCGCGCCGGCACCGACGTCGACCTCCTGGTCCTGGCCGGCAGCGGTCTGCTGCTCGTCTTCAGCCTGTGGTGGCTCTACTTCGACCGGACCACCCAGCGCATGCTT
Source organism: Streptomyces diastatochromogenes (assembly GCA_001550305.1). Taxonomy (GTDB): domain Bacteria; phylum Actinomycetota; class Actinomycetes; order Streptomycetales; family Streptomycetaceae; genus Streptomyces; species Streptomyces mirabilis_D. The sequence goes on from LRTP01000244.1 coordinate 8,684, forward strand.
CGCTCCATGTCCACGACGATCATCTGGGGCTACGGCCACTACCTCGTCTTCACTTCGACCGCGGCGATCGGCGCCGGACTCGCCGTCGCCGTCGACGCCCTCATCGGCCATGCGCACGTCACACACCTGCAGCAGGGCTTGGTTGTCGGCATACCCCTCGCCGCCTGGATCGCGACGGTCTGGTGGCTGCGCGTAGGCCCGCCGCTGCGCGGTCCCGCCGTCGCGGCCTCGCCCGTGGCCGCGGTCCTGGTGCTGGCCGCGGCCTGGACCCCCGCGGCCGTGCCCCTGATGGCCGCGATCACCGCGGCGCTGGCGGCAGTGAAGACCTGGGCCGTGCGGCGGACGGACTGATCACTCGACGCCGGGACGTACTTCGTTCTCTGACAGCGCGCGTCCGCGACGCTCCTGACGGGACCACGTCGACCGGGATGCGGGTCTGCCCGCTGCGGGTGAGGCTGGTGTCATGTCCGAGCACTGCGTGATCGTCTGTCCGCCGTCTGCGGCCGGTGGCCGCCAGGTGCGTGTCGACGACCGGCTCATGGGCACCGCACACAGCCTTCACGACCTCACGGTGTTGCTACAGAACGCCGGCTTGACCGGCTGGGACGAGTTGGATGTCGTCGAGTCGGGATTGATCGAGTGGCATGAAGGCGGGCCGGAGGTGTGGGAGCCCTGAACGCACGTGCGACCCTCCGCTGACGCGAGGTCGCGCAGGGACCTGCCGCCCACGGGCGGACCTTGGCTGCGCCGACACCCAGGCGGATGTGAGCATGCCCTCGTCGATCACGCTGGTCGGTGGCCTGAGCCACCCCCGGTTTCGTGGAGTCCCCGGACTGTCCCGAGTTGCGTGGAGCCGGGGGCAGCTGGGCAACTGCCTCAATAGGACGTGCCTGGCGGGAAGATGCGAGAGCGGCGCTTTCGGGGGACGGTGGAAGAGGGGCGCGGCCGTTCGTCGGCCGATTCTTGCCGAGCATCGCACTAGCCGTAAGGAAACGTGATGGCCATAGCCACAGACATGCTCGTTCCGGCCCTGCGCGAGGTCCGCGAGGCCCAGGCCGCGCTGGCTGACCGTTGCAAAGCGCACCTCATGGTCACTCCCGCCGGGGAGTACCGGGAGGTCCTGGAGCGCCGCGTCGGGGACTCCAGGGGCCATGTGTACCGCATCGACGAACGTCTGGGTACGTTGCAGCCCCGCGGGCTGATGCAGACCGTTATCGGGAATGCCTGGCACCTCACCGGGCAGGCCGTCCGGCTGCCCTTCGACGCGGCAATGGCCGTCCCGAACGCCGTGTCGCGGGGCCCAGGAAAGGCGACGGAGCACCAGCTATTGAAGAACGCCGAGGATGAGTACGCGGTCACCGCGTTCGCCGTGGCCATCTGCCGGGCCGCCGAGCGTATCGCCGAGGAGGCCGCGGACGCCGCCACCTCGGAGCTGCTGGGCTCCATCCGCCGTGACGACGAGGAGGCGCTGGAAGAACTCGGCAGCAGCCTTGAGCAGCGCGCCGAGGCGGCAGTGCTGGCCGCCGAGACCGCTGAGGGCCTGGGCACCGCCGGTGCCGCCCAGGCGGTCCGCGACTGGAGCAGCTGGCTTCGGGAGACGGCCGAACGCATGCCTGGCGTGGACCGGCTCCAGGGTGCGCCGGAGGGAGCCCTCATCTCGGAGGACGAGCTGCCGATCTCCGACTACCGTCGGCTCAGCACCAGGATGATCCTCGGCCGGCTCCCGCACCTGTCCCAGACGGATCTGGCCACGGTCGGCGCCTATGAGCGTGCCCACGCCGGCAGATCCGCGGTCCTGAGCAGGGTCGCGGACCTGCTCGGGCCCGAGCCCTGGCTCGGTTACGACAGCATGAATGCGGGCGAGATCCGCAAGCGGCTCGGTGACGCCGAGGAGGGTCTCACCCGGCGGGTGCTGGAATACGAGCGTCGCCATCAGGCACGCTCCACCATCCTCGCCGCCGCCGAACGAGTCCACGCCGGACCGGCCTGACCGGGCGCGTGTTGGGCGGGGTTACCTGGCGCCACGTCCCTTTTGAGCGCCGGGCGTCACGCCCCTGGGATCACGCGGCAGTACGCGGGACCCGGGGGTGTCGGTGCTGGTAGGTCCACAGCTGGTCGACGAGGGTGAAGCCGAAGGATTCGAACAGCCGGTGGGCGGCCTGGCTGTCAGGGCAGGGCTGCGAGGCGTCATCGACGACCAGGGCGACTTCGGTGGCGCCTTGGTCGGCCAGCAGGGCCAGGGCCTGACCGAGCAGCTTGCGGCCCAGGCCGCAGTGGCGGCGCGTGTGCTGGGTCTCGATCCAGTACACGGTCGCGGTGCGATCGGGTCCGACGCTGACCAGGGCTTCGGCGACCGGCTCTGCGGCCTCACGGATGATCAGTCGGTGGCCCGGGGGGAAGTCGCAGGGGAAGACATCGGCGACCAGCTTGGTCGGCGGGGGTTCTGCCGGTAGGGCGCAATGAAGGTAGCAGCCCTGGCGGCGGCCGGTGAAGCCGGTCTGCAGCAGGGCGTCGTGGGTGGCGCCGCGGCGGGTGCGGGGTAGGCCGCCCGGCCCCAGGGGACCTGGCGGAGCGCCGACGAATGCGTCGGTCTGCGGGCAGGGGGCAAGGTCGGCCAGGGCATGGCTGAGCAAGGCACGCAGGGCAGGGGGTTCCTCCTGGGCGTGTACCCAGCAGATGAGACCGGTGTGCACATCGGTCCAGGACAGGTACGCGATGATGCCGCGAGGATTGTCCTCGGCATCGGCGAGAACGCTGATCCGCGGCCGGGTCGGTACTGCCCAGCCGGCCGGGGGGACAAGACCGCGCCGCGCCGCGGCCAGCTTCTCCGGGGTGCAGTGCGGCTGTCCCGGCAGCCGGTCGGCATCAATCAGCTCTCGCACCCCCGGTTCGTCCTCGGGGCGATACGGGCGTACCGTCGACCCGCTCTGGGGGCTGGGCGAAAAGGCCATATCGTCCGTCCGCATTCGTGCTGACGTTCTTACCGGCTATCTGCCAGCCTCCGCCGTTTCATCCCTGCTGTCACGGGGGCCGGTGGCACTGCCGCAGGTGACCGGGCCGCCACTCTGCGGGGTGTTGCCGGGCAGGACGGTCATGCGCCGAAGGTGGCCTGCTGGATCGCGGTCAGCAGCGAGCGCACCTGCTCGACGACCGGCTGGTGGAGGGGCAGCGTCAGGTGGCCAACACCGGGCACGAGCACGTTGCGGGCCGCAAGGTCGGGATGGTCGATGCGCCCCCTGGCGGCCGGTATGACGGCCTCGTCCAGGTCGCTGTAGAAGGCCACGAAGCGCGTGCGGCATCCCGCGGCGGGCTCGGCGAGCTCGGTCAGCAGCTCGCTTCCCGGCCGTAGTTGGCGCAGTAGTGGATGGGCCGGGGCCAGCAGGGCCGTTGCGGTCCCGCCGTGCGGCGTCGCCAGCGTGATCACCAGCGGCACGTAGGCGTCCCCAGCGAGCCGCTGCACGTAGTAGCGGGCGATCAGCCCGCCCAGGCTGTACCCGATCACGACCACTGGCAGCCCCGAGCTTTGGGCAGACGCCAGTTCCACCTGCTCGCCCAGCGCACGGGCCGCGGTGCGGATGTCCGGGGTGAGTACGTTATAGCTGGCCAGGGCAAGAGAGCCCACGCCGCAGCCGCGCAGCTCGCGCTGCAGCGGCGAGACGATCGATGCCCGGTCGGCCAGCCCGTGCACCAACATCACCGGAATCCCCGAACCGGTCGGCGGCTGTTCATCCCGGCCCGTCGACCGCCAGGGCATGGAACGACTGAACTGGCCGGTCAGCTGCCCGACGCTCTCCGCGGCCATGTCGAGCGGGAGCCGGACCAAGCGCATGGCAGCCCTGCCTGCCTCGACACCGACGCCGCGCACTGGTGGCAGCCCCGGCACCGACAGGTGCGGCCCGAAAGGAATGCCCGTAGCCGTTCACCTCCCTGCATAGGCCCCCGCTTGTCCCAGCACTATGGAGCCTGTTGGGGAAACGTTGCGCGTGTCGACCGGATGCCCGACCACCGCAGCGTTTCCTGCGGTGGTGGGGACGGCCGGAACGGCGGTCGCTGCCCGGACCGGGTGCCCCGCCGGCAGCCCGCCGACCAGGACTCAGTCCATACGGCGCTCGTCGACGGGCAGCCAACCGCCCTGCCAACGGTCGCCTCCTTTTGATCGCTACCTCTTGTTAAGCAAATTTCGTTTCTGGAGGGTGGGGAAAAATGGAATACGTAAGACCAGATTACTGGCTTGAGAACTCAACAGCGTGCCCGGGCGCCAGTTGAGATGCCGTCTGGATTGGAGCACTCCTCGCCCACCGGAGGCGACGGGGTGTGGTCGCCAACGACGCCCAGGTGCCCCATGACCCTTTTCTGGCCTGGCCGCATTGGTTGTCGGACTTACGGAGGCGAACTTCGTCTCGTCGCCCTCACGCGGGAGAAGGAGCAGACGCGGGAAGAGAACGATGCGTATCTATGGCACCCCCCCTGTATGGCACTCCCCAGGGGGCGGAGGTGGCTGCCGCGGCTGTTGACGCGCAGGGCGTCGTCACCGCGTGGAGCCGTGGTGCCCGGCTGCTTCTGGGATACGCACCGGGGGAGGTCGTAGGGCGCCCGGCGTCGAAACTTCTGGCCGTTGGTCTTCCGGATTCGGCTCGTCGGAGTCTCACGCGGCGCGAGGCGTGGCTTGGACGGGTTGCACTGCGCAACCAGGCGGGTCGTCCGGTGGAAGCCGATGTGCGTGCCTGCCCCCTGACAGACGCCGAAAAGCAGGTCCAGTGGTTCCTTGAGGCCACCATTCCGCAGGAGGGCGGCGAGGGTGTCGATCTGTTGCTGCAACGCAGCTTGCTCCCGCATCACCGGCCCGCCCAGCTGGCAGTGGAGACGGCGACGCGTTATCTTCCGGCGGATCCCAAGGCCGGTGTCGGCGGTGACTGGTTCGATGTCATCCCTCTCTCAGGCGCCCGGGTGGCTCTGGTCGTCGGGGACCTCGTGGGGCACGGCATACACGCCTCCGCCGCCATGGGACGTCTGCGAACCGCGATGCGCACCCTCGCTGATGTCGACATTCCCCCCGGACGAGCTGGTGACCCAGCTTGACGATCTCATCCTGGAAGAGATCGAAGAGGGGATCGAATCGGTCTCGGAGGTCGGCGAGACGTGCCTGTACGTGGTCTACGACCCGGTCTCGCGCTGTTGCACGCTCGCCAGCGCCGGCCGTCTGCCCCCGGCAGCGGTCACTCCGGACGGCTCCATTGACTTCCTCCGCGTGGCACCCGGTCCCCCACTGGGCGTTGGCGGCCTGCCGTTCGAAGCCACCGAGGCCCAACTCCCCGAAGGCTGCCTGCTCGTTCTATACACCGACGGACTGGTCGAAGCCCGCGACCACGACATCGACTCCGGACTGCGGACGCTTCTGCGCGTCCTGGCCGAGCCCGCTCCTTCGCTCGAGACGACCTGCGACAGCATCCTCAAGGAGCTCCTGCCCACGCGGCCGGACGACGTCGCCCTCCTCGTCGCCCGCACTCACGCGCTGGGCCCCTCCCATGTGGCCTCCTAGGACCTGCCCGCCGACCCGGTCGTAGTCGTAGACGCGCGCCGACGTGCCACCGACCAGCTCATGACCTGGGGCCTGCAGGAGGCAGCTGCCACCACCGAGCTGATCGTCAGCGAACTCGTCACCAACGCCATCCGCCACGCCAGCGCCCCAATCCAACTGCGGCTCATCCGCAACACCGCCCTGATCTGCGAAGTCTCCGACGCCATCAGCACCTCACCGCACCCGCGCCGAGCCCGTGACCTCGACGAGGGCGGCCGCGGTCTGTTTCTCGTCGGCCAGCTCACCGAACGCTGGGGCACCCGCCACACACTCACCGGAAAGACCATCTGGGCAGAACAGTCCCGGCCCCTCCACACCCGTGTCCCGCCCTGGCACCTACCCACCGCAAGAACCCCACTTACGACGCCCGCGTGAGCAACCAGGCATGACCAGCGCTCCCGCCGTGCGGGGGCCGCCACCCTGTTCCTGAGCGAAACCGCGACGGTAGCGAGGAGCCGCGCGAGACCTGCCGTCGCACGTCCACCGGGACCCGACCGGCATACATCAATCAATCAACTGCCGCGGCTTCGGGCGGGCCGCCGCTTGGGCGTCGTATCGCACAGCTCACGCGGGAGTCCTCCGCCGGCCACCGCCCCACGGCCGCCGGGACGAACACCGGGGTGAACAGGGCGGACAGGACGGACAGCAGCAGTACTCCCAGGGCGCTTTGAGCGGCAAGCGGTTCCCCGCCGGTGCGTTCGGACTGGAGGCCGGGGGCGCCGGAGCGACCACGCTCCCGACCGTTGGCTCGGCGGGCCCAGCGATCAGTGACGGTCAGTGGACGGTGACGGCGTCCTTCGCAGCGGAGCGATGTCGGGGCTTGCCGACGGTTTCTTCCGTACCGGGGACGTGGGGGGATACGAAAGTCGGGGGTCGGGTTCCTCGTCCAGGGCGACGATCAGCGCGGAGTGCCGCAACAGACTGCTTGGACGACGTCAAAGGACGTCGGTACCCCCATAACCAAGGAGTTCTGCGATGCGCGCTGCCGGAAAGATCCTGCTCGGGATCCTGGGACTCGCCGTGATCGCCGGAGTCGGTCTCTGGTTCAGCATCAGGCACGTCGCGAGCGACATCACCTCGCACACGATCACCACGGCCCAGTTCAAGGGCGTTCACGTCGGCGAGAACCGGGACGCCGTGCGCGACCGCATCGGCGAGCCCGGCGGTCTCCAGCCGCAGGACAAGCCAAAGTCGCCGGCCGGCACCACCTGTGACTACTACCTGCAGAAGCACGTGTCCCTGGAGAAGAAGCAGACTTTTCAGATCTGCTACCGGCACGGGAAGGTCACCGCCACCCAGGCCCTGCCGTCTGCCAAGGACGAGGCCGCCCAGGACAACGACAAGAGCAGCGAGAACGCCAAGCCCTGAGCCTCTCGGTCTCACGCCGACCCACCGGGGCACGCTCCGTCCCGGCGAGGCGCGGCCGCTCACCGCCGGTCGGCGGCGGTTCCCGGAACGATCAACGAAGGGTCCTTTACCGTGGCACGCGTGTCCGTCTCCTCTGCGCCGATCTCCGTTGCGGCTCGCCCTGCCCGGATCAAGTGGCCGTCCGAGCCGATGGCTTGGGTGCTGGCGGCGCTGATCGCCAGTGGCGGACTCCTGCCGACCGCCGCACCGCGCTCCCTGCTGCCCCTGCCGTTCGCTGTCTCCGCCGTCCTGGCGTGCGCCACCGGACTCCTGCTGGCCTGGCGGCGCGGCCGGCCCACGCTGGTGGCGGCCGTGGTCGCCGGCGTGAGCCTGCTGACCGTTCAGGCGGCCCTGCCGTTCGCGATGTACTCGCTGGCCAGACGGCGGGCGACGAGCCCCCTGCGGTACGGCGTCTACGCCACCGCGGTGCTCGGTCAGTTCACCACGGGAGCCCCGGCGACGGGCGTCATCGCGGCGGCCCTGCTGGTGGGCGCGCCCGCCTGGCGCGGCACGGTGATCCGGTACCGGCACACCAGGCTGGAGGAGCTGGCCGAGCGCGCCGAGCAGGCCGAGCGGGAGGCGCTGCTGATCGCGCGCCGGGTCCGTGCGGAGGAGCGGGCCGCGCTGGCGCGTGAGATGCACGACGTGGTGGCTCACGAGGTAAGCCTGATCACGCTGCACGCGGGCGCGCTGAGTGTGGACCCGCAGGAGTCGGAGCGAGCCCGCGAGACCGGTGAGTTGATCAGAGTCACCGGCAGGAGCGCGCTGGCTCAGCTGCGCCAGATCCTCGATGTGCTGCGTGACCCGGAGACCGTCGAGAGTTCCTTCCAGCCAGGCCCGGCACTGCAGGATCTCCCCCAGTTGCTGGCCGACTCGGCGGTGGCGGGCGTCCCCGTGGACTGGGCGCCGTGGTCCGCGACGGTGACGGAAGTCCGGGCTGGCGCAAAGCCGTTGCCGCCGGCGGTGGAGCACACGGTCTACCGAATCGTCCAGGAGGCGCTGACCAACATCCGCAAGCACGCCCACGGCGCCCGCGCCACGCTGGGGCTGCGGGTGGACAGGGAGAACCTGGAGTGCGAGGTGACCAACCCGGTGACCGGCCTGCCCGGTGAGGCGGCCGGCGAGGGCGCGGGCCTGGGCCTGCGCGGTCTGCGGGAGCGGGCCGCGCTACTCGGCGGCACCCTGGACACCGAGAACCGGGACGGCGTGTTCCGGGTCCGGCTCCGGCTGCCCGTCGCGTCGCCCGCACCGAACCGGGAGCAGGGGACGATGAAGGCAGAACCCGTCGGGGAGCCCGTCGGGGAGGCTCAGTGATCCGGGTCCTGCTCGCCGACGACGAGGCCCTGGTCCGCACCGGGTTGCGCCTGCTGCTGCAGACCGCTCCCGACATCACGGTGGTCGCCGAGGCCGACGACGGGCGGGCCGCGGTCGAGGCCTGTGCCCGGCTGACCCCTGACGTGGTGCTGCTGGACGTGCAGATGCCCGGCCTGGACGGAGTAGGCGCCGCCAGGGAATTGTCCGCGTTGCCCGCACCGCCGCGGATCCTGATGCTGACCACGTTCGACGCCGAAACCTATCTGCTGCCAGCGCTTCGGGCCGGCGCCCACGGCTTCCTGCTCAAGGACGCCCAGCCGGGCCAGGTCCTCGACGCGGTACGGAACACCGCGGCCGGCCTCCACGCCCTCGCCCCCGAGGCGGTGAACCACCTGGTGGCCCGGGCGGCCGCCGAGCCACCGCCGGCCGTGCCGCCCCGGCTGCCCTCGCTCACACCACGCGAGCGGGAGGTGCTGGTGGCGATAGCGGACGGGCTGAGCAACGCCCAGATCGGCCGGCGGCTGGGCCTGCGCGTGCCGACCGTGAAGGCCCATGTCTCGCGGATCATGGAGAAACTGCACTGCGAGAGCCGGGTACAGGCCGGGCTGCTCGCCATGCGCGCAGGGCTGAGCGGAGAGGCGAGTCCCACGGACGAGGTGTGACCTCGCGGCCGGGGCCCGTTGTGGCTCTGTCCGGGATGCGCGTGGGCGCCGCCGGACGGTATCCGCCCGCGCCCACAGGACTACCAGATCAACTCTGACTCCACTGCTGGTTGGTCCCGCCGTTGCAGGTCCACAGCACCAGCGACGTCCCGTTGATCGTCGCCGCGTTGCGCGCGTCCAGGCACAACCCGGCGTTGACGTTCGTGATGGTCCCGTCCGAGTTGATGTTCCACTTCTGGTTGTTCTGCCCGTTGCAGTCCCAGATCAAGACCTTGGTGCCGTCGGTGGTGTCCAGGTTGTACGCGTCATGCTCGTCCTTCGCGGACCTCAGATAGATGAGAAGCGGCTACGCATCGATGCCAGGGCGGCCGACACCACCAGCAGGAGGTGCAGCACCGCGATCTGGGCCCAACGTGTCCCGCCGGGCGAGCCGGTCGATGTCGTGCGCGGTGACGATCCCGCCGAGACGGCCGCCGTCCATGACCAGGATGGGCAGCCCGCCGCCGGAGCCCAGGCGCTCGAGGACGGAGATCAGCAGCTCGTCCGGTGCGGCGAGCGTGCACTGCGACAGTGGATTCGCCATGTCGCGTACCCTCAGCGACTCCCGCTGCCCGGACGGCACGGCGGCCAGTCGGCGCAGCCGTACGACACCGCCGGCATGGCCCTCGAAGTCCAGCAGCGGCAGCACCGAGTGCCCGGCTTGAGCGGCCACCTCGGACAGGAAGCGGTCCACGGTCAGCCAGTCGGGACCGGTAACCACCGGACTGGTCATCGCCTCCGCCACCCTTACGCCGCGCAGGGCCGTGAACAGTTCCGCCCACCGTCGTTCGGCCGCCGCGGTGACCGCCACGAACACACCGATGACCACCAGCCACAATCCGCCCGATACCCCCCTCACGAACGCCAGCCACCCCACCACGGCCAGCGCCATACCGACGACCTGTCCGCTGCGCCCGGCCGCCCGCTGGGCCCGTTCGCGGTCCCTCGTACGCCACCACAGCAGGGCCTGGAGCACCCGGCCCCCGTCCAGTGGCGCGGCCGGCAGCAGGTTGAAGACGCCCAGCAGAAGATTCGTGCCACCCAGCCAGCCCAGCACGGCCACCGGTATCCGCCAGCCCAGCGCCGCGTCCAACCCCGCCGCACCTCCTATGGCGGCCCCGCCGAGCACCAGGCTGGCAAGCGGCCCGCTGACGGCGACCGTGAACGCCGCCCGCGCCGTCGTCGGCCGGTCCATCCGGGTCATTCCGCCGAGCGCCCACAGCGTCACGTCCCGCACAGGTATCCCGGCCCTGCGGGCCGTCAGCGCATGCGCCGCCTCATGCACCACCAGGCTCACCAGCAACAACAGGGCACCGACGACTCCTGCGACCGCGTACACCACCGGTGCCAGGCCCGGCGCGTACCCGGGCAGCGTCCGGCTGGCCAGACCGTACGCAAGAAGGAACATGATCAACGGCACGCTCCAGTGCGCACGCAGCGCCACTCCCCGGAGACTCCCGATCCGGATCGAATCCTTCATCGCCATCACCCACCGATGGGAAACGACGCGCGGACGCCGAACCGGCGAACCGCCACGGTCGCCCCTTCACATAATCCGCCACCGGACCCCACAACCGGAAACGTCCGATGACACCAGGCCAACGCGGCAGGGAACCGCGCCAGGGATCCTCGGCAGCACCTCGATCGCCACGCAGGCAGGAACGGTGCTTGGGACCTACGGCGGTCTGAGAGGGGGCCGGCAAGCCCAACCGGTGCGGAGAAACGCCATGGAGGAGCACTTCACCTGGGTAACGACGCGCCGCCTACAGCCGGGCACCTTGGAGGAGTTCGAGAGGGCATGACGCCCGGCCCCTCCCACCCGGAGGGCATGCGCCGCGCCTACGCGCACTGCTCCGAGGACGGACAAGAGATCACCGGGGTGTCGTTCTGGGACTCCAAGAGGCATGCGACTCCTGGCGGACCTCGGAGCGGGAGGCGCAGCGGCGAGCGGACATGGCCTCGTACGTCGTCGAGGAGCGGGAAGGCTTCTGCCGCGGCCGTGAACTCACCATCCCGCAGAGGCAGATGGGGGCGCGCGTGGGCTGGCCCGAGCCGTCGCGATCCTGGTGCCCGTCTACTCAGACGGCAGCCCCACAGTGGTCTGTGTAATCCGCTCCCCAGGGGCACCGGTACTCCCAGCCGGCGTGATCGGTTCGGTGCCCTGTCCCAGCGGCCACTGGCTGGGAGAGCGACGAGGAGGGTTCTACCTGCGGTGGACCTGCTCCGCCTGCGGTCCTTTGGGCCCCTGAGTGACCTGGGATTCGACCTTGTCACCCTCCTGTAGCTCCTTGAAGCCCTCCACCTCGATGGCGGAGAAGTGGACGAACACGTCCGGCCTGCCACCATCCGGCTGGATGAAGTAGAACCCCTTGTCGGCGTTGAACCACTTGACCGTGCCTGTTGCGATCAGTCCAATCCCTTGTTCCGCGCCACGACATCGCCGCGCCCCGCAGCCCGTCACGGCCGGCTCCTGAACCTGCCATTCCGACTCGCCTCCCACTGGCGGACAAACAGCCCAAGTCGCCCGGACAGGCTGTCCACCTGCAGCTCCTTGGTCCGAGATCAAGGGGAAGCTTCAGTCAGCCGCGAGCCCGTCGACCGGTTCCGGTTCACCGCGCTGCCCGCCCTGATACCCCCTCACCTGGCGCCAAGCGCAGCCGGACATCCCCGAGATGGGAGGGGATGACGTCAAGTCACACCGCCGTATCCCGTTGGGACGAAGAAGGCCAGTCTCGAATCAACGTCACGGCGGGTCCTCGGCCAGGGCCAGGAGGTCACCCCCGTCGGATCTTCCCGCTGCCCGAACGGTGACCGGAAGGTCGCCCGCGCCTTCAAGAGCCAGACCGTGCATCATTGCTGCTTGCGAGCGAATGGAAGAGATCACCTCCACCAGTTGTTCACGCAGCAACTTACTGACGTCAGGGGCGCCTGCCGCCGCAGCCCGGCTCAGCCATCTCGCACCGCTCATGCTCACCTCCACCAGTTCCCGAACCGGCCAAATTCAACGTCTCCACCTCTCAGGTGAGCCGGCCCGCAACGGCCAGCACCGCGGTGGCGACAACCGTCACCGCTGACCAGATGACCATCGTGGTCCGGTCCCACCCGCCTGCGCGATGGATGACGACGTCCTGGTCATCCCGCTCGGACGACGCGAGCCAGTAAGCCTCGAGCAGGACCGCATCCGGCACGGCATCGTCATCGTGAGGTTCCGCACTCCGCCCAACGCGCGATCAAGGCACACGACAACAGGACCATCGCGGTCGTCACACCCCTGGCGTACGCACGTCAGCCACTCGCGGACCACAAGGCCATGGGGCTGGAAGCCGGTTCTTAGTCCGCAGAGACAGGACTCACCCGGCCGTTGTCGGTGGTCATGCAACTTCCAGTGGGAGTGTCACCGTCCCTGCCCATGGCGTCCGTTAGTGTGCCGAGCGGGCGGGCGGCCTGGAGCGGCGCCCTCCTGCTGCGCTGGAGCAGCGTCGGGTTCCCCATGAAGAATCTTGACGATTCCGCTGGGGAATGACGTGGCGGTCCACAGACCGTCACGCGATGCCGATGCCGATGCCGATGGCGACGGCCACGTCAGCGACGCCCGCGCTGACGCCACCCGGGGTCGGACATGCTGTCGACCACCTGTGCCGAAGCAAGCCAGCGGCGAGCGCAGCGGACTGCTCGCAACCGCGGCCAGCTGCCGAATGCGCCCCGGAAGCCGGTGGCCAGCGTTCGCCCGCGGCGGACGCCGGCCAGGTGTGTCTGACAGTCCCTGCGCGCGGCCGCCCCGCGCGGGCGGCGAGGGCGAACGAACAACGCGGCCGGAGGAGAATGCCTCAGCTGGCGCATTCTTCTCCGACCTCAAGGAAAGGCAACTATCCGTTAATATCCACCTTGTCAGGATACGGTCATCCTGACTCGCCCTCGGACGACTCCTCACCCTCGGCCGTCGACGCCTCCGCTTCCTCCGCCTCCGCTTCTCCTGCGGATTGGTCACCTTCAGTCGGAGCAGCCTCGGGTTCCGCGGCCTCGCCGGTCGCAGGGGCTTCCGCCTCCGTGACCTCTGCGGTCTCCGCCGCCTCGGCTGCCGGCTCCTCGCCTTCGGTCGGGGTCGCCTCGGGTTCCTGTTCGGTGTCACTCATGTGTTCACCTCCTCCCGACGGCGCACAGTTAAGGAGTCCCAACATCGGTCGCACGGGAACCAACGAGATCCAGAGCGCACACTTTCACGCGCTTTATGCCTTTTGTCATATTCCTCAAGGATGAGGATGTCAACGGGCCCTGGGCTAGAGATGCGGGCGCGAGCACCAGGCGACGGGAGTCTGCTCCGGCGAAGCCCTCTGCGTGACCTGAACGAGGGGGCACCGCAGCGTTCCGACGACAACAACGGCGCGCCACGGTCCTGCGGAGATGCCCATGTGGGCTCCCACCAGCTGCACCCTCGGCCCCATACCCTCGGCCCCATGACCCCGGACCGCTCGGCTCCCTGAAGCAGGCCACGCGCAGCCGACCCTCACGTCGGCTGCGGCTTTCGACCGCTCGTTCAGGTTGGCGGGTCTTACGCCAGCGGTGCTCCCGGTCGATCCCGCTGCGCCAGCCAGGCGGACACGGCATCGCGCTCGCGTCGCTCGGCCGAGGCCGCGGCGGCCTGCGCGGCATTGC
>LRTP01000245.1 GCA_001550305.1 Streptomyces diastatochromogenes
CGAGCTCGGCCTCGGCAGCGGCCACCGACTTCTCGCCGCGGCCGCTGACGACCACCCTCGCCCCGTCCGCCACCAGTTCGCGCGCGGCGGCCCTGCCCAGACCGCGGGTGCCACCGGTGACGATGTACACCCGGTCCTTCAGTCCAAGGTCCATGACCGCTGTCTCCTGTCCCGCCGTGCCGCTCGCATGTCCCGCCGTGTCGCTCGCACGGCCTACAGCATCGCCTTCTGGGGCTGCGTGGGCACCACGATGACGGTGGTGGTGCCGGCGGTTAGGGCCGCCTTGAACTCCCGCTCCAGGTCCCCCGTGGTCTCCACGTCGACCGCACGGCATCCGAATCCGCGGGCCACGGAGGCGATGTCGAGCCCGGGCAGGTCGAGTCCCGGAACGCCCGGCGTCTCCTCCAGCACCGCGAACGACTTGAGGATGGAGTACTCCTGGTTGCGCATGACCACGTACACGACCGGGAGGTTGTGCCGGGCCGCCGTCCAGATGGCCTGCACGGAGTACTGGAAGGAACCGTCGCCGATCAGGCCGACCACCGGGCGCTCGACGCCCCGCTCCCGGTCGCCCAGCGCGACGCCCACCGCGGCCGGGGTGCCCCAGCCGATCCCTCCGCTGGCCGTGGCGAAGAACGATCCGGTCCTGACCGTCGGAAGCCACTCGACCTGCTGCGCCATCGTGGAGGTCGACTCGTTGACGATGACCGCGTCCGGCGGCCGGACCCTGCTCAGTGCGGCGTAAACCTCCGGCGGGGTGAGCGGGCTGCTCGGCGTCTGCGGCAGCTCACGGGGCCGCGCCATCGGCTCCGGAGCGGTCCGCGCGGACCCCTCGGCGACCATGTCCAGGAGCAGTTCGATCGCCTCCGCGGGATCGCCCAGGAGGCTGTCGCCCACCCGTGCCGCCGCGGCAACCCCAGGATTGCCCGTGATCTGCAGGAGCTCGGTGCCGTCGGGGAGGTAGTCGCCGGGCACGTAGGGGTAGTAGCGGAACGCCTCCGCGCCGATCACGACCACCAGGTCGTGCCCGGCCAGCCGGTCGCTGATGGTCTTCACCGACATGCCGAGCGGGCCGCGGAAGAGGGAGTGGTCCTCGGGGAAGGAGGCGCGGTCCAGCAGCGGGGCGCCGTAGACGGAAGCGCGCAGTTTCTCCGCCAGGGCCACGGCCGCGTCCCAGCCGCCGGCGCGGTCCACCTCCGGCCCGAAGACCAGCGCGGGACGGCGGCTTGCGGAGATGCGGTCGGCGAACAGCCGCAGGCGCCGCGCGTCGGGCGCGACCCGGTCGCTGACGGTCCGGACCCGGGTGAATCCGGACAGCGGCCGCTTCCAGTCGTCCATGGGAATCGACAGGTAGACCGGTCCCGCCGGCGGCTGCAGTGCCTCCGCGTAGGCCCGCATGAAGGCCTCGGGGACGTCTTCGGCGCGGGCCGGCTCGTAGGACCATTTCACCCACGGCTTCGGCAGCGTGGTGGCCTCGCGGTTGCCGAGATACGGCTCCCCGATCACGAGTTCACGGTGCTGCTGTCCCGAGGTGATGATCAGGGGCGTGTTTCCGTGGTAGGCCGCCACCAGGTTGCCCACCGCGTTTCCCACCCCGGCCGAGGAGTGCACGTTGACCAGTGCCGGGCGGCGCGTGACCTGGGCGAAGGCGTCGGCCATCGCGATGACGGACGCCTCCTGCAGCGCCAGGACGTAGGTGAAGTCCTCGGGGAAGTCCTGCAGGAAGGTCTGCTCGGTCGAACCGGGATTGCCGAAGACCGTGGTGAGTTTCAGGGTCCGCAGCAGGTCGTAGGTCACGCTGTGGACGGTGGATCGCTCGGTCATTGTTGCCACCGACTTTCGTGCTGGAGCCGGGCGCAGGGTCAGCGGCCCTGCCCGTGGGGTGCGCGCTTCTCGGTGAAGGCCCGGGTGCCTTCCCTCGTCGTGGGACGCCGGAACCAAGCGCCGATCCGATCCTGCTCGACACCGGCGCCCTCGTCGCGAAATGCGGTCCGTTCGGTGGCGGCACGTCCGACGGCCGCCACGGCCAAGGGGGCGATGCCGCAGTGGACCTCGGTCTTCCCTCGCGTTCATGCACCGTTCCTTTGCCGCGCTCGTGTACCGCTCCTTCCGGTCCGGGGACCGGACCGCTTCCGTGAGGACGACGCTAGAAGCGTGCACGGATGGAGCCATTGGGCGACGAACACCACATTCGCCCGGAACTTGGTTTCCTGGCACCAATATGCGCGGTACTCGCCGGTATTTCCTTGCTTGACAAAGCAGATGACTGCCTGGGCATACTCGGTCTCTCGGTCCGGAACGCGGGAGCCCGCATGAACCTCGGCATGGCCATCGCTGACTTCACCCAGCCCCAGGGCCCGGCAGGCATCGCGCGTCACGTGGGCCGGCTCGCCCGCACCGCGGAGGAGTACGGGTTCACGCGCATCGCCGTCATGGACCAGCTCTTCCAGATCGGGATCGTGGGGACGTCCGAACAGGAAATGCTGGAGGCGTACACCACGCTCGGCTACCTGGCGGCGAGCACCGAGCGCGTGGAGCTTCTTGCCCTGGTGACCTCGGCCGGCTACCGCGAGCCCGGCCTGCTGGCCAAGATGGTCACCACGCTCGACGTGCTGTCCGAGGGCCGGGCGGCCCTGGGCATCGGCGTCGGCGCGGGGTTCAACGTCGCCGAGGCGCGCGGACTGGGCCTGCCCTTCCCGCCCGTCGCGCAGCGGTTCGAACGCCTCGAGGAGACGCTGCGGATCTGCCTGCAGATGTGGAGCGACGACGAAGGGCCCTTCAACGGCCGCCACTACCGGCTCGAACGCACCCTCAACTCCCCCGCCACGCTGCGGCGCCCCCATCCGCCGGTCCTGATCGGCGGGTCCGGCGAGCGGAAGACACTGCGGCTCGTCGCGGAGTACGGCAACGCCTGCAACCTCTTCCACGGACCGGACCTCCGGCACAAGCTCGACGTGCTGCGCGGGCACTGCGACCGGGCCGGGCGGGACTACGACACGATCGAGAAGACCGTCCTCCTTCCCCTCGACCCCGGGCCGCGGGGCGAGCACGTGCCGGGCCTGCTCGCCGAACTGCGCCGGCTGCACCGGATCGGCATCGACCACGTCATCGGCCCGGTACGGGGAGCCGACCAGCAGGCAGCCCTCCAACTGCTCGGAGAACGCGTCGTTCCCGAGACAGCACATTTCTGAGATACCGCATCTTTGAGGTACCGCACCCCCGACCGCAGCACGCGGCAGGAACCCGACCGGCCACGCAGTATCAATTTGCTTGGAGAAGCATCCAAAGAGCATCCCCTGACAACTCCCCGGAGGCAAGTCCGTGAATGACGCAACGACCGGCCGGGCAAGGACGCCGATGTCATCGTCGTCGGAGGCGGATCCGCGGGCGCCGTACTCGCCGCACGGCTCAGCGAGGACCCGCAGCGCGAGGTCCTGCTGATCGAGGCAGGCCCGGACTACCCCGCGGGGGAGTTCCCCCACGGGCTGCGGACCCCGCATCTGCTGGCCGATCCGGACCACGACTGGGGCTACACCGCGCGGGGCACCGACCGGGCCCCGGGCATCCCCGCTCCACGCGGCCGGACCATGGGAGGCAGTTCCGCCGTCAACGCGGGGGTGGCCATCCGGGCGCGCTCCGCGGACTTCGCCGCCTGGGCGGACCGTTACGGCATCAAGGGCTGGTCCTACGAGGACGTCCTCCCCACGTTCAGGCGCCTGGAGAACACGCCGGCCGGCGACGACGCCTACCACGGGCGCTCCGGACCCTTCCCCGTCCGCCAGTGGTCCTACGAGCAACTCACGTCGCCTCTGCGGGCGTTCGTCGACGCCTCGGCGGACCGCGGGTTCCGGCGTGTCGAGGACTTCAACGGGGCCGAGCAGGAGGGCGTCGGCGGCTACCCCGTCAACATCGTCGACGGGGTGCGGCAGAACACCGCCCTGGCCTATCTGACGCCACCGGTGCGACGGCGCCCCAATCTCCGGGTGCTGAGCGAGGTCACCGCCGACACCGTACTCATCGAGGACGGCACGGCGCGCGGCGTGGTGAGTGCCTCCGGCACCGTGTAGCGGGCCGCCGAGGTGATACTCGCCGCCAGCAGCTACGCCAGTCCGGTCATCCTGCTGCGCTCCGGCGTCGGCCCGGCGAAGGACCTGCGGGCACTGGGCATCGACGTGGTCGCCGACCTGCCGGTCGGCCGGAGGTTGCAGGACCATCCCTTCTTCCACTCGCTGTTCGCCCTGGCGCCCGGGCACCAGACGATGACGGACGCCTTCTCGGCGGGCCTGTGGTGCGCCTCGACCGAGGCCCAGGCCGGCGAACTGGACCTCGGCGTCGTGGCCGTGCACCTGCTGGACGGCTCCTTCAGCCCGACCGGCGCAGCTCTGCTCCTGGCGACGGCCGTCACCCGGCCGGAGTCACGGGGCTCCCTCCGCCTGGCCGACCGGGACCCCTACGCCGCTCCGGTCATCGACGACAACTACCTCGCGATCGCCAGGGACCGCCGCCGCATGCTGGAGGGCGTGAAGCTCGTGCGCAGCCTCGTGGGCACGCCGCGGTTCGCACGGGTACTGGCCGGCGAACTCGTTCCCGGTGACCTACGGTCACCCCACCTCGACCGTGCCCATGGGAGGGCCCGGGGACGAATGGGCCGTGGTCGACGAGTCGGGCGCGGTCAAGGGGGTCGAGCGGCTGCGCGTCGTGGACGCCTCCATCATGCCGGAGGTCCCGTCCACCGTGACCAACGCGACCACCATCATGATCGCGGAGCACCGCCCGCCGCGTGTACCGGGCCTGACGAGACGTCGCGTATATCGGGCCGGACGGGGCGTGGGGAACCCCGACGTGGTGGAACTGACGCCGGTGACCGCCTCGATCCGTCATCCCGGCGAATTCGTCGAGCAGGACGGCGGCGGGCTCGTCGCCGAGCGCGGACCGATGGCGACCGGACCGGGACACGGCCGTCCGTGGCCTGGTTCAGTCGAGCTTTTTCACCACGGCCTCGAACTGCCTCACCAGAGCGGGCAGGGAGCGTCCGTCGAGCTGGTCGACGACCCGCTTACGGGCACTCGCCAGATGAACGGGGTAGGCGGACTGAAGACGCTTCAGCCCCTCCGGGGTCAATGAGGCCACATTGCCCCGCCCGTCGCCTTCGTGGCGCCGCTTGGTCACCTGACCCCGGGCCTGGAGGGTGTCCACGATCCGGGTGATCCGGCTTGCCGACAGGGCGCTGGCCGCGGCGAGATCCGTCATCCGCAGCTCCTGGTTCTCCGCTTCGGAGAGACTCATGAGGACGACGTACTCGGTGAGCGTCAGTCCCGTGGCCCGCAGCAGATCGTCGTCCAGCGAGCGCGGGAGCGCGATGATGACGCGCATCAGCGCACGCCAGAATCGTTCTTCCTCGGCGGCCAGCGGATCAGCGTCATTCATCCGTGCAGCTTACATGCTCAAGCAAGCAAGCTCAAGCGGTGATCGGATCCCGGGCTCCCGTCCAGTCTGCGGTACCGGCAGGACCGGCCGGCGACCGCCTATGCCTGCGCCTGTGCGGCGAACAGGCTGACCGTCGCGGGATCCAATCGATCCATGGCATGCCCGCGGGCGCCTGCCCGACACCCTGAGTGTACTTGCTTGACAAAGCATCACAGTCCCAGAGATGCTTGCCTACGCAAGGAACAATCCGTCGGGGATCGCCGTGTGCGACGACCTCGGCAGGGTGAACGGCACCTTCGCGCTGGAGTCGGCGAGCATCTCCGTCGCCGAGCCGGTGACCGAGTCGGCCGTGCACGCGGTCGTCGCTGCGGGCAGCTTCCACACCGGTGCGGCTCGCCGGGACGATCACGTGCGCTCGCCCGCGTTCCTGAACACGGACCGACACCCGGCCATCCGCTTCGAGGCGAGCGGGGCAGTCCGCGGCGACGACGGCGTCTGGACGATGGAGGGGTCGCTCACGGTCCGTGGGCACCGGGCTCCCCTCCGGCTGACGATCGACTCACTGGCCCTCAGGGACGGATCGCTGCGGCTCTCCCTGACCGCCACCGCTCACCCCACCACTCACCCCACCGCCGGCCCCACCACGAACCCGACCGCGCACCCGGCCCTCGGCACGGCGACTCGCGCCGTCGTGCCGGCAGAAGAAGAAGCAGAAGAAGAAAAGGACCTTCTGATGTCTCCCAAGATCGCAGTGATCTACTACTCCGCCACCGGGACGGTCCACGAGCTGGCGGAGTCGGTGGCCGAGGGGCCCGCAAGGAAGGCGCGGAGGTACGACTTCTACGCGTCGCCGAACTGGCCCCCGAGGAGGCCATCACCGCCACCGCCACCGCGCACGGCGGGCAGGAGTCCACGCTGCTGGCCCTGTACAACTCCGTCCACCACCTCGGCGGCATCATCGTCACGCCCGGCTACACCGACCCCGTGAAGTTCGCCGACGGCAACCCCTACGGCACCAGCCACGTCAACGGCCAGGGAGCGATCCCCGTCGACGACACCGCCCTCGCCGCCGTCTACCAGGGCAAGCGCGTGGCCGCCGTCACCGCGCGGTTCAAGAACGCCTGACAGGATGTTCCGGGCCGCGTCACGGCGCGCGGCCCAGGCCGGGCTCGGCCGCTCGATCGGCGGGGTCAGTGTTGGGCGAACTGCACGCGGGTCGGCTGCACGGCGTCCGGCCGCAGGGCGATCCCGTTGAGCATCAGTGATTCTCCGTAGATGTCGGTGATCCTGATCGCGCCCCCGCACCCGCTGCCCTGGTCGGAGAGGAAGTAGTTGTAGTCGGTACGGGGCAGTTGATGCCAGCCGCCGCCGGTGCGGACCTCCAGCCGCGCCACCGGATTCCGGTGGCCGATCACCTGGATGGCGCACCACCACCGGCTGGACCCGGTCTTGTACCGGATCGAGACCGTGTCGGACGTGCTGGGGCTCAGCAGGCTCCACGTGACCGGGATGCGGCCGAGCGAGGGGGCGGCGAGTTCGGCGAAGGCCTGTGCGCTGAGGTCGAGTTGCCCGGGTGCGCAGGGCAGCGGGCATTCGTTGGTGATCCGGACCGTGACCGAGGCGCCGCCCGCCGCGCGGACGCGCACGTACGCCCCGCACGCCTTGGCCGACTCGTAGTCGGTGTGGTTCATCGCCGCGGTCATGCGGTCATCGCTCGGGCCGTACAGGCAGGCGCCGTCGCCTGTCCCGGCGTCGTAGTGGGTGGCGGTTCCCCGGTACGTGGTCTCGGGCCGGATACGTCCCGCCAATGACGCCGTGCCGGAAGCCGGCTGCCGGGTGGTCGCGGGCGGGGTCCGTGCCGGTCCGGTGGTCGCAGAAGGCACTGGAATGGTCGCGCCGGCCGTCGCGGCCGCGGAGGCCGTGGGCGGCTTGCGTCCGGACACCACCGGCGGGGCAGCCGTCTCCTGGGAGCCGGCGACGGGCGTGGCCGCGGCGTTCCCGGTACCGGCGTCGCGGCCGGAGCGGAGGACCACGATCAGGGAGACGAGCAGAACGGTGGCGACCATCGCCAGCACCGTGCCGGTCACCAGCCCTCGCCTGCGTGGGCGACGCCGCGCGGCCTGCCTTGTTGCCTTCATGTCCGTCCGATCAAAAGAGCGAGTCGATGGTGCGCTGTTCAGTGGCCGCAGGAGCCGGAAAGGTTGCTCTCGCCGCGCACCGGCTGGACTCCCCGCCCTCACCGCCGTCCCGAGAAGGAAGAGGGCGATCGGGTCCGTACCCCACCGCCGGGTCGGGGCGGCTGAGGAGGCGACGTTCCCCGCGCGGGGCGGGACATCAGGTCAGCGAAGGACTGAACGGCCCCGCGACCCTCTCAAAGACTTCGAGGGTGATCTCCGGGACGAAGACAGCATCGCTCTCCAGGCCCTCGGGAAGGGTTCCCCCGCACGGCTTGGCCGGCTCACCGTCCAAGAACCGGTAGAAGCCCAGGCTGTAGCTCATTGCGGTGGCCCCGGTCTGCACACGAGCCCGATCGCCCTGACGTCGTTGCCGAAGGGCTCGATGTCCCCGCTGCCCAAGAGGGGCCTCCTTCGCTGTCGTGTGCGGGGATCATCGCATCGGCGCCTGACAGCAGGCGCCAGAACTCCCGAACCAGCCGAACCGCTCCCCGGTCCGGGGAAGAACGCACCTCGCACTAACGTGGCCGCATGCGCTTTGCCTTCAAGACGTCACCGCAGAGCACGACTTGGGACGCCATGCTCCAGGTGTGGCGGGCCGCCGACGACATCGAGACATTCGAGTCCGGCTGGACCTCCGACCACTTCTACCCGACGCACAGCGCCGACCCGGCCCTCCCCCGCCTGGAGGGCTGGATCACGCTGACCGCGCTGGCACAGGCGACCAGCCGACTGCGGATGGGCACGCTGGTCACGGGCATCCACTACCGGCACCCCGCGGTGCTGGCCAACATGGCGGCAACCCTCGACGTCGTGTCCGGCGGCCGACTGGAGCTCGGCATCGGGACCGGCTGGAACCAGCAGGAGTCCAGCGCCTACGGCATCGAGCTGGGCACCCCGAAGGAGCGCAGCGACCGGTTCGAAGAGGCGTGCGAGGTCATCACCGGTCTGCTCAGCCGGGAGACCACGATGTTCAAGGGCAGCTACTACGAGCTGACCGGCGCCCGCTGCAACCCCAAGCCCGTGCAGCGGCCGCACCCGCCGCTGTGCATCGGAGGCAGCGGCGAGAAGCGCACCCTGCGCACCGCCGCCCGTTTCGCACAGCACTGGAACTTCGACAGCGGCACGGTCGGGCAGTTCATCCGCGCGCGCGACGTACTCCACCAGCACTGCGCCGACGTCCGCCGGGACCCGGCGGAGATCCTGCTGTCGAGCCAGGTGCGGTTCAACGGCGATCCGGCCGCGACGGCGGCCACCGCCGCCGAGCTCGGCGAGGCCGGTGCGGAGCTTGCCATCGTCTACCTGCCGCCGCCCTACACCCCCGCCGTGCTGGAACCACTGGCAACAGCGCTGGGCCAGCTGCCCTGAGCCCAGGAACGGAGCGCTCCAACAGACCTTGGCCAACCGTCAAACGCCCAGAGAGCCTGATCGAACGGGACGGAACCAGACCCTGACGAGGGTCGTGGGGGACTCCGAGTCTGTTTCAACCCCGGTGGTCAGGTCGCGGTGGGGATATGGCGCGCCGCTGCCAGTTTGGCCATCGTTCGAAGTCTCGCGAAGTAGGCGGCGCAGTACTCCTCGTTGATCAGGGGCACGATCTTTTCAAGGTCGCCGATGCACGCCCAGAGGATGGCAATGCCACGGTCGTCGAGTCCGCCGTTCAGCTCCCTCTGGACGAGGCCATGGACGTCGGCGTCCAGGAGGACCAGGTCCACGCCCTCGATGTCGACGCCGCGGAAACTTGCGGGGAACAGCGCGCGCCGGTGTTCCTCCCACAGCCCGGCGAGTTGGTCTTCGGGCTGTGCTCCGCTCGTGTCGGCGGCTGTCGCTTCTGCCACGGCTGATGGGCGAAGGAGCAGGGAGACAGCGTCGAAGACGACACGCACCATCTCGGTGGCCCTGACCGGGCCGAGGGCGGCACTTGTCACGGCGCCCCGCGTGAGCTTGTCGCGCAGCAGTCGGCCGCGGTCGAGTTCGGCGGCGAGTTCGGCCGCGATGAGCCCTGCGTCGACGGCCCTCTCGATCAGGTCCTGGAGTGGCTTGTCGACGGCCAGACGCTCGGCAAGGACGTGCTCCAGGGCGTACACGGAGTGCATGACGGCGACGGTGGCGAACTCGTACCGGTAGTAGGAGTGCCGGATGAGCTCGCGGGAGGTTTCCATCGCACTCATCACGTACATCGACGCGTCGCCGGGCAGAACCAGGTCAGCAACCAAGGCGTGCATGCCCGCATAGTCGAGAACGACGTCGTGGGCGCGCGGGTCCGGTACCGGTAGAGGGAGCGGGCCGGGCAACGGCGGCAGGGTGTTCACGCGTGCAGTCTTGTCGTCCGAAGGCTGCCGGTGCCATCGGATTTGCTCGGGGTGATCGGCGACGCGGCTGCGGCATGTCGCCACTGGCCCGGTCCGACCTTGAGGAACAGGTTTCGCAGACCAGGCCTGCGATGGCACGGCGGACACAGTGTGTGCCGCCATCATCACCCAATCCGCTCCGCCGCAGGTCAAAGTGGTTGTGATGTGTGATCGGCGGCGCAATCGTTCGGGGTGCGCGCGAAGGTCGCCGGAGGCGGGCGGGTCAATCGGCGGCTTGGGGCTTCACCTGGCCGGCAGTCCTGCGACGACCTGAATGGCGGGAGCTGTATCCGTCGCGGCTGCGGCGCTGTCACAAAACCGATCGTTATCCGATCATTAAGGGAAAAAGGGGCAAATCATCGGAGCCCCGTACCGCCGACTTTCCCAGACCCCTGAGGACAGCACTTGATGACTACGACCAGCCTCGACGCGATAGCACTCGGTAAGCAGTTGCACGCGTCTGACATATCCGACACCGCAATCGCGCTGCTCGACGAGCAGGGGACGGTCGCCGCATGGACGCACACCGCCGAACGGCTCGTCGGATTCCGTGCCGGGGAGGTCGTGGGCCGGTCCGCCGCACTCGTGCTGCCATCCTTCAAGGAAGCGACCACGACATCAGCGTTTGTCGAGCGGTGCCGTGCCGACAACGGGTGGTCAGGGGCGACGGCAGTGCGCCATCGGGACGGCCGCGTACTCGACGCCAGCGTACGGCTCACGATGCTGCACGGTCAGGACGGGACAGCGCGATGGCTCGCGTCCGTGACCGACGCCGTCCCGCAGTCCGGGGACGCGATAGACAGATCGGTGCGGGGACCGCTTCTCGCCCACACGCCGATCAGTGTCGGCATTCGTGACCGGCAACTGCGGTCCACCTACGTGAACGACGTTGCTGAGAGCCATGACGGCCTTCCCCGTGAGCGACGTCTCGGACGTCGGTTCACCGAGGTACTGCCCGGTGCCAATGCCGAAGCGATCGAGGCGGTGATGCGGCAGGTTCTCCAAAACGGTACGACCAGGATCCATGAGTACCGGACGTGGCTGCCGACGTGCCCGGAGCATCAGTTCGCGGCCTCATTTCAGTGCCTCCAGGGCGCCGACGGCCAAGCGCTGGGGGTGTGCACCATCGGCGCCGACGTCACCGCGAGCCGGCGGACACGTGAGCGCCTCGCCGTCCTCAGCCAGGCCAGTACGCATCTGGGCAGCACCCTGGACGTGACGCAGGTCAGCCAGGAACTGGCCGACCTGGCCGTGCCGTTGCTCGCCGACCACGTCACCGTGGACCTGGAGCAGTCGATCTCGTTCGGGGAGGGGGCCCCGGTCCGCATCGGCGCGACGGGACAGCACCTCCCCTGTCTCCGACGTGCCGGTCTGGCCTCGATCCACCAGGGGGGCCGGCCATCCCCATGGGCGCGCGGCGAGCCGGTATTCGTGCCGCCGATCTCGCCCTTCACCGACGTCCTGCGTGCCGGGAAGTCCGTCCTGGAGCCGGTCCTGGACACCTCCTCGGGCACATGGGTCGACAAGGTGCCGGAACTGGCGCACGGGGTCCGCGAGCACGGCGTGCACTCGATCATGATCGTACCCATCCGTGCACGGCGCTCCCTGCTGGGCGTGGCGCTGTTCGTCCGGACAAAGGATCCCGCGCCGTTCCATGAGGTCGATCTCCTCCTGGCCGAAGAGCTCGTCGGCCGCGCCGCGCGGTCGTTGAACAACGCCCGTCAGTACGCTCGCAAACACACCGCCGCCCTCACCCTGCAACGCCATCTGCTGCCCCGCCGGTTGGCAGGCGGCACAGCGCTCGATGCGGCGTCGCGCTACCTGCCCGCGGACCTGGACCACGGTGTCGGCGGCGACTGGTTCGACGTGATCCCGCTGTCCGGCGCACGGGTGGCGCTCGTCGTCGGCGACGTGATCGGACACGGCCTCCACGCCGCCGCGACCATGGGCAGGCTCCGCACCGCCGTCCACACCCTCGCCGCCATGGAACTGCCCCCCGACGAAGTGCTGGCCCATCTCGACGACACGGTCCAACGACTGAGCGAGGAAGACGCCGACACCCCGGTCCAGACCCCCGCGGTGGTGGGCGCCACCTGCCTGTACGCCGTCTACGACCCTGCCACCCGTCGGTGCACCATGGCGCGGGCCGGGCATCCCCCGCCCGCGATCATCGACCCGCAGGGGCGGGTCACGTACCTCGACCTCCCCACCGGAGCCCCCCTGGGTGTCGGCCTGGGGGACCCGCCCGAATCCGTGGAACTGGAACTGGACGAGGGAAGCGTCCTCGCCCTGTACACCGACGGCCTGATCGAGACCCGCGACCACGACATCGAAGAGGGAATGCGCCGGCTGGGCACCGTCCTCGCACAACCGGGCCGGTCTCTGGAAGACCTCTGCGACATCGCGACGCAGTCCCTTCCGGACCAGGCACCGTGCGACGACGTCACACTCCTCCTCGTCCGCACCCGCTCCCTCGGCCCGACCCGGGTTGCCTCCTGGACACTGCCCGGTGACCAGTCCGCCGTCCGCAGCGCCCGCACCCTGGCCGCACGACAACTGACGGAATGGGGCCTGCAAGGTCTTCAGGACGCCACGCAACTGATCGTCAGCGAACTCGTCACCAACGCCATCCGCCACGGCACCGGACAGATCGAGCTGCGGCTCGTCCGGCACCAGGTCCTGACCTGCGAAGTGTCCGACACCGGCCCCTGCACCCCGCGTCCGCGTCGCGCACGCACCACGGACTAGAACGGCCGCGGCCTCTTCCTCGTCACCAACCTGTCCCGCAGGTGGGGCTCGCGCCCGGTACCGGGCGGCAAGGTCGTCTGGGCCGACCAAGACCTCCCCCACACATCCGGCCTCCGAGCGGCGGCGGCCTGAGGCGAACCCACCGACCTCGAGAAGCAGGCTTCACACTGATGCAACCCGACACCATCGTCCTCGTCCACGGCTCCTGGGTGACGCCGCGGGCCTGGGAGAACTGGATCACCCACTACGAGAACAAGGGCTCCCGTGTCATCGACCGCGCCGTCGGTTTCGACTACGGCCACTTTGCAAGGCCGACGGCAGCACCACCGAGGTCACGGTGTTCCCCGGCCGGTCCCACCTGATGCCCGCCCAGGACGGCCGGCAGGAGATCACCGATCACGCCCTCGACAGGCCACTCGCCCACTCCTGACACTCCAGCCTCTTCCCGCGGGGTGGCGGCAGGTTTTCGCGGGTCGAGCCGCGGCGGCCCACACCACCGGTGGGTGCCGGCCGGCCGCAGCATCGAAAGGCCGAGCCAGTTCAACTTCCCATCATCACCTACGTGTTCAGCGCCGAGCTGGTCAAGGTGGCGACGCCAGGTCGTCGCCCGCGGCGCACCGCAGATCGAACGTCCTACGGTGCGGCCACAGCCGCCATGGAGTTCTTGACGCGAGGCTGGGCCGGAGAGCTTGCCAACAGCACTCCTGGGACACCCCCTGAGGCTCCGCCGGCAGGGGCGGAGCCTCTCGGTGGCCTGGTTGAGGGGGCTACTGGACGAGTTCCCAGTCCTGCGAGCCGTCCGTGAGCGCGTTCCGCAAGGTGAGCGGCGCGCCGTCGGACGGGCCGGTCAGGTACAGGTTCGTGTTCCTGACCGACTGGAGCTTGTAGAACCCGTCGGTGGTCTTGACGAGGTTCCAGCTGCCGGTGGCGCTGTTGTCGACCCACTGGCCGATCCGCTGCCCGGCCGTCGCGTTGCCGGTCCAGACGGCCGCCGCACGGCCGCCGGACTTGTTCAGCAGGGTCACGCCGCCGTTCGGCTCGGTCACCACGTGCCAGTACTGGGTGTCCGGGTTCGCCGCGGAGCCGGGGGCCTCCAGGACGACGTCGGGGACGTCCGCGTTGCCGATGTTCGCGTCGTTGGTCTTGTTCCCGGTGCCGATCACCTGGCCGGTCCTGCGGTTCACCAACTGGTAGTAGGCGCCGCCCGATCGGCCGAGGTCGACCTCGGCGTAGGCGATCGTGGAGGTGCCCTGGTTGTTGAGGATCGCGATACGGCCCGTGCCGTCGACGTACTGCAGGCTACGGCTGTAACCGGCCTTCGAGGTGGTCTGGTACTCCTTCCAGACACCGTCGCTGCGTCCGCTGTCATTGACCCACACATTGCCGCTGCCCGCCGCGTTGTAGACCAGGCGTCCCCCGGGAAGCCTGATGACGACCGGGCTGCCGCCCGTCGCGAGCGGCCGGGAGCCGGTGTCGACCGGCAGTGAGGTGACGGCTTCGCCGGTCGGGGAACCTCGGTAGAACTGCAGCGGGTTGTCGGCGACCACGTACCTGGTGTTGGCTCCGCCGCCCCAGTACTCGAAGGTGAGGAGCCACTTGCCGTCCGCGGTGCGGACGACGTTCGCCATGCCCGGCCGCCCGCCGCCGATCTGCGTCCTGCCGCCTCCCACGCTCTGGGTCAGGCCCGCGATGTCGACGACGGGGGCGCTCCACTGCGCACTGCGGCCGTCCCAGGTCCTATGGGCGAGGATCTGGCCGTGCGAGTCGGTGGCGGCGGTGTTGGCGGGGTCGAGGGTCGGGACGCCGGTGGTCGCGTTGAAGCCGGTGTAGTCGTTCTCGTCAGAGTAGTAGCAGACGAGTTGGCCCTGATAGACCATCAGGTACGGCTCCCAGACGGGGTCCACCTGCTGGTGTGTGTTGGCCGTGGCGATGTTCTGGCCGATCGCGCCCGCGCTGCCGCCCTGCCAGCCGCCGGTCGCGATGACGTTGACGACCTTCCAGGACGCACCCTCGTCGGTGCTGGAGTACAGCGCGATGGCGAGGTCGCCGCGGTCGCCGTCGTTGGAGGGTGTCCAGTTGGGGTCGGCCGCCTTGTGCTCACGGTAGTACTGGTCGTCGCCCGACACGACACTCGCCAGGAGCAGCGTGCCCTGCTTCAGGTTCCCGACGTCCTGCGGGAGCGTGTAGAGGTACGGGTTCGTCCAGTTGCTGGTGTACTTCGCGTACTGGGGGTCGCTGGAGAGGTACGCGGGAGCCTTGACCTCCGACAGCGGCTGCCAGGTCGTTCCGTGGTCGTCGCTCTTGTAGACCGGGAGGGTCTGCCTGTCGGCGCTGCCCGTCGCCGCTACGACGGTGGACTTCTCGAACGACGCGACCAGGCGTCCGCTCGGCAGTTGCGCCGACTTCGGGTAGACGGCGCAGTTGCCGCGCCCCTTCAGGCACGGTTCGCTGCCGAGCTGGTAGAGGATCCCGCCCGTCGGGTTGTAGGCCTGCGCACCGGTGGTCATGGGTATGGCCAGTATCGCGGCTGCCGCGATGAACGTACCCAGTGCCTTGGCCGCTCTTCTTCCTTGCACAGCTTGCACGGCTACTCCTTCGGGGAGACGAGTACGCGTACGTCCCACGGGCCGAGGTCCAGCACGGTGCCCGCGGGCAGGGGTGTGCCGTTCAGGGCGTCGGCGAGGTTCACCGGAGCGGGGACGCTCGTGGGCTGCCAGCTCCAGTTGTGGACGATGTGGACGCGGCGGCCGTCGGGCGCTGTGCCGGTCGTCGCGGTGACGGACGCCGGCAGGTCACGCCACGCGCTGCGGGAGGCCGGTGCCATCCAGGCGGCCAGCGCCCGGGCGAGGTCGCGGCCGGGCACGGTGCCGACGCAGGTGACGCGGCCTTCGCCGTGGCGGCGGGTGGTGATGGCGGGAAAGCGGCCGAAGTGCGGGTGCTCGTAGGTGGCGAGGACGTCGGCGTCGGTGACGGTGAGGCCGTCGGCCCAGTGCGTCGCCGTCGCGGTCTCGGGCAGTGGGAGGGGGCTGTCGGGTGCGGCGCGGACCGGGAGGGCGTGGGTGAGGTTGCTGAACTCGTTGTACGTCACTCCCGCGGCGCCGGTGAGGCGGGCGGGGGCCGCCTCGTGCCGGGCCCGGGCCTCCTGGTCGGCGTAGCCCGTGCGGGGGCCCAGGACCAGGTGGCCGCCGGCGTGGGCGTAGGCGGCGAGCCAGTCGAGGGTGGTGTCCTCGGCGAGGTACAGGGCGGGGACGACGAGGACGGGGTGGCGGTGCGCGGCCTCGTGGGGGGCCATGCCTTCCCGCTGGCCGCGCGGGTCGTGCAGCTGGCGGGCGTGGACGATGCGGACCTGCCGTCCGGCGTCGAAGGCGCCGCGGTAGAAGGGGTCGAGGATGCGGTGGTAGGCGGTCGGGTCCGGTGCGCCGTCGGGGGTCGCGAGGGGCGGGTGCTTCTGCATCAGCCACTTGCTGGGGGTGGAGTAGACGATCGTGACGTCGGCATCGGGTTCCAGCCCCGCGACGAGCGGCCCTACGGCCTCGAACTCCTTCCCCAGCCGGGCCAGTTCGGCGTAGGTGCGGCCCGGTCGGCCGCTGTGCGGCAGAACGCCGCCCCAGTAGGTCTCCGCGCCGAAGCGCAGGGTCTGCCACTGCCAGTACTCGATCATGCGGGCCCCGCGGCCGACGAGGGCCCAGGCGGCCTGGCGCCACTGGCCGTCGTAGGCGGGGCGGTTGTCCCACGCCATGCCGATGGAGGAGGCGTTGGTCTCGGTGACCAGGAACGGTTCCTGCCGGGAGGAGAACATCCAGTCGGCGGTCTGGTACAGCGACCAGACGCCGGTGGTCTGCCACTTCTGCTCGTGGTCGTCCGGTGTCGGGTCGGGCAGGAGCAGGCCGTCCTGCATGGCGTAGTAGGGGTTGCCGGTGGCGATGTCGAGGCGGTCGGTGAGCTCGTCGTCCTCCACGGCGGGGCGGGTGTAGGAGATGCAGGTGGTGACGAATTGCCCGGGGCGGGCGTACTCGCGGACGAGGTCGGCCTGCCAGCCGATGAACTCGGTGCACTGGCGGGCCTGGAACTCCCGCCAGGCGACGTCGTATTGGGGCTGCACGTTGCCGTCGGGCGTCCACAGGTCGGCCCAGGTGGACAGGCGGTGGGACCAGTAGACCAGGCCCCATTCGCGGTTGAGGGTCTCGACGTCGCCGTACTTGGCGCGCAGGTGGTCGGTGAAGCGCTGGAAGACGCCGTGGTTGTGGAAGAGCTCCAGGCCCGGTTCGTTGTCGACCTGGAAGCCGATGACGGCCGGGTGGCCGGCGTACCGGGCGACGATCTTGCGGATGATCCGCTCGGCGTGGAACCGGAAGGCGGGGTGGGTGAAGTCCACTTCCTGGCGGGCGCCCCAGCCGATGCGCTCGCCGGTGCGCCGCTCGCCGGTGATCTCCGGGTACTGGCGGGCCAGCCACGGCGGTACGGCGTACGTGGGGGTGCCGAGGATGACGGAGATGCCGCGTTCGTGGGCGCCGTCCAGCACCGGCTGGAGCCAGTCGAGTGCGAAGCGGCCGTTCTCGGGTTCCCAGGTCGACCAGACCGACTCGCCGACCCGGATGACGGTGAAGTGCGCGTCGGCCATCAGGTCGAGGTCGGTCTTGAGCTGTTCTTCGGGCCGTACGTCCGGGCCGTAGGCGGGGTGGTACTCGTGGTAGTAGGCAGCGCCGAACAGCACGCGGGCGGGCAGGTCCGCCATGGACAAACCTCCAGGGATCAGGGGGTGTTGGGGGTGCTACTGCTTGACGCCGCCGGTGGCCAGGCCGCTCTGCCAGTACCGCTGGAGCATCAGGAAGGCCAGGACGAGCGGGACGATCGAGATGAGGGAGCCGGTCACGACGAGGGCGAGCATGTCGCTGCTGGCTCCGGCGCCGCCGTTCTGCGCCTGGTCGGCCCAGCGGGAGAGCCCGACGGTGATGGGGTACAGGTCCGGGTCGTTGAGCATGATCAGCGGCAGGAAGTAGTTGTTCCAGGTGGCGACGAGCGTGAAGAGGATGACGGTCACCAGGCCGGGGGCCAGCAGCCGCAGCCCGATGGTGAGGAAGATGCGGAGCTCTCCGGCGCCGTCCATGCGGGCGGCCTCGACGAGGCTGTCGGGGACGGCGTCCTCGGCGTAGATCCGCATGAGGTAGAGGCCGAAGGGGCTGATGAGGGAGGGCAGGATGACCGCCCAGGGGGTGTTGACCAGGCCTGCCTTGGCGAAGAGGAGGTAGGTGGGGATCGCCAGCGCGGTGGTCGGGATCATGATGGCGCCGAGGACCAGGTTGAAGGCCGCGCCGTGGCCGCGGAAGCGGTACTTGGCGAACCCGTATCCGGCTGCCGCCGCGAGCAGCGCGGCGCCGAGTGCGCTGGCCCCGGCGTACAGGACCGTGTTGAGCAGCCAGCGCCCGAAGACGCCGTCGTCCTGGGTGAAGGTGGCCTTGATGTTCGACAGCAGTCGCGGGGCGTGCGAGAACCACAGGCCGAAGCTGTTGAACAGGTCCTGGGTGCTCTTGGTGGAGGCGATGAGCAGCCAGAACAGCGGGAGCAGGAAGTAGGCCAGGGCGGCCAGCATGGCGATGGTGAGCGGGGTGCTGCGGCGGTGCATCGATGAACGGCGCGGCGGGCGGGCCTCGGCGGGCAGCCAATTCGCCGTCGACGTGGTGGCGGCTGGGGGCGTCACGGTGGTCATGCGGTCCTCCTGCGGTTCGCGGTGAGCAGGAAGGCGTACGACACGATCACGATGACCAGACCGAGGATGAAGGACACCGTGGCCGCGTAGTTGGTCTGCTGGCTGATGAAGGCGACGGAGTAGGCGTAGACGTTGGCGGTGTACGAGCTGGTGATGACGTCCGGGGCGACCTTCATCAGCAGGTTCGGTTCGTTGAAGAGCTGGAAGCTGCCGATCACCGAGAACAGCAGGGTGAGGGTCAGCGCCGGGCGCAGCGCGGGGAGTTTGATGGACCAGGCGATGCGCCAGGCGCCTGCGCCGTCCATGGCGGCCGCCTCGTACAGCTCGGTGGGGATGGTGCGCAGGGCGGCGTACAGGATGATCATGTTGTAGCCGACGAACTCCCAGGTGACGATGTTCGCGAGGCTGCCGAGCATCCAGCTGTCGCTGAGGAAGTGCGGGGCCGGCAGGTGGAGGTCGTGGCTGATCTGGGCGAAGGGGCCGAAGTCGGGGCCGTAGAGGTAGCCCCACATGAGGGTGGCGATCACGCTGGGGACGGCGTACGGGACGAAGATGCCGAGGCGGATCACGCGGGCGAGACGCAGCAGGCCGCTGTCGAGGGCGAGTGCGAAGAACAGGGCCAGCAGCAGCATCACGGGGACCTGGATGACGAAGAACAGGGCGACGCGGCCGATGCCTTTGAGGAGGAGGGGGTCTTTGAGGGCGGTGATGTAGTTGTCGAGGCCGACGAAGGTCGAGCCGCCGATGAGTTTCTCCTGGAAGAGGCTCAGGTAGGCGGCGTAGCCGAGCGGGGCGAGGAAGAGCAGCAGGAACAGCGCCATGAACGGGGCGATGAACAGGGCTCCTGCGGTGCCGTGGCGTCGGCGGGGCGTGGACTTCGTGCGGTTCGTGCGGGCGGGCGCCGCGGGGGTGGCCGCTGTGGTGGCCATCGTCAGCCTCCCTTGACCGTGAAGCCCTGGCCTTTGGCGAAGGTCGTGATGCGCGACTGCCACGAGCCGAGGGCGCGGACGGTGTCGGTCTTGTCGGCGAGGGACTTGCCGACCGTCTCGGTCCAGTCCGTCGCGACCCGGTCGAGGAACGGCGGCCACTGGAAGGCGGGGTTGACCTGGGTGCTGATGTCCGCGAAGACCTGGTTGACCTTCTGGCCGCCGTAGAAGGCGGGCGTGTCCCCGAGGAAACTCGCCTCCGCGAGCAGGGTCTTGGTCGCCGGGAAGAAGAACTGTTCGGTGGTGAACATCCTGGCGCTTGCGGGGTCGCTGTTGAGGAACTGGGCGAACACCGCGGCCTGGATGGGGTTCTTGGTGGAGCGGATGACCGCGGTGGTCGAGCCGCCCCAGTTGCCCGCGCTGGGCTTGGCGGCGTCCCACTGCGGCAGCGGGGCCGCGCGCCACTTGCCCGCGGTGGCCTTGGCGGAGCCGGACAGGAAGGCCGGGCCCCAGGCGCCGGTGAGCCAGGTGGCGTACTTGCCCTTGTTGAGGGCGGCGTACCAGGAGTCGGTGAAGTCCGGTTCGACGCCGATCACGCCTTCCTTGGCGAGGGCGCCCCAGTACTGACCGAGTTTCTTCGAGACCGTGTCGTCGACGCTGATGGTGATGTCGCTCTTGCCGGAGGTCACGTACGGCTTGGCGCCCGCCTGCCAGAGCAGGCCGTGCCAGGCGGCGACCTGGTTGGCGGCGAGGTTGGTGAGGTAGACGTCGGGGTCGGCCTTGTGGAGTGTGCGGGCCGCGGCGGCGAACTCGTCCCAGGTGGTGGGGACTTGGATGCCGTGCCGGTCGAAGATGTCCTTGCGGTAGAGCATGCCCATCGGGCCGGTGTCCTGGGGGATCGCCCAGATCTCGCCGCCGCTGCCGGAGACCTGCCCCCAGGTCCAGTCGACGAAGGTGGACTTGAGCGCGGAGGCGCCGTACGGGCGCAGGTCCAGCAGGCTTCCGGTGATGGTGAACGTCGGGATGGCCTGGTACTCGATCTGCACCATGTCCGGGGCGCCGCTGCCGGCCTTCAGCGCGGTGCGCAACTTGGTGTACTCCGGTGTGCCCTGACCGGCGTTGACGACCTTGATCTTGACGGCCGGGTACTTCTTCTCGAAGAGCGCGACCTCCTTGTCGATGTTCGGGACCCAGGTCCAGAACGTCAGCTGGGTCGGGGTCTTCATGGCCTTGTCGATGTCGGCCTGGCCGACCGGCTTGGCGGAGGAACCGGCGCTGGAGCCGCCGTCGCCGCCGCAGGCGGAAAGGGTGGCGGCCAGCGACAGCGCGCCCGTGGCGGCGAGGAAGCCCCGGCGGCTCAGGGGTGACGGGCTGGAGGAGAGGCTGGGGAAGGGGCTGGAGAAGGGTCCGGACATGGTGATCTCCCGCGGAAGGGTGTTGAGGACCGGCACACCGGGCGACGGCGTGCTGAAGCTGGATGCGGTGGTGTCAGGCGCGGTGTGGCGTGACGGGCGGGGCCGGGAGGGCGGGCCTGTCAGAGGTCGCGCCGGGGAGGGCGCGAGAGGAAACGGCGGCCGGTGCCGGGCCTGATCGAGGCCCGGGGAGCGGCGGTGGGTACTGCTGAGGAACTGGCTGGGCTGGGCTGGCTTGGGCTGAGCTGAGTTGGGCGGGGGCTGGGCTGGGGCAACGCCGGAAGCGGTGGAAGCGGTGGATGGCTCTGGTGGGGCGAACCTCCGTCGGTGAGGGGGACTGCGGTGGCCCGGGGTCTAGCGGGGCGGCGGGGGTGCTGACGAGGCGCGGACGACGAGTTCGACCGGTGGGTCGGCCATCGGCAGCGGGTCGGCCTGCGGGTTCTCGATGGCGTGCACGAGGAGCTTCAGGCCGTCCTGCGCCATGGCGTCGAACGGCTGACGCACCGTGGTCAGCGGCGGGGTCACATAGGCGGCGACCGGGATGTCGTCGAAGCCGACCACGCTGACGTCCTCCGGCACGCGCCGCCCGGCTTCCGTCAGCGCGCGGATCAGGCCGATGGCCATGTCGTCGTTGGCGGCGAACACCGCGGTCACACCGGGGTCGGCGAGAAGTTCACGGCCGGCCGCGTAGCCGGAGGCGGCCGACCAGTCACCCTCGGCGACCGGCGGCTCGGCCCGGCCGTGCGCGGCGAGCGCCTCGCGCCATCCGTCGAGACGGTCCCGGGCGGAGTACCAGCGCTGTGGACCCGCCAGGTGGTGGACGGTGGTGTGGCCCAGCTCCAGCAGGTGCTCGGTGGCCGCCCGCGCCATCTGGCTGGAGACGATGCCGGCCGTCACCACATGGGGGGCGGCGAAGGGCGGGGGTGCGCCGAGGACGAGGACCGGCACGTCGACCCGTGCGGAGAGATCCGCGCCGTCCGCCTCGTCGATCGGCTCGGAGATGACGATGCCGTCCACGCCCTGGTCCAGGAGCGAGTCCACGGCCCCGGCGATGCCCGCCCTCTCGCCTTCCATGGTGTTGACCACGCGGAGTGCGTAGCCGGTGTCCCGCACGGCACGTTCGACACCCATGAGCAGCGAGGCCGGACCGTAGAGGGCGGTGCCGAGCGTCACCACACCGATGGACCGGGTGCGTCCGGAGGCCAGGGCGCGGGCCGCGTTGTTCGAGCGGTAACCGAGTTCCTCGGCCGCCGCCAGGACGCGGCGGCGCACGTCCGCCGAGACGTACGGCTCGTCGTTCATGACCCGGGACACCGTCTTCTGCGACACACCCGCCAGGCGCGCCACGTCCACACTGCGCGGCGCGGCTCCCGCGCCGCGTCCTGCCACTGGTGTCATGGTGTCTCCCGATCTTCGGCAGTCGGATCCTAGTCCAGATCCGTTGTATGACTGCGCTGTCATGACTGCGCTGTCATATCTACGCAACGGGGCGGGGCGCGTCAAGACTTCGCGCAACATCTCTGCCGTCCGGAGGGGGCGGGGCGCGGGCGCCCGCC
>LRTP01000246.1 GCA_001550305.1 Streptomyces diastatochromogenes
CGCGACCACGACCGCGAACAGTGACCAACCGCTCGCCGTCGCCGCCGCCCCCGCGGCGGCAGCCACCTCGACCGCCGTCGCGCGACCCGGTACGGCCGGCGGGAAGGCTCGCAAGACCTCGCTCAAGGTGAAGTCGTACGACAGCCACACCCGACGAGCCGTCATATCTGCTGTCGCCAAGGGGACTTCATCGCCGTCCCCGACCGGGACCCCGACCCCCGCAGGCACCGCGACGCCGAGCCGCACCGCCGTCGGCGACGTCATCGCCAGCGCCCCCGCGCCCGGCGCCCCGGACGGACTCCTCGCCAAGGTCACCAAGGTGATCGGTGAGACGGCCGACGGCACCGAGGTCCAGACCGCGCCGACGACCCTGGACACGCTGCTGGGCGGCGACGACGCGAAGGGCACCGTCCCGGTCGACCCGGCCTCCTTCGACGTCGAGCGGCTGCTGCCCGACGTGAAGGTCTCCTGGGCGAAGACGGGAGACATCCACTCCGGTCCCGAGGGGACGAAGGTCCCGCTCGGCAGCCTGCGGGTCGATGTCGCGACGAAGGTCGCCACGGCCGAGGGGGCACCGGCCTCGGCGGACGCATCCGTGTCCGGCTTCGTCCAGGTCAAGCCCGAGGTGGACTTCTCCTACGGAGGCGGCGCCTCCACCGCCGCGACCGCCTCCACCGGTTCCACCGCTTCGGGACCCGGGGCGGCCTACCTCGGCATCTCCGGCGACTGGACCTCGCAGTGGGCGCTCAAGGGGCGCGCCGGCGCCACCGCCAAGCCGGTCCGGCTGCCGTTCGCGAAGCTGCACGCCGACCCGGTTCTCCAGGTCGGCCCCATCCCCGTCGTCGTGAACCTCGACCTGACCTGCTACTTCGAGATCAGCGGCGACGGCCGCGTCACCGTCGACGTCGAACAGGACCTCAAGGGCGACTTCAAGGCGGGCGGCACCTTCGGCACGGCGGCCGGCTGGACACCGGTCAACGAGTCCCACATGGACAGCTCTCCGGTCCGTACGTCCGTCACGACCGCCGGAAGCGTGAAGGCGGCCCTCGGCGCACAGGCCACGGTCGGCCTGTACGGCGCCGTGGGCGTCACCGCCGACCTGGCCCCCTACCTGCGCGGTGAGGCCGCGGGCACGGTCACCGCGACCACCCCGGTCGGCTCCGGCACCAAGTCCGACGTCGCGGCGAGTGGTTCCTGGGCCCTCTACGGCGGCCTCGATCTGAGCGGCACCCTCCAGATCCAGCTGGCCATCTTCGGCACCCCCGTCATCCAGCACGCCATCCCCCTGGGCACACTGCACCGGGAGTGGAAGCTCGCCGACGGCAAGATGTAGGTCCGGCTGACGCGGCTCGCGCCGTGCCGTGACCAGCGCCCCCGCACCCGCCGTCCCTCCGCGTGTGCGGGGCCGCCCCCTCACGTGCGGTAGGGTTCACCTGCAGGATCACGCGGAACACCGCGGTGAACGCACCGGGACGTGGCGCAGCTTGGTAGCGCACTTGACTGGGGGTCAAGGGGTCGCAGGTTCAAATCCTGTCGTCCCGACGGTGCGAAGGGTCTTCGCAGGCGAGAGCCTGCGGGGGCCCTTTTCGCGTGCAATGTTCCGGCTCCGGGGTTGAGCGTGCCGCTCCGAGGACCGCTTTTCGCCGCCGTCGTCCGTCACACGAGCCCGTCCCGCCCTGTCTATGTGGTGTCGACCAACAGGCAGAGGGAATCATGCGTGAGATTGTGATCATCGGTGGCGGCTACGCGGGCTTCTATGCGGCATGGGGCCTGGAGAAGAGGCTGCGCGCGGGTGAGGCGCGGGTGACGGTTGTCGACCCCCGTCCCTACATGACCTATCAGCCCTTTCTGCCGGAGGTGACGGCCGGATCGGTCGAAGCGCGTCATGCCGCGGTGTCCTTGCGGCGGCATCTGCGCCGCACCCGGCTGGTAGCGGGGAGCGCGGTCGAGATCCGTGACGCAGACCGGAGGGTCGTCGTCCGCCCGGTGAACGGAGCCGACTACGAACTGAGTTACGACATCCTCGTGGTCACCGCCGGCGCCGTGACCCGCACCTTCCCCATCCCCGGGCTTGCACAGCAGGCGATCGGCCTGAAGCACGTGGAAGAGGCGGTGGCCATCCGCGATCGCCTCATGACGGCATTCGATCAAGCAGCGTCACTGCCGCCCGGCGCCGAGCGACGGAGGCTGCTCACCGTCACGTTCGTGGGCGGCGGGTTCTCCGGCGTCGAAGGCTTCGGTGAACTGCTGTCCCTGGCGACCGCGATGCTCAGGTCATATCCGGAGCTGAGCATCGATGACCTGTCCTTCCACTTGGTCGAGGCGCGCGGCCGCATCCTCCCCGAAGTGGGCGACAAGCCCGGTGCTTGGGTGGTGCGCTCCCTGGAACGCCGTGGCGCGCACGTCCACCTGAACACACAACTCCTCTCCGCCACGGACGGGCACGTGGAGCTGTCCAACGGAGAGGAGTTCGACTCGGCGCTGATCGTCTGGGCTGCCGGCAACGCCTCGAACCCCACCGTGCACAACCACACCGATCTCCCGGTCGACGAGCGGGGCCTGCTCGTGGTCCGGCCCGACCTGCGAGTCGGCACCGACAGCGAGCCTGTGCCGGATGTGTGGGCGGCCGGTGACGACGCGGCCGTTCCCGACCTGGCTTCGCCTGTGCCGCAGGCTCGCACGGTACCGAACGCGCAGCATGCCGTGCGGCAGGGCAGGCTCCTCGCCAAGAACATCGCGGCCGACCTGCGCGGGGGAAGTATCCGGAACTACCGCCACAGCAGTCTCGGAGTGGTGGCGACACTGGGGCTGGGGCAGGGCGTCTTCCAGTACAAGAGCCTTGTCGTCAAGGGACTTCCCGCCTGGCTGATGCACCGGGGCTATCACGTCCTGGCCGTGCCTTCCTGGGAGCGCAAGGTCCGGGTTCTCACGGTCTGGCTCACGGCTGCCGTGTTCGGCCGTGATCTTGTCTCCCTCGCCTCCGTGCAGCACCCCCGGGACGTGTTCGTCACGAGCGCGGATCCGGAGCGTTCCGGCGAGAGCCGGGCGAGTGACAACGTGGCTGCATGAGCGACACAGGTCGGCGGCTTCACCGAACGCCGTCGGCTCCCGACGGCGGATGTCACAGACGGACGAGTTGTCCCGTCCATAGGAGGGGCCGCCGCGACGGAGGACCAGATCATCCGGGCCACCTGCCCGACTCGGTATCGCGGTGACTGGTCCTCTCAACGCTCTCTGGAGGTACACCATGGATGCGAGCAAGGAGGCCGCACGCGGCCTGAACGACATCGAAGACTTCCTGTACCGGGAGTCGCATCTCGAAGCGGCACATCGGCGCGTGGCGGATTTCACCGCGCGGACGGCGGGGCTGACCGCTGGGCAGAAGAGGGATATCGAGCGGTGGTATCTCGAAGAGCAGAACTACGTTGCCGGCATGGTGACTGATCACATCGCCGCTTGCATCAGCCTGGTGGAAGGGCAACATCACCTCCGCTTCGGCCGATGGCTGCGGGGAACGCTGATAGCGATGGTCCTGATCACCGCGGCGATGATCACGGTGTGCGTCGCCGTGATCTTGGGGACGTCGGGCTGACCCACCGCGTGCTCAACTTGCTCGGCATGCGACTCGCCCCGACGAGCCACCGCCCCTCTGCGCTCTGACTCGTGGGATACCGCGCAGGAACGCGGAGCGCGGTAGAGGCCTCGATCGGTTCGCTGGACGAGCGGCACGTTCCGTGGTCTTGCCGCTCCTGGTCTTCCGAGCTGTGGTGCCGCGGAGGGGGTTGCGGCACGCAACTGCGACTCAAAGGCACTGAGGGTCCGCCGCACCGAGCCGAGATGCGCCACGACCGCGGCCAATTCCCTGCGTTCCGCCGTCCTGCGGCCGCCCTCTTCCGGTGGAGTTCCAGACCGTGGGCTTGATCACACGGTTGTGTCCTGGGCCGCGGAATCACCGTGTGTCCACCCGAGGCCGGCTCCTCCGACATCGGTCGGCCGGTATTTCTCCGCCCGGTCCTGTCACAGGGACGGGTCCACCCCGGTCTATGAAGGGGATGTGATTGACGGCCGCGCGCGGCACCTTCTCGACAGACCGCGCAACCGCCCGGTGCGAACGGCACTTGGTGTCTCGTGGATCAGTTTCTATCTGGTGGCTCTGATCGGCGCCGCGAACGACATCATCGCCGTCCGCTTCCATGTCTCGGTCGAATCAGTGACGTGGGCCGTGCGCGTCGGCCTTTTCATCGTGCCTCCCACGGCCTATGTCATAACGAAGCGGTGGGCCCTCGGCCTGCAGCGGCAAGACCGGGACAAGGTGCTGCACGGCCGTGAGGCCGGCATCATCAAGCGCTTGCCGAACGGCGCGTTCATCGAGGTGCACGAGCCGCTCGGCCAAGACCGACTCCACGTCCTCACAGAGCACGAGCAATACCAGGCGATCGGTCCCGATCCCGCGGCCAACGGAGAAGGCCCGGACGGCGGATTCCGCTTTGCGCGCCGCCTACGCGCCGTGCTCAGCCGGAGCTTCTACGGCGAGGGCACACAGATCACCAAGCCGACCGCGCGTGAGTACCAGGAGATCACCAGCAGGCATGGGAGCTGATTACCGGTCATCGGCAACGCCGGCACTCACGACCGCCCGGTGCGCGAGCCGGCTGTCGGGGCGACCGGCCCGCGCAGGCCACAACTGCCGCGGCTGTACACGTCTCGGACAGGGTTGAATTCCGGCACGCTGTGGCCCTGCGATGGAATCCGAGAATTCCGGTCGAGCGAAATGTTGCCCGTCGTGAACGCGCAAGCCGGGATCGTGACCCGTGGCCGAAGAAAAGAGGTGGCCCCCGCCTGCTGGCAGGGGCCACCGCGGGACTTACTGCTGTGCGAGCCAGTCGGCGAACCTGGTCTCGGCGATGTGCGCGTCCGGACCCGGCAGGAGCGTGGCATCCTGCAACTCGGCACCCCAGTACGTGGCCTTCGGGTCAGTGACGATCTTGCGGGTGTCGTTCTTGGCGGCGAGTCCCATGCGGATGAACTCCTCGAGCTCGAACGTCTCCGGGCCCGCGACCTCCACCACGCCGTTGACCGGGGAGCCGACCGCGGTGCGGCCGACGGCCGCGGCCACGTCGTCGGAGACGATGGGCCGGATCTTCCCGGCGGGCAGACGCACGGTGTCGCCGTCGGTGACCCCGTCGGCGAGCCCCTTTGCGAACTCGAAGAACTGCGTGGCGTGGACGATGGAGTACGGCATGCCGGACGCCTTGATCAGTTCTTCCTGGGCCTGCTTGGCGCGGAAGTAACCGCTCCCCTGGAGACGCTCGGTGCCGACCACGGACAGCGCCACGTGGTGCTGCACGCCGGCGTCGGCCTCCGCCTTCAGGAGGTTGGCCGTGGAGGCGCGGAAGAAGTCCATGACGGCCTCGTCCTCGAAAGAGGGGGAGTTGGACACGTCGACGACGACCGAGGCGCCCTCCAGGACCTCGGCCAGACCCTCGCCCGTCAGGGTGTTGACGCCGGTGCTGGGCGCGGCAGCGACCGCGTCGTGCCCGTGCGCCTCGAGCTTGCCGACCAGATGCGAGCCGATGAGCCCGGTTCCACCGATCACTACGACCTTCATGACGGATCCTCTCGGAAGTTTTCCTGGACAAATTTCGTCTGCATCAGAAGAGACAGGGCAGTGGCTTTCTTTGTGACAGCCGGTTCGGAGGAATCGAGAAGATTCCTCCCATCGGCCCTCGGCGGCCCGGTCGGACGTGGCAGGTCATTCGGCGAGTTTTCCGTCGGTCGAGACCTCCTCCATCAGCGCGGAAATCTCGTCCGGGACGGTCGGAATGCTTTCGCGAGTGATGCCCGTCGTCGGGGACCACACGAGATTGACCCGCAGGGCGGGATCCGGTTCGGGGTAGTCGCTGCGGTTGTGACAGCCACGCGTCTCACGACGTTCGAGAGCCGACTCGAGAGTGGCCCGGGCCGCCAGGGCGGCGGATTTGAGATCAAAGGTGTGCGCGAGGTCCTGATAGCCGGCGATGTCCGGGTGGACGCCGATGTCCGCCATCCTCTTCTCGATCACCGAGAGCTCCGCCAGCCCGGCGCGCAGGCCCTCCTCGTCGCGTACGACTCCCGCATGCTCGGTCATGGTGTTGCGGATGGCGCGCTGCAGGGCACGGACGTTCTCCGGCCCGTCGGCGACGAGAAGGTCGTCGATCTCCGCGCGGGCCTCCGCGATGGCCGACGCCGACCGCGGCTGCGCGGTCAGCGACTGCGAGTAGGCGGCCGCCGCCCGACCCGTGATGCGGCCGAAGACCAGCAGCTCGATGAGACTGTTCCCGCCGAGGCGATTGGCGCCGTGCAGGCCGCTCGACGCCTCACCGATGGCGTACAGGCCACGCACATCGGTGCTGTGGTCCTCGGGACGTACCCACACCCCGCCCATCGAGTAGTGCGCGGTGGGCGCGATCTCGATCGGTTCACGGGTGATGTCCAGCATCTGCAGGTCCAGGAGTGTCTGGTAGACCCGGGGCAGTCGCGTCATGATCGTGTGCCGTGGCAGGTGCGAGACGTCGAGCCACACGCCTCCGTTGGGCGTGCCGCGCCCTTCCTTGATCTCCGTGTAGGAGGCCAGCGCCACGCGGTCGCGGGTGGACAGCTCCATCCGGACGGGGTCGTAGCGGCTCATGAACCGTTCCCCGAGCGCGTTGCGCAGGATCCCGCCCTCACCCCGGGCGGCCTCGCTGACCAGGGTTCCGGCCGCGTTCTCCGGCTCGATGATCCCGGAAGGATGGAACTGCACCAGCTCGGCGTCGCGCAGACGTGCTCCGGCCTCCACCGCCAGGCGGAAGGAATCGCCCGTGTTCTCGTCGCGCCGCGAGGAGGTGCGCCGCCAGATACGCGTATGGCCGCCCGCGGCAAGAATGACCGCGTCCGCTTGGATCAGGTAGCGCTTCCCGTTCGTGAGGTCGAACCCGTAGGCGCCGAAGACAGCGCCGTCGTGTACCAGGAGCCGGGTGATGTAGACACCGTCGAGCACCGGAACGTTCAACTGCTCCGCGCGCCTGATCAGCGTGCGCTGGATCTCCAGACCGGTGTAGTCACCGGCGAAGGCGGTCCGCCGGTACTTGTGCGCGCCGAAGAAGCGCTGGGAGATCCGGCCGTCCTCTTCCCGGGCGAAGGCCATGCCGTAGCGGTCCAGGTCGTCGATGCCCCGGGCGGCGCCCTGGGTGACGATCTCGACGGTGCGAGGGTCGGCCAGCAGATAACTCTCCTTGAGAGTGTCGGCTGCATGCTGTTGCCAGCTGTCCTCGGGATCCATGGTGGCCAGGGCAGCGTTGATTCCCCCGGCGGCGAGCGCCGTATGCGCGTCCTCCTTGGGGCGCTTGCCGACCGCGAGGACGTCGACGCCGGCCTCGGCCAGTTCGATCGCTGCTCGCAGCCCAGCCCCTCCGGTTCCGATCACCAGCACCATGGTGGAAATACGTTGTTCGGTGATAGCCACGATCTACTCCGATCGCCGAGGGATTGTCACTCAGTAGGACCAGGACGTCCTGGAATGTGTGACACCGTTCGTGGACGCTCTCGTGGCAGGTGACGTCCACTGACATCGACGTGGGGGGGAGATGATGTGCAATTCGGCCCACTGCCGCTTGTGCCTGCCAGCACGTGCTTCCCCGTCAGCGGGCCGCTGCGACCATGCTCGCGCAGTGCCTCACCCCAGCGAAGAACTGGGCGGGCGGGCGTCAGCTGTCACAACCTCGTGGGCTTCATGGTCATACCTCCAGTCGAACACTGCCTCGGCGAGCTGGCTGATCACTGATCATCTCCGTCGGGCAAAGGAGCGGAAGATGCCGTACGTCATTGCACAGCCTTGCGCCGACGTCGATCGATGACGGAGCTTGCCTCATCGAGCGCCCAGTGGACTGCCCCACACGCGCACCCACCTGTCGGGTCGAGGCCGTGTTCTACGAAGAGGACGTCCCAGGGCACTGAGCGCGGTACACGACCAATGCCGGGTACTCCCAGGTGTCCTCGGGGCAGGAGGTCTGATCGGCAACTTGAGACACCCGGCTGGAGTCGGCGTTTTCTCATCGGCCGGGCAGTACGCCGAGGCCGTGACGGTCGCGGGCGTCGGGGAGCCGGCACGGTCCGAGGCGAACGCGGTGGCGTGCTTGCCTCCACCCGGTCGTGTCGAAACTTTGCACCGTGCTCGATGTCACCTACATGGCGAAGCACACGTGCAGTGGCTCTCAGCATGCAAGCTGCGGGGCCATGGGTGGTTGGTGGGGATGGCGTCCCCGACGAGGGAATGAGGCAGTGCGTGGGAAGGACCGTTCACTCCGGAGGCCGGGCCTTCCGGCCGAACTCCGCTTCCGGCGGTACGCAACGCCTCGACCTCCGCTTGCGTCATGAGCGGGTGGCGTTCGCCAGGATGCGCACATCCCAGGACCGGTTCGCAGACGCGATCACCGCCTTCGCGGGCACGATGGGCTTCGTGTACGTCCATGCAGTCTGGTTCGCGGTGTGGATCGCCCTCAACCTCAGACTGCTCGGCTCCGTCGCAGTCTTCGACCCCTACCCGTTCGGGCTGCTCACCATGATCGTGAGCCTGGAGGCCATCTTCCTGTCCACATTCGTTATGGTGAGCCAAAATCGCCAGGCCGCACGTGAAAACATCCGGGCCGATCTGGACTTTGAGACCAATCTTCGCGCCGAGGTCTGGGCGGTGCACATAGGCAAGGCGCTCGGCCTGAATCCGCAGGAGATCGAGCTTCACGTCCAGGAGATCATCCAGCAGAGCAAGAGCGCGATGGAACCCGGGTCCGAGGTTCCGCCGGTGGCCCCGGATGCGCTGTGAACGTGCGGTGGCGGGCACGATGCTTCGGGTGCGGAACCAGCCTGTGGTAACGGGCGCAACCGAGGTCTGCGT
Organism: Streptomyces diastatochromogenes; assembly: GCA_001550305.1. GTDB lineage: Bacteria > Actinomycetota > Actinomycetes > Streptomycetales > Streptomycetaceae > Streptomyces > Streptomyces mirabilis_D. Next base: position 8,912 of record LRTP01000246.1, read on the forward strand.
AGAGCGTGACGGGTCTGCGGTGCGGTCGGCCGACCTGGCCGCGGAAGGCTTTGCGGCGTCCACCAGTGCCGGCAACTGGGCGAGCCGTCGCGGTTGTTGGCGGTCAGGACGACCGGCAGCCGCGTGCCGTTCCCGTCGGTGATCATGTGGCGTTCGTGGCCTGCTCGCTCCCGGCCGACCGGCGACGGGCCGGCTGGACTCCCCTGTCCGTAGCCGTTGTGTGCCGGCATGAGGCACACAACGACTAGGGAAGCGACATACAGCTGGACGGGCGGCCTTCGCCGTTGGCTATGAGACCAGCCTGATACTTGTCGGTGTTCCTCGCAGGGCCATCTTCGTGTAAGGGCACAGCGAATCGGCCTTCTCCACGAGTGGCGCGGCGACGGCAAGGTCGATGTCCGGCCACTTGACCTCAAGGTCGACGTGCAACAAGTAGCCGCCGTCTTCCGGGTCCCGTCCAAAAGCCACGGTCGCCTTCACGGAGATCGCTGCGGGGTCGAGCGCGGCCTGCCGTGTGACCAGACTCAGCGCCCCGTGGAAACAGGCGGCAATTCCGGCGGCGAACAACTGCTCGGGATTCGTCCCCTGGCCGTCTCCTCCCAGTTCTGCGGGCATGCGCAGGTTGAGATCCAGGGCTCCATCGCCCGAGCGTGCCCTGCCCGAGGCCCGCCCGTGACTCGCCATCCCCCCGCTCACCGTCACGGTCGTGGTGTAGATCGGGGCGAAGGTCTCTCCTTCGAAGTCTTTGTCGGTGGACAGATTGGGCGACGGGGTCCACTCGGTCATGGCATGACTCCGTCAGCGGTGCAGTACACGGTCGGGCGCTGAGCCGAAATCGGCACGGGAAAGGTCGCCGCCTTCGGCCTTTTTGCGTCATGCGGCCTCCTTATGCCGAGCCGCCATGCGATACCAGATTCCGGGCCATGGGCAAAGCCCCACGGACTGGCAATGTCGTATGCCATATTTGGTGCACCTTCGCGTATGGAGGGTTTCCAGATGCGGACAGTCAGTTGACCGACACGTCCGCGCTGTTGTGACAGCCTGCGGTGTGCAGCTCGCTTGGCGAGTGCCACAGCTCTGGCCAAGCGAACGAGCCTGTGCCGGGCGTCTTCGGCGGCCGCACCCCGGAGCCCGACCGCCCCTGTTCGCCCACGGCGAGGGCACTGCGCCATCAGGCGTTCCGCGCCGACGGATCTCCGTGCAGGTTGCAGTCATCGGCGGTACGGGACTGATCGGGTCGCAGGTCGTCAAGATCTTGAACGCCGCCGGGCACGAGGCGGTACCGCACTCGCAGTCCACAGGGGTCGACGTCATCAGCGGTCAGGGGCTGGACGAGGCGATGGCAGGAGTCGATGTCGCCGTCAACCTGACGAACTCCCCGACCTTCGACGACGCCTCCCTCGCCTTCTTGCAGACCTCGATGGACAACCTCCTGGCGGCGGCCGACAAGGGCGGCGTCGGTCACTTCGTCATCCTCTCGATCGTCGGCACGGACCAGGTGCCCGAGCTGGACTACTACCGAGCCAAGGCGCTCCAGGAGAAGATCCTCGCGGATGGGCCGATCCCCTCCTCGATCGTCCGAGCCACCCAGTTCATGGACTTCATGGACGCCGTTCCGTCCTGGACCGCCGACGCGGACAGCGTCCGGCTGCCGGCCACCCCGATCCAGCCCATCGCTTCCAAGGACGTGGCCGCCGCGGTCGCGGAGGTCGCCGCGGGCACCCCGCTGAACGGGATCCACAACATCGCCGGCCCCGAGATCTTCCCCCTGGATGAGCTGGGCCGGATCACCCTGTCCCACAAGGGCGACCACCGTACCGTCGTCACCGATCCCACCGCCGGTATGTTCGCCGTGGTCAAGGGCGACGTCCTCACCGACAAGAACGCCCACCTCGCCCCCACCCGCTACACCGACTGGATCTCCTGAGGAACTCGCACACACAGGCGAACAGACCGCAGTTCACCGGCCGCTCTGGAGATGCCGACTTCATGTGTGGACGACGGACTGAATCCCCTTCGGCTCACGGCCGTTCAGAGCGGTGACCGGGATGGTCCGGCCTCATCGCCGGGCACGCGAGCCGGCACCGCGCAGAGCACGGTTTTCTGGGGTAGAGGCCGGGCGCCGCGATGGGGCGCCCGATGAGTTGGTGGCGTTGGAAGCGGACTCGGGTGAGGACGAGGGAGGCGAGGGCGGCGAAGTGAATCCTCTGCCGAACCTGGCGCCGGCCGCATCCTGCGGGGACCGGGCACTGGCGGCGGGCGGGAGCGTATGAGCAGCATGGTGATCGTTCCCAGAGCCGTCGTCAGTCCGCACCAGCCGCAAGCCCCCTCGCGCTGGTGGAAATGGTGCCAGGGTCTCGTGTGACGGGCCCGTCGTGGAGAGCTTCATCCACGCAGTCGCGGCTACGCCGGCCCCGTACGGCACCCATCGCGCGGTTGCGCTCAGTCTTGACCGTCGGCAGCAGCCGGCAGTGGTCAGCGGGACCCAAAAGTAGCGGCTGAGAAGAAGGCCGTCTGGCGCAGTCTCGGCAGCCAGGGGCCGCGGTTCCACGGCAGCACCGCCATGACCCTGGCCATGGCGGTGCCATCCAAGACTCCGTGACACGACGGCATGCCGCAGTGCGCTGTTCGCGGCCGCGGCCGCGAACAGCGCTGACAGCATGCAGTACACGCCCAGTTCGGAACCGGCCTGTGCGCAGGCGGGAGGTCAGTCGGTGGGCCGCGGGGCGCGCAGGTGGGCCCGCTTCTCCAGCTCCTCGTCGTCGACCAGCGTGAGCATCGGCTGGTCCGGCGCACACATCATGAACACGATGTATTTGGCCGGCACGTCCGACGAGGCGTTGCCGTTCTGGTAGTGGATCACCTCACCGCCCGGCTCCCAGAACGTCTCACCGGCCTTGATCACGTGCTCCGGCTCGCCCTCAAGCTCCCACCGGACCGCTCCTTCGAGGACGTAGCCGAAACACGGCCCCGAGTGGCGGTGCGGAGGAGTCCCGGGGTCACCGGGAGCCCACTCGACGAGGACAGTCATCCCCGAAGCACCCTCGGGAATGAAAGGCGGTTTGATGTCCGCCAACATCTTGGGTCCGAAGCCGTCCTCTGAGTGCATTCCGTGCATTGCGTTACACCTCCGTAGACAGGCCCGGAACGGACGATCTCGCGTCGGCAATCCCAGGCTCACAACAACTTGCTTTACAGCGAAGACAGGGCGTGGCCCGCATCTGTGACACGCCGCGAGCCGTCTGCTTTACGCACAGTGAGTCGGCGGTCGCCACAAATCGGCCAGCTGCAACATCGAGAGCGCCGCCCGGCGCGCCGTGGCAGTCGCGGCCAAACGGTGTCCCGTCGCTTTCCCTGACGGCACCCCGATGATGCGTGTCGACATGTGTCCACGCCGTGCCGGGCCCCGAAGGAACCGGCTCAGCCGAACATGCCGACCTTGTAGCTGCCGGCTGGCTGCTGGGTGATGATGTTGATGCGGTTGTAGGCATTGATGATGGCGATGAGGGTCGTCAGCGCGGCGAGTTGGTCCTCATCGAAGTGCTTGGCGGCGTCCGCCCAAGCCTCGTCGGTGACACCACCGGCCGCGTCCGCGACGCGGGTGCCCTGCTCGGCGAGCTCCAGCGCGGCGCGCTCGGCCTCGGTGAAGACCGTCGCCTCCCGCCAAGCGGCGATCAGGTTGAGCCGCACCGAGGTCTCCCCGGCGTGGGTGGCCTCCTTGGTGTGCATGTCGGTACAGAAACCGCAGCCGTTGATCTGGCTGGCGCGGACCTCCACCAGATGCTGAATGGTGGCCGGCAGCGTCGAGTCCGACAGCGCCTTGCTGGCCGAGAAGAAATGCTTAAGCGCCTTGCCCGCGAGGGGATTGCCGTAGTAGTTAAGGCGTGCGTCCATTGGCCCTCCTAGCAGAATTGCTGGTACGCACTACTGACCGGACAGCCCGGCAAGGTGTGACACCAGAGTGCAGCGTGATGCAGGTCTCAGCGGCCATGTCGTCGCCGTACAGGTGCCAGTTCGAGGGCTTCTGCGGGCTGTGCGCCCACCTCCGGATCCCATCCGGTGTCGAGGGGTTCGGGTGGCCAGAGCCCGATGCAGGTTTTTCGGTGCACAGCGCTGATTTCGTGACGTTGATCGCCAACCCGGCCGTGCCCATGTCCTTCCTGCCTGCGGGGCTCGCAGGCCGGTCACATCGGCACAGTGTTGAGGCCTGTCACAAAAGTGGCACGAGTGCGGTCCTAGGTGTTGTGAAGGGCTGACTTCACCCCACCGACGCACGTTTCTGACCGGTCGACACCGGAGTACCTCTGTGTCGGTCGTCGGTCTCTCCCCTGCCCACGCTGTGACAGAAAGGCTGCCATGAGTGATCCGTCCCGGCCCACTGAGTTCTCTGCGACGAGTGAGCTCGACCAGCTACCCGACTGGGACACCGAGGAGACCGCCGAATGGCAGGCATCACTCGACGCTGTCGTGCGGAACGCAGGGCCGGATCGGGCGGTCTACCTGCTGCGACGCGTGCACGAGTACGCGGCCAGGTCCGGACTCGCTCTGCCAGGGCTCTTGTCCTCGGACTACATCAACACGATCCCGGCGTCCGCGCAGCCCGTCTTTCCCGGTGACGTCGCCGTGGAGTCCAGGATCACCGCCGTGAACCGCTGGAATGCGGCAGCGATGGTGACACGAGGCTCCCGCCTGGGGCTCGGCGGCCACATAGCCACCTACGCTTCGGCGGCATGGCTGTACGAGGTCGGGTTCAATCACTTCTTCCAGGGCAAGGACGGGGACGGCTCGGGCGATCAGCTGTACGTGCAGGGGCATGCCTCGCCCGGCATCTACGCCCGCGTGTTCCTGGAAGGGCGCCTCGACGAGAGGCAGTTGGACAGCTTCCGGCGCGAGGCCGGCGGCCACGGACTGCCGTCCTACCCCCACCCCCGCCGCCTGCCGTGGCTGTGGGAGTTTCCGACCGTCTCCATGGGACTTGGTCCGCTCGCCGCCATCTACCAGGCTCGGTTCAACCGCTACCTGCACGCGCGCGGCATCAAGGACACATCAAGGTCCCGCGTATGGGCATTCCTCGGGGACGGGGAAATGGACGAGCCCGAAGCGATGGCCGCACTGGCGCTCGCCGCCCGCGAGGGGCTCGACAACCTCACCTTCGTCATCAACTGCAACCTCCAGCGCCTGGACGGCCCAGTGCGGTCGAATTCCAAGATCGTTCAGGAACTTGAGGGCCGGTTCCGCGGAGCGGGCTGGAACGTCGTGAAGTCCCTCTGGGGCGAGGCTTGGGACAACGTACTGCGACAGGACACCACAGGGGCCCTCGTTCACCGCCTCGGCGAGGCCCCCGACGCCCAGATGCAGACGTACGCCGCGCGGGACGCCGCCTACATACGCACGCATTTCTTCACCGGCGACGCGCTCTCCGGCATCGCCGCCCGGCTCAGCGATGCCCAGCTCACCGATCTGTTCGAGAACTCGCGCGGCGGGCACGAACCGCTCAAGGTCCATGCCGCCTATCGCGCCGCGGTCGAGCACCACGGAGCACCGACCGTCGTCCTCGCCCAGACGGTGAAGGGGCACACGCTGGGCGCGGGCTTCGAGTCCCGCAACGCCAATCATCAGATGAAGGAGCTGACCATGGCGCAGTTCCGTGACATGCGGGACGTGCTTGAGCTTCCCATTCCCGACAGCGCGCTGAGCGGCGACCTGGTGCCGTACTGGCACCCCGGTGAGAATTCGGAAGAGGTGCAGTACCTGCGCGATCGGCGTACGGCTCTGGGAGGTCCCGCCCCGGTACGCAAGGTGGTCGTCAAGCCGATGCAGCTGCCCCCGGCCGCGCCTTTCGAGGCCCTGACGAAGGGCTTCGGCAAACAGGAGGTGGCCACCACCATGGCTCTTGTCCGGCTGGTCAAGGACCTGATGCGCGTCGAGGAGACGGGGCGGCGCTGGGTGCCGATCATCCCCGACGAGGCCCGCACGTTCGGCATGGAATCCCTGTTCCCGACAGCCGGCATCTACTCGCCGCACGGCCAGACCTACGAACCGGTCGACGCGGATCAGCTGCTCTACTACCGCGAAGCCAAGAACGGCCAGCTCATCGACGAGGGCATCACCGAGGCTGGTTCCATGGCCGAGTTCACCGCTGCGGCGACCTCGTACGCCACGCACGGCGAGCCCATGATCCCCTTCTACATGTTCTACTCCATGTTCGGTTTCCAGCGAACAGGTGACCAGTTCTGGGCCCTGGCAGACCAGATGGGGCGCGGGTTCGTCATCGGGGCGACGGCCGGTCGTACGACCATGACCGGCGAGGGACTACAGCACGCCGACGGACACTCCCACCTGCTGGCATCCGCGAATCCGGCCACTGTGAGCTACGACCCTGCCTTCGCGTACGAGATCGCGGTGGTCGTCAGGGAAGGGCTGCGACGGATGTACGGTGACCAGCCCGAAGACGTCTTCTACTACCTGACGGTCTACAACGAGCCCAAGCGGCAGCCGGCCATGCCAACCGGTCCGGAGGTCGAGGAGGGGATCCTACGGGGCATATACCGGTTCCGGCAGGCGGAGCCACTCGGCGCGGGACCACGGATCCAGTTGCTGGCTTCCGGCACGGCCATCCACTGGGTGCTCGAGGCCCAGGAACTGCTCGCGTCCCAGTGGGGAGTCCAGGCTGACGTGTGGTCGGTGACCTCCTGGACGGAGCTGCGCCGCGATGCCTTGGGTGCCGACAGGGCGCGGCTTCGGGGTGAGGAGCGCGTTCCGTACGTGACGGCTGCGCTGTCGGGCACTCCAGGGCCCGTTCTGGCGGTCAGTGACTGGATGCGCCAGGTGCCCGACCAGATCAGCCAGTGGGTAGAGCAGGACTACACGTCGCTGGGAACGGACGGCTTCGGGCTGTCGGACACCCGTGATGCCGTACGCCGCTATTTTCACGTCGACGCCGAGTCGATCGTCGTTGCCGCCCTGGACCAGTTGGCGCGGGCGGACGCTATCGCCCCGGAGACGGTTGTCCAGGCTCGCGATCGCTACGGCCGCCCGGGACGCCCTGCGATTGCATGAGGAGTAACCGAGAGCACGGTCGGCCGTCGGTTGAAGCAGGTCGGCGAGACAGCGCAGGTCGCGGAGCGTCTCCGGATCCGACGCCGACCGTGCTGCCGCCCTGCAGCCGGAACCCAACATCCGGCCTGGCGTCTTCCCTCTTGGACCGCTCACGCGCAACGAGCGGCCCAGGACTGGGAGCCGCTAGGCCTGGGCCGGCCGGCCGAAGTGGACCTCGATGGCCGGGACGAGCCGCTCCATCAGTTCCTCGAATTCAAGAGAGGCCAGCGGCTCCACCGCGAGGACATAGCGCAGTATGGCGAGGCCGACCAGGTGTGCGGATACCAGAGACGTGAACGTCGGTGTCCGCTCGGTCTCCTCGGAGGTGATCCGGCCCAAGTACGACACGAAGGCCGCATCGAACTCGTTGCCGAACGTTTTGGCCGTCGCCTCGTCCGACAGGCTGGCCCGGTAGACGGCGACCAGCGCCGGGCGGGTCGACTCGTCCTCCCAATGGGAGAGGAACGTCCGGGCAATCCGCTTCCCGCGGCTCAACCCCCGGACCTCCCTCTCCTCCTCCGTCTTCTCCGGCAGGGATTCGAAAAGGGCGGACATGTCGATCCGGGAGGAAACGGCCTCTCGGAAGAGGCCGTCCTTGTTGCCGAAGAAGTGGTGGATCAGAGCAGGATCCACTTCCGCCCGCTGGGCGATTCCGCGCATCGTCGTGCCCGAATAGCCCTGGACGGCGAAGAGATCGAGGGCAGCCGTGAGGATCTGGTCTCTGGTAGTGCTCTGTCCCGGGCGGCGGCCTGCGCCCAGTGAGGGCCGCTTCCTGCGGGCGCCCGTCATGGCGACCAGCCATCGACATCTGTCGCTGCGGTCGCACCGTAGCGGTCACCGATGAGGGCGCCGGTGTTGGGGCTGCGGTCCAGGTAGCTGCGCTCATGGGACAGATGCGCCGTCGGGCTGATGCAGTTGCGCGGCACGACGTGGGTGGCCGGGTCGAGCCGATGTACGGGGGATCTTCCCGGCGCGAAGGCCCCGAGTCCATTGGCTACGGCGGAACAACCGTCGGCGCTGAGGGAATGTCCAGGTGCCGACCCACTCGATCCGACTGTTCGCGCTGGTGAGCTGATGCACGTGCTCGGCGTGGGGAGAGCGATGGCACCGTTGCGGAATCCGCCGAGCACGATCAGCAGGAGCAGAGAGCGCAGCCGGGCGTGCAATGCGCCCATCCCGCTGGCGACGATCTGGGGGCACACGTGGTGCGGCCGCGGCGCGGCCCTGCCTGGGCGGGCGGCCGTGATGGCTTCGTCGAGAGCACTCACCGCGCTTCCGATGATCACATCCGGGGCCAATCTGCGCTGGTCCAGTGCGTACCGGACACCGACATACGCCGCTGCGAGTACGCCACCGGCGCCCACCACCACGGCCACCGGACGCGGACGGGAGCGCAAGCCCGTCGACGGCGGATCCCCGGGCGGGCGGCTCGACGAGGTTGGTCTTTGCGACAAGTAAACCCTCCGCCTTTCGGACCATGGCGTCGGATCGGAACGGTTTCCCAAGTAGGACCGGGCGACCCTCAGGTCTGTGACACCGGACGCGCCGGCGAGGCGCTGGGCCATGAAGCGGACCCGCGGACGGCAATCCAGAAATTAGGGGGAAACACCAGGAGGAATCGACCTGTCAGAAAGAGGGAGCCGTCCGCGGCGATCGGCCCAGGGCTTGTTCGGCCCAGATGGTCTTGCCCGCTGAGGTGTAGCGGGTGCCCCAGCGCTGAGTGAGCTCGGCAACGAGGAACAGTCCCCGGCCGCCCTCGTCGCTGACCCGGGCTCGGCGCAGGTGAGGTGCGGTGCTGCTGCTGTCGGAGACCTCGCAGATGAGAGACCGCTCCTTGATCAGCCGCAGGCGGATCGGTTCGGTGCCGTATCGGATCGCGTTGGTGACCAGTTCGCTGACCACCAGTTCCGTGGTGAACGCGGCTTCCTCCAGCCTCCACGCGGTGAGCCGCTCGTCCACCATCTTGCGTGTCTCCGCCACCGCGGCCGCGTCTGCGGGCACGTCCCACTCGGCGACCTGTTCCTTGCGGAGGAGGCGGGTGCGGGCGACCAGCAGGGCGATGTCGTCGGTCCGCGTCTCGGTATGCAGGGACTCCAGGACTGTGTCGCACAGCTCTTCCAGAGAGGGCACGGACCGGGCCAGGGCGTCGCGCAACTCGTCGATTCGTTCATCGATGTCGTGGCCGCGGGTTTCGACGAGTCCGTCTGTGAACAGGGCCAGCAGGCTGCCCTCGGGAATGGTCAGCTCCGTCGCCTCGAACGGCAGGCTGCCCAGCCCGAGCGGAGGCCCGGCGGGCACGTCGACGACCTGCGTGGTGCCGTCCGGACACACCAGAATCGGGGGCGGATGACCTGCTCGGGCCAGCGTGCAGGTACCGGACACGGGGTCGTAGACGGCGTACAGACAGCTGGCGCCGATGTCGCCGGGGATCGCGTTGTAGTCGACGACATCGCCATCGGACTCGTCGCCCATTTCTTCCGCCGGGTGGGTCACCATGTCGTCGAGGTGGGTGAGGAGTTCGTCGGGCTGCAGATCGATGTCCGCGAGAGTACGTACCGCCGTCCGGAGCCGGCCCATGGTGACCGAGGCGCCGATGCCGTGGCCGACGACGTCCCCGACGACCAGGCCGACGCGCGTACCGGGCAGGGGGATCACGTCGAACCAGTCCCCACCTGCCTCGGTGGCGCGGTCGGCGGGCAGGTAGCGGGTCGCGGTCTCCGCGCCCGGATGCACGATCGGGCCACGAGGCAGCAGGGTGCTCTGCAGGAACAGCGCGATGCCGCGTTCGCGGGTGAACCGGCGGGCATTGTCCAGGCAGATCGCAGCACGGGCGACCAAGTCCTCGGCGAGGGTCAGATCGTCCGCGGAGAAAGACTCATGCGAGGCGCCATGGCGGAGGAAGGAGGCAGCTCCGAGAGTTGTGCCGCGGGCTCGGATCGGCACGGTGATCAGCGAGTGCGCTCCACAGGCGCGCAGCTCTGCCGCTGTCTCGGGGGCGTCGGCGAACCAACGGGGCCCCTGTGGATCGGTGACGTCGCGCAGTTCCGCCCTTCCGGTCGCCACGCACCTGCTGACCGGTGAGGTAGCCGGGTGCCACTGCGTCTCGCCCAGGGCGGGAGGCGCCCCTTCCGCGAAGAATGCAGGCCGTTGCGCGGCTCTGCGCAGCAGAACGGGCCCGGAGGGAACAGACGCGGGCAGATCGCCGCCGAAGACGGCCTCGAACAGGTCGACGCTGACAACATCCGCGAAACGGGGCACGAGGAGCTCGGCGAGCTCGTCAGCTGTTCCCTCCAGTTCCAGGCTGGCGCCGATGCGTGTGCGGGCCTCGCCGAGTAGGGCCAGCCGCTCTCGTGACTCGTACTGCCGGGAGTAGTCGTACGCGGACATCGCCACTGCGCGCACCCGGCCGACCGGGTCCTTGAGCGGGAAGTAGTCCACGGTCCAGGCGTGCGCCTTCGGTTCGCCGGGGACCTTGAGGAAGGCCTCTCTCTGTGCCGGCTCGCCCGTCGCGGCCACCCGCCGGATCCATCGGTCGTTCTCGATCAGTGAGGCATCCGGGATCAGGTCGCTGACGCGCCGATCGTGGAGTTCGTCCTCGCGCAGACCGGTAGCCCGGGCCATCGTGTGGTTCTGCTTCAGGCTCCGGGCTTCGCAGTCGAATACTCCGAGGTGAGCTGGATACTGCTCGAACACCCACCGCATCAATGTCTCGTCGCCGGGCTCCTGCGCACCCGATCGAGCCTCCGTAGCCACCTGGGGCTCCGCGGTCAGTAGAAACCCGCCCGGCAGTTCAGGGGCCACCAATGGCGACAAACACACCCGCGCCTCGACGGCGCGGCCGTCACGGTGCAACAGCGCTGCCCCGTCGGTGGTGAAGAGACGGGTGAGAGACGTGCCGATGACTTCTTCGGGTGCGTAACCCCACAGTGCCTGTGCAGCGCTGCTCCAGAGGAATATCTGCCCAGAAGGGTCCGAGACGGCGATGGCTGTGTCGACGTGGAGCCGTGCCGATCCTGGAGGCAGCGGGCCCGGCCACGCGTGGGAGTGTGCCATGGTGCCTACCTGGTGTGCTGTGCCAGATGACCGCCGGATTGCCCTCGCCATCGGCTCTCTTCACGATCGTTCCGCAACCGCCCGCCGTCAACACGAGGGTCCAGCACCCTGGTGTGATCCCGCACAGGTGTTTGGGGGTGCAGCGGAGGCAGGCATAGCCGCATTTTGTTTCAAACGATACCGTATTGGATGAATGGATGGCTGGTAACCTGGAGCTGTGATTGACGACGCTCCTCACCCTTCGGCCGGCTCGCGTGCGACCGACCGTCCCGGGGACACCTCGCCCTTCGCTCTAGGCCTGCTGCTGCGGCGGGCGCACTGGCGGGTGGCCGGGGTGATGACGGAGGCACTGCGCCCGCTCGGTATCGAGCTGCGGCATTTCGCGGTGCTGCTTGTCCTGGTCGACCGGGGGCCCACGGTGCAGCGGGACTTGGCGGCGGCGACGGGGTCGGACAAGGCGGGGATCATGCGGGTCGTGGACGACCTGGAGCGCATGGGTCTGGCGGTGCGCAAGGCGGTTCCGGGGGACCGGCGGGTGCGGGCGGTGGAGATCACGCCTCGGGGTGTCGAGCTTTTCGATGCGGCGCACGTGGCGGCGGAGCCGCTGGCCGAGCGCCTGGTTGCCGATCTGGGACCGGGTGAGCGCGAGCAGCTGACGGGGCTGCTGACCCGGTTCGCCCATCCCGTGGAGGGTCAGGCGTAAGCGCGCCCACGCGGGGGTGGCCCGAGGCGTGACCGGTTCCGGGCGGTACGTCTTTTACAGCGAAGGCGGCCCTGAGGACCACGGCCGCCCTTGCCACACGCCGACCCTGCTGCAGGCAGCACAGCCAGGGGCGTGATCGCCGGTGGGAACCGAACCACCGCACCGGTGCGCTAGCCACGCAGGACGGCTTCGGGATGGCCGGCCGCCTACCCCTGGAGCCGACAGCATCACAAACCCTGTGAAGCAGTGGCCGAGTTGGGGACACTGCGGCAGCGCCGACAGAGGCCGGACAAGGCCGTCCTGACCGCCTCGGATCGGGCCCCGACATGGCCGAATGGGCCGAACACCCAAGCCGACACCTCGACCCGCAGCAAGCCCGCGGCGCGGAGCACACCCCGTCGGCCGGCGCGAAGATCATTCCCTCAGAAAGCCGGCAGACGACGCCGGCGAACCACCCCTGGACGACAACCCTTCCCCAAGTGCACCACCCCGCTCGCCCGAGATAGTATTAGATGATACCGTTGTGGACATGACGATTTCAGATGTGCCGAACAAAAAAGGGGTTCAGGCGATCATGAATGTCTATGAAGCGGTCGCGAGTCGGCGTGCTGTGCGGGAATTCACCGACCAGCAGGTCCCGCGGGAGGTGCTGGAGCGCGTGCTGTCCGCCGCGGCCTGGGCTCCGTCCGCATCGAACCTCCAACCGTGGCACGCCTACGTGCTGACCGGCCGACCACTGGCTGAGCTCAAAAAGCGCGCCGGTGAGCGCATAGCCACAGGAGATCCCTGGGACGAGCCGGAGTACGAGCAGTACCCCCCGGTACTCAAGAGCCCCTATCAGGAGCGCCGTTCTGCCTTCGGCGAGCAGCGCTACGGCGCACTCGGCATATCGCGCACGGACCTGGAGGCGCGACAGAGGGCCGCTGCCGCGAACTGGGACTGTTTCGGGGCACCCGCCGCCCTGTTCTGCTACATCGACCGTTGCATGGGCCGACCCCAGTGGTCCGACGTGGGCATATACCTGCAGTCCGTCATGCTGCTGCTCCGCGCCGAAGGGCTGCACAGTTGCACACAGATGGCCTGGGCCAAATATCACAAGACCGTCGCCGAGGTCCTGTCGCCCCCGGATGAGCTCCTCCTCTTCTGCGGCATGTCGATCGGGCACGAGGACGTCACGGCAAGTGAAACCCGCATCGGCCGGGCGCCGCTTGAGGAGACAGTGACGTTCGTCGACGGTTGCTGACACCGTCGACCTCCGTGGGTGGCGCACTCTAGCCCGTCTGGACGCTCAGGCTCGCAGCGTGGCCAGCCACGCACCGATACCAGCACGAAGGGCCTGAGCGGAGGCGACATCGGGACGACATCCGCGATCGAGAAACGGCGCGGAGCACGGATCACCGTCAGGTCACGTCCGCCACTGCGTCAACATCCCGTTCGGCTTCATCAAGCCCCCGGGTGGCCCGCGGCCCTCTTCGTCCCGAAGAGGGCC
>LRTP01000247.1 GCA_001550305.1 Streptomyces diastatochromogenes
TGGCGGTGGACGCCGATCCGCCCTGGCGGCGAATCGGCTTTCCCTGCCCTGCTCCGCAGGAGTCCGATTCCTCCCCCGCCTGAAGGCGGGGGTATGCACGGAGGAATCCCGATGACCAGCGACGACAGCAGCCTGTTCAGTCCACCCGGAACCCCCGGCTACGCGGAAACGGACTCCTCCTTCCAGCTCGCGGCACCGGTCAATCCGGCCGGGGCGTTCACCGCCCGCTCGATCGACGACGTCGTCCGCGCCGCCGCACGCCGGGCGGGCCGGCCGCTGCTGAACACCACCGGCCACGCGATGGGCCGGACTGCCGCGCTGAACGGCTCGCTGGTGCTGCGTCCACTCATCGACGCACCCGTCCGCGCCGACCCGGAAACCCGGACGGCCCGCGTGCCCGCCGGCAAGACCCAGGGCGACATCCTGCCGTCGGGATGAACGGTTTCGTCATCTGGCCCGAACGAGACCACACCCGACAGATCAGCGCGTTTGCCGCCGAAGTCGTACCCTCAGTCCGCGAAGCCCTCTCACGCAAGACCTGACCACTGCGTGCGCTCGAGCCGGGCAGCACCCCTGGCGCAACGGCACCGGCTGTACCCGTCACGGTCCTTCCCTCCCCAGCGCAGCGTCTTGCTTCTCACCGGCCACAAGGGCGGCACGGTGAACTGCCCGTGTCCACCCCGCCCTCCACAACGCCGACCACCCAACGATGCCCGCATCCGCCGCGTCGCCGCGCGCACCGGAGCCCGCGTCACCTCCACCGACCAGGTACTGGCCGAGCTCGCCGCCGGCTCCGCCGGCCGTCACGGACAGACGTTCCTGGTCGTTCTCCTCGACCCAGCCCCAGGTGATCCCATGAGCGACGAAACGCCCCTCCCCGACGGATTCGAGAGCATCACTGTCACTGCGAACGGCACCCGGCTGCATGCCGTGGTCGGCGGGACCGGTGCACCCCTACTCCTTCTGCACGGCTGGCCCCAGACATGGCGGGCCTGGCGACACCTCATGCCGGCCCTCGCCGCGCACGGTTACCGCGTCGTCGCTCCCGACCTGCGCGGCCTGGGCGCCTCCGACCGTCCCCTGAGCGGATACGACAAGGACACACAGGCAGAGGACATGCGCGAACTCCTCGCACAGCTCGGCATCCACGGCAGCGTCCGCGTCGTCGGGCACGACATCGGTGGCATGGTGGCCTTCGCCTACGCCCGCCGCCACCCCGAGGAAGTCGAACACCTCGTCCTCGTCGAACTCGCCCTACCCGGCTTCGGCCTGGAGCAGGCGATGGACGTGGCCTCCGGCGGTCTGTTCCACTTCGGCCTCTTCATGACCGAAGAACTGCCCGAACTGCTCCTCGAAGGCCGGGAGAGCGACTTCCTTACCTGGTGGTTCAACTGGTTGTCCGCGGTACCCGGAACCTTCCCGCCGGAAGAGGTCGCCACCGTCGCCTCCTCCTACCGCGGGTACGAGGCACTGCGCGCCGGCTTCGCGCACTACCGCACCCTCCTTGAGGACGGCCGCGTCAACCGGGCCTGGCGCGAAACCGGAGCAACCCTTCCCATGCCCGTACTCGCCGTCGGCGGCGAGCACAGCTCAGGCGCCCGACTCGCAGACAGCCTGGACACGGCCGCGCCGCACCTGACCGGTGCGGTGATTGCGAGCAGTGGCCACTTCGTGCCCGAGGAACGCCCCGAGGCCTTCGCCCGCGAGCTGCTCGACTTCCTGGCTACCCCGCCCCGCCAGGCTGGCGGTGCTCACCGGTAGTCGGGCAGTCACTGCACAACGGCAAAGCTCCGTCGAGGGGCTGTCCGGCCGCAGGCCGGACAGCCCTTTCGCTATGCCGTGGCCGGGGCGAGGTGCCAGGTGTTGCTGGTCCTGGTGAGTCCGAGGTTGATCAGTCGGCGGAGGTTGAGGGCGGCGGCGCGGTGGTGGAGCCAGATGTTGTTGGCGATGACGCCTCGGCAGGGGACTCGCCGGTCAGTACGCGAGAGACCGCGAAGGGGCCCAGGGCGCGGAGCCGACCGCGGCGGACACGACCCGGGCCGAGGCGACTCGGGCCCGCTCATCGGCTACGCAACTCTCGCCGCCGTCGACGCTCCTGCCGATTTCGCCGCGCTCGGCCGGCAGATCGAGGCGGCGTTCGCCTGAGCCTGACCTGTGCGAGGGATCCGCCCTTTCTGCCTCCATGAGGGAGGGAGCCCAGTGGCCATGCATCGGCGCCGGGGGCCCAGCATTACTCGGAAAAGACTGGACAGCGGTCCATGGCGCCGGACGCGACGGGGCCCCACTTCCTGTCCGTCCCTGCCGTCCAGGCCTCCCGAAGCGCGGCCCTGATTGCCTCCTTCGACTCCTCCGGTTCAGTCTCTTCGTCCGGGATTGCCGCTCGCTCGTCCATGTCCGTCTCTCCGTCGGTCTGTTTTTCTCCGGGCATGAAGCCGCGGTTCAGTGAACGCGGTTCCTGCCGGTCCGTGACGTGACGATCAGTCCGGGGGGTCGTTGCCGCGGACCGGTGACAATGGAGGCGACGGGCATGAACGGGTTCGCCGCAGGCGAGTCGGCTGTCATGCTCTCCAGATCAGCCAGTGTGCTCTCGTCCAGCCACGTGGAGCCGTCCCCGCTGGCGTCGTCGGGCTGGTGTCCGGCCGGCTCCGGCGGGAACATTTCACGCATCAGCACGAGGGGCTGTCGTCCGTCGATCACCCGCAGCACTTTGAACCGCGTGCCGGGCAGAAAGACCAGCTGTTCCGGGGCGTGTGGGGCAACCGCCGCGGTTCGTCGTGCGGTCAGCGACCACACGGCGAAGCCGGGTCCCCCCTCACGCAGCGCGGCTGCCGATGCCGAGGCCGTCCAGAAGCCCTGCTCCGTGACGAACCGGTTCTCGCGATACCAGTCCGTCACCGCTCCGACCGTGCTGGTGCGTACGATCGCCGGACCGCGGTAGGAGGCCAGTCGACGCAGTCCCGAGGCGAGGCACCGGGCGAGCGACAGGTGTCCGCCCACCGTTCCCTCGGACAACGCCTCGTCGAGTTTCTCCCACTCCTCGGTCAGGTACAGGTGGACGGCCGCCAGGTCGGCGAGCACGGCGACGCGGTTGTGACGGATGCCGCCCGTCGGGCCCAGGGACTGAGTCAACGCCTCTTCCGCGGTGGCCATCGCCTCGCGGTACCGATCTCCGTATGTGCGCCATAGCCGGACTCGGTCCCAGGCGATGCCCCGTCCACCTGTCGGGATGATCCGCGCGGCGTTCGGCACGGGCTGCACCCGGTATTCGGCGCTGCCAGGTGTCCGAAGCGGTACGGGCACCGAGCATACGTCCTGTTTGAGGCCAGGGGACGAGTCAGGGATGCTCATCGCGTTCTCCTGCGGAGTTCGAGGGTGCAGGTGGGCACCGCGGAAGCACGCCGTACCGACACCCGCTGGAAGGGCCGTGCTGGATGGCACCGCCGGTGACTCTAGGTACGGGCTCGCGGTTCATTGCGGGCCGCTGAGCGAAAACGGCACGGAAGACCACCAGGTCTTCCCGTCTGTACCGACTTTGGGTAAACCGACCGGGGCACGCGTGATGTCCCACGGCCATCGTCGTGACTCCTCCCCCTCATAAATGAGGGGGAGGAGTCACCTCGACTTTCGTCGTTCTGACCACCTGTCAGGTAGGTAGCTCGCACGGGTGACCTGTGGTTATCGGCCCGGCCGGGAGGCAGACGCCAAGGAAGCATCGGCGGTGCTTATGTCGCCTGCTGTGAGGGACCCGCCGATGCCTCCGGATCCGACCGTACCCGCATCTCTGCTTGCTGTGCTGGGCGCTTTGCGCGGCAGTTTCACCTCGCCGACCTTCCCCACGTTCGCCGCACTGGTCACCGGGCTGATCGCGAATACCGGTCGGGGCACGGTCACCGGGATGCTGCTGGGCGCGGGGTTGACCCGTTGCTGGTCCCATGACCGGGCCCACTCCTTCTTCGCCCGCGCCCGCTGGGAGCCGCAGACGCTGGGCGGGTCGCTGTCCCACCTCGTGGTGCGCTCGCTGGTGCCCGACGGCACCCCGCTGACGGTGGCGGTGGACGAGACGCTGTTCAAACGGCGTGGGAAGAAGGTCTTCGGTGCCGCCTGGCAGCACGACGGCTCCGCCGCCGGCCGCGACGGGATCGGCTACGGCACCTGCTTCGTCGTGCTCGGCCTGATCGTGGACCTGCCGTTCCTGCCCCGTCCGGTGTGCCTGCCGGTGGCCGCCCGGCTGCACCGCCCGAAAGGCGAGCAGACCAAGGTCGAACTGGCCGCTTCCATGATCCGATTCCTGGCCGCCTGCCACTGGAGCCGACGTATCGATGTGGTCGCGGATGCCGCCTACCGTGGCAAGGCACTGCGTGACCTGCCCGTATCTGTCACCTTCACCACCCGGCTGCCGTCCCACGCGGTGCTCTACCGCCTCGCCCCACCGCCGACCGGACGGCGCGGCAGGCCCCGCCTGAAGGGCGACAGGCTCGGCACTCCGGCCGAGTTGGCCGCCACGCCGGCGTTCACCGCGCAGGCCGTGACCCGCTACGGCCGCACCAAGACCGTGTTCACCGCCGAGACCACCTGCCTGTGGTACGGCTCCTTCCACACCCAGACGGTGAAGGTGCGGCTGCTCCGCGAGGACGCCGTCGACACCGGCTACGACCTGGCATTGATCTCCACCGACCTGACCGCGTCGGCCGGGCAACTGGTGGCCCGGTATCCCGGGCGATGGTCGATCGAGGTGACCTTCGGCGAAGCCCCCGGCATCCTCGGCGTCGGCCAGGCCCACCACCGGACCCGGCGCGCGGTCCAGCGAGGGGTTCCGTTCGGCCTGTACTGCTACACGATCACCGTGGTCTGGTACGCGCTGCACGGCCACCACCCCCAGGACGCGGCCGAGCACCGGGCACGGGCCCCGTGGTACCTCACCAAGACGCACCCGGCGTTCTCCGACATGACCGCCAATCTCCGCCGAACGATCATCGCGGCCCGATTTATGCCCATCGACGCCGGTCAGCCCACAGATACCGAAATCCGCGCCGTGCAAGAGGCATGGGCCGCAGCCAGCGCACACCTGGCATGACGTTCAGTCAGAACGACGAAAGTCGAGAGTCACGGCATCAGGCTCTTTCCTCACGGTCAGTGGTGAAGTCCATGGGGTCCCTGGAGTCCGCGGTGTCCGGCGGGCCCCCGACCGTCGCGATGTCCGGCATGTTCGCGATGAGGTTCGCCAGGCCGCCGTCCGTCTCGGGCACCGGCCAGCGGACGGCCGTGTCGGGCTCGGGCCACTCGTCCTCGCCGCCCTCCGCCTCGTATCGGTCCAGTTCGGCCTTGCTCTCCCGCAGTGCGCTCGCCGTGACGACTTGCCCCACCGGGGCCGAGGAGCTGAGGAACAGCACCTCCTTCCCCTCCGGCAGTATCTCCAGCAGGTCGGGCACCGGCATCACCTCATGCGGGGGCAGTCTGTCCTCGTCCAACTCCGGTGACGTGGAGAAGACCGCCACCACGGGTGTTCCGTCCGAGGCCTCGCTGACCGCCAGTCCGCCATCCTCGTCGACGCATACGGCCACTTCGGCGTCCGCGAGCACCAGGGCGAACAACTCCTCCGAGCCGTATCCGGTGGCGACCAGTTGCACGGCGGCGTCCGCCGGGCTGACCGGACGGGCCCAGCCGTACGCGTCGGGGGAAGGACGGTACTCGGTGTTGGCCTCCCACTCGACGATCTCCCCCTGCTCATCGCTGCGCCACCGCTCCAACGAGGCCCAGGACGGAGGGGGTTCGCCCTCGTCGCCGATCCAGTGCCTGTCGATCACGGACAACCAGTGATTGGGCGCCACCTTGGCGGCCTTGACGAACTCCTCCGGCGGCTCCCGGAACCCCTCCTGGCCCTTCAGTACCGCCCCTGGACCACCTTGGACGCCCGAGGCGCCCGAACTCCTGTCATCGGACCGGGTTTCCGCGTCCTCGTCGGTGGTCTCTGCGGGCCTGTCGCCCGGAATCCCTGATGAACTCGACATGGGTGTGTACTCCATAGGTGTGCTGCGTGACATCGCGTTCGGCCGGGACGTCACATACGGTCGTTCACGTTCTGGCGGACCTTCACCGCTCCACCGGTACGAGGAAGAAGTACGGCAGCGCCGGCTCCAGTGGGGGCGCCCCTCGTGCAGAGGAGAAGCCTCGTCCGAGCCGGCACCGCTCCGGCCCGCCTCCGGGTGTCACAGAAAGGCTTGCGCCGGCCGCGAAACCACGTCCTCCATCGCTCCCCCTCGTCCGGAGGAACGGCCCGGAGTACCGACCGGGCCGCCGGTGGTGGCCGGGCGTGACGGTGTGCCGTGGTCGGCCTCTTCCTCGCTCGAGGCCTCGATGGTGTCCCCGGCGAGCGCCTCACGCAACCTGTCGGTCTCCACGGTCATGCTCACCGGTGCCGACGGATTGAGGTAGAGAAGGTGGCCCTCGGGCAACCGGTCCAGCACGTCGGAGACGGACATGAGCTCGAACGCCAGGCGGCCTGAGGTATGCAGGTAGACCGGGGAGGTGAACAACGGCACGACGGGGGTCTCGCCGTCCGGGGCGGTGGCGCGAAGCGGATCGCCGTCGGGGGTGACGAACACCGCGGCCTCCGACAGACCGGCCAGCGCCCGGGTCACGTCCTCGCCCGGCCCGTAGCCGGTCGCGGCAAGCTGCACCGCCGCGTCGACGGCGTCGGTGGGCTCGGGCCAGCCGAGTGCCTTCGGAGACGGGCGGTACTCCTCGTTGTCCTGCCATTCGACGATCTCGCCGTCCAGACCCGACCGCCACTGACCGACGATGGCCCATGCCGGTGGCGAGCCCTCGCCGCGCCACGTGGGGTCGACCATGCCGAGCCAGTGGTCGGGCGCGAGCCGGGCGGCCTCGCGGATCTCGTCGGGAACGGGCGGCATGTTCTCCGTTGCGCCCTCGACGTACTCGGGCTGGGCGGCGGTGTCAGCCGGCTCAGCGGATCCAGCCGTTTCAGTCACTGCAGCCGACCGGGTGTCCTGTGCCGAGTTGCTCACTTTAGTTCCTTACTCGCTGCTCGCCGTCTTGACGGTGACGGTCGTCGATGTGAGGGCCTGGCCGGAAGCCGGTGCTTAACTCCCGGGAATTTGCGGGTTCGTCGTCGGTCGGCGTGTCCGGGATCACTGTGGCTGCCCTTCCTCCGGTACCGACAGCCGGGTGTCGGGGGCCGGACCGTACAAGCTCAGCGCGCTGTCCGGCCCGGCGACGGCAACGGCGACACCCAGCTCCCGCGCGACCGCTGCGGCCACGGCCGCGTCGACCGCGAACGAGGCGGCGACCGGGTCGACGGAGAGGTCGGCGGCACCGGCCAGCAACCGGAAGCGCTCGACCGGCGTGGGCTCGAACTCACCGGCCGGCAACTGCTCCTCCAGGACCGCCCGCATCTCCTGACCGGGGTCCAGCTGTACGCGCGCCGCCTTCAGCTTCGCGAGGCTGACCTCACGGGTACCGTCCAGCGGTGGCAGGGCGGCGTCCGGCAGATCGGCCTCGGTCACCCGGGCGACGGCCCAGTCACGCAGGCCGCCCGCGGCCACCGGCAGATCCACGCCCGCCTCCTCCAGAGCGCGGGCCAGTGCCTCGCCGAAGGCGTCGCCGGATCCCCCGGCAGGGTGCGGGACGAACACCGTACCGGGGGGGAGCTCGGCGGTGGCGGGGCCAGTGGGCTGGTACGGCACCGTCGAATCCGGCCCTGTCCCCGGGCCGCCGGCCGGCACGGTGTGTACCGGTTCCGGCTCGGGGGCGCGCAGGTCCGAACCGAACGCGGGCGAGCCGAGCACCGGCCCCACGGCATCCTGTTCGACCTTGGGGAGCGCCGAGGCCGAGAGGTCCTCCGGGCTCACCCGCCCCATGTCCTTGCGGGAGCCCTTCTCGTCGAACCGCAGTCTCCACACAGTGCCGTCGGACCCCGCCAGCAACAGCTCCACCGGCGCGTTCAGCTGAGCCGCCAGGCCCGAGACCAACCCAGCCGGATCGGACCCCAACGACCCCGCGTCGGCCCGCAGCACCAGCCGGAACCCACCGAGCGTCTCCTTCGCCAAAGAAGGCATCAACGCTGCGACAAGGTCCTCGGCGCTGCGCAGCGGACCGTCACCGGCCAGCTCCGACACCAGGAAGAACAACGGTTTCCGCCCATCGTCCGAGACGGACCCGCCACCGGGCGATGCGGACTCGCTGTCGTCCGAGACGGACCCGCCACCGGGCGATGCGGACTCGCTGTCGTCCGAGACGGACCCGCCACCGGGCGATGCGGACTCGCTGTCGTCCGACGGCAGCGTCGGGGCGAGGTCGCGGAGTACGTCGGGACGGAGCGGTCGGCCCTCAGCGGACGCGCGGTCGGCGGCCGTGATCAGCGCGTGGAGGTGGTCATCGTTCACCGTGTCGACCGACGGGAGATCGAAGACCTCCGCTGCGTATGCGAGGACCGACACATACGCAGCGCGCTCCGGGTGGCGCTCCTCGGCCACCTGGCTCAGCGCGCGGATGGCCGCCAGTTGCGGAACGGCTTCGCCCCGACCGGTCGTCTCATGGCCGAACAGGGCCCGCGCCGTCCGCACGGTGTCGATGGCCTGTCGGCGGCGCTCGTCCTCGGTGGCGCCGGTGATCCCCATCGCCGCGGCCAGTTGGTCCGCCTGCCTGGCCACCAGTGACTCCTGGGGCTGGCTGAAAGCGTCCCAGCCGGACCAGCGGACGTGCTGGTCGAACCGCGCCATACCCTCCTCGAGGCGTTCGGCGATCTCCCCCACGGTGTAACCGCCGAGAAACAGGGAGTAGGAGTCCATCAGCACAGCCGGACGGAATCCCTGTTCCCGCAGGAACTTCTGCATCAGGGTGTGGACGTTGAGACGGCTGTTGGCATCCGTGAAGGGCTGCAGGATCTGCAGCGCCCGCGTCACCCGGGCGATGGCCCGAAGCTTCTCCTCGGACCCGGCGGCCACCGCCACCTCGTCGTAGTAGCGGTCCAGCGCGGCGTCCACCAGCAAGGGCGCTTCTCCAGGCCTGTAATCGAGGGAGATCACAGGGCCGCGCTTCGACTGGTATGCGATCACCAGCGGGGCGGCAGCCGGCCGTTGCCCCTCGTTGATGTGGAACAGCAGGCGGCGGCCCAGCAGCACTTCATCGGCCATGTCGGAAGCCACACGGTGAGTACCCGTACCGCGATGAGTGGTGCGGTGATCGTCCTGCGACCACTTGGTGGCCACATTCCGATTGACGGTGTCCGCATTCACATGGGTGCCCAGCACGAGGTGGCGAGTAACCATGTCGTGCAGTTCCTCGTACGCGACCGCGTCGATGCGCGACCAGTCACGCCCGGTCCCCCGACCGTCCAGGACCTCCCGGTACACCTCGGTCATGCTCTGCCGGTAGCCGGGGTACTTGTTCTTGTCCAGATGGCCGCCGACATCCTCCGGTGACATGCGGTACGCCTCGGCGTGCGTGTTGGGGTCGATGAACAGCCGCCACCACGAGCCTTCCGGCAGCAGCGAGGACAGCGGCTGCACGGCGGAGGAAAAGAGCTTGGGAGCCGGGGGTTCCGTCGAGGGCGAGGGCTCACCGGCCGCCAAGGAGTCGTCCCGGGTCACGGGCGTGACAGGTGCCGGATCCTCGCTCCCCTGCCGGTCGGTCCCGCCGGGGCCCGACCTGGCACTAACGTGGCCCCGCGGGTCGGTGATGGCCCCGTCGGCCAGCAGCTGGGCCGCGGACCTGCGGAACATGCGGATCACGACCGGGTGTTCCAACGCCACGTCGTGCGTACCACGGATGTCGCCGATGTCGACCACGCCGCCGAGACGCCGCTTCAGCGTGGCGACCATCCGCAGATCGACGCTTCGGAACTGGACCAGCACGCCGGGGCCGGAGGGCATGGGTATGGTGGCGCGCCCGTAGGCGTTCTGGGAGGCGAGTGCGGACTTCCCGCCGGGCAGGGCGACATCGCCCCGGGCGTCGTACAGGTCGTTCAGCGCGTAACGCAGCCAACCGCCACCGCCCTGCCAGCCACCGGCCTGATCCTCTCGGGCGTCGGCGCGCGCGTCTCCCCGATCCGGTCGTCCCGCCTCGCCGCCGTCGAGCACATGGAAAGTCGTCTCGCCCACGGGCCCCAGCACCTCGCCGTCGGTGAGCCGGGCATACAGCGCCACGTCGAGGCCCTGGCTCCTCAGAAGCGCCGGGACATCGGCCTCGGGCAGTTTCAGCCCCCTGGCGGCAAGCACGGGCAGCGCGGCGATCAGCCACTCGGTGGAGACGGCTTCCTGAACGGTGTGGGAGGTGGACCGGCCGGTGGTGCGGAACTCCTCCCCACCGCCGACCTCCTTGGCCAGCACGGCGAGCCCGCGCTGTGCGGCCTGTGTTCCCTGGAAGGTGTTGGCCTGGGCCTCCCGCGGGAGACGTACGCCCTTGCTGCGCCACTCCTCCAGCGGCGTCGCCAGGTCGTCGGGACTGAGGATGCGCGCCCGGGGCGGACTGACATGGGCCAGTGCTTTCAGGTCCGCGACCGGTACCCGGAAGAGGAAGGACGGCCGTGCGGTGGCATGCGGACCGACGGCGTCATCGGTGAGGAGGCTGCCGTCGTCGACCTCGCCCAGCACTCGGCCGGGTGTGTCTCCCGGTCCCCGGCCCGACTCGGGTGGCAGAGCCAGCCCGACAGAGGCGATCGGGACACCGTGCTCCAAGGGGCCACCGTCGTAGAGGCCCAGCGTGGCGGTGAACGGGACGCGCAGACGTACCTGGTCGTCATCCGCCGACACCACCACGTTGACGCTGTGCACGTATTCGCTGGTGACCCCATGGTTCTGAGGGCTCATCCCCTCGAAGTGCACTCCCAGCGGCACCTGGGCGGCACCGTGCGCCGCGTTGCCCGACACGGAAGGGGCGGGAAGCAACTGCGCGTCCAGGCCGAAGCCGGTGCTCTTGCCCCGGGAGACGCTCTCCGCGACCGATACCGTACTGCCGTACTCGAAGCCGCGTGATTCGCCGGGACGTTCGTGGAACACCCCGGCGCCACGGCGCACGGAGAAGCGGGCCGTGTACACGTGGAGGCCGAAGCGACCGCTGGCGAACAGCTCCACCCGCACCCCGCCGTCCATCGCCCCGGACAGCAGCGCGGGAACGCTGACACGGTCGAGGATGGCGGCCAGCCGTTGGGTGTTGCGGTACCGGTCATCCAGTAGCCGCTCGGGCAGCAGGGCGTCGGCGAACTCCCGGCCCCGTGTCTTCGCGAGCTCGGCCTTGAGCAGCGCAACCAGGTGGCCGAAGTCCGGCAGGTCCTCGGGCATTCCCAGACCCAGCGGCCCGTCACCGGCCAGCTGCAGCCCCCGCAGCTCCTCCGCGGACGGTTCGGAGGGGGCGGTCGACGGGGCCTCGGACGCCATCGGCTCCGTTCCCTGGGCGGCTGCCGTCTCCGCGTCGCGAGCACGCAGCCAGGCGTCGACTTCGTCGCCCAACCCCTGGTTGCGCGCATGCTCTTCGGTCATCCAGACGGTGGCCGCCTTGGGTTGCAGGATGCCGCCGAACTCGGTGCCGTCCGATCCCGCCGTCACCGACACCTCGGCGACCTGGAACAGCTGCAGGTCCGCCTGGACCAGGACCCACCGGGTGTCCTTGGTGGTGACGACGACGCGCTCGATGGACCCCGACGTGTTCTGCTCCCGCGACTTGGACCGGCCCCAGCCGTAGCTGCCGCTGAGCCCGCCCAAGGTCCACACCCCGGGGTGCATGTTGCCGGCACCGCCGGCCGTCCCTGTGAACGCCAGCGACCAGTCCCCGGACTTCGACGTCATCGCCTGATGGGCAGCCGTCATGCCGTTTTTGGTCTCCGGGCCTTCGGCAACATGGATCACCACCGGATTGACCAGCTCGGCACGCTGTCCGAGCACGCCGGTGACGGAGCCGGCACGCCGCTTGTAGTACAGGTCGCCGACAAGCGTGACACCGGCTCCCCGGCCCAGGCCGATGGCGACGGAACCCGGGCTGAGCCGGTCCTCGATCGACAGGGCGGGATCGAGTCCGGGCGCGGACAGCGCCTCGTCGTCACCGGCCGCCTTCGCGAGCAGGTTCAGCGCCAGCTGCTGGAACTCCCTGCCGTCACCGAACTCGATGTGCACCCACTCCCGGAGGCGTTTCTCCCCTTCCGACGGGGCGGCCCACCGCGGGTCGTACATCGTGCTGATGCCCCGCGGCGGCGGCACCTGCACCGGGCGGGCCGGGCCCGGCGCGCTCATCAGTGTGCGCTGGCGTGGGGTGAGGGTGAACGGGACGGGGGTGCTCAGCCGCACCTGAACGGGGTCGACACGCAGTGGGTGAACGTCGGACCGGCCGGAGACGTCCCCGGTGCGGGCAATCACCTGGACCTCGGGCGACTGCCGTCCCGGGCGGCCCGGTGTGACCACGCGTTTCCAGGAGCGCGGACGTTCGACCAGGGTGATCTCGACGTCGAAGCCCAGCATCGTCGTGTGCAGGGCGGTCTGTGCGGAGCCGTCACTGGCGGACTTGTTCGACGCGCTGGGCCCGCCCGCGCGGGACCGCGCGCTGGAGAAGGCAAGGGCGCCGTTTCCGCTGAAGTACAGGTGGCCGGGGATGGGCTTGCCGGCCCCCCCCACGCGAAGGCCGAAGACCTGGCTGCCCGACGCTCCGCTGACTACGGCGGTGCTGAGTTCGAGAGCGCTGCGCACCTTCCAGTCGTCGGCGTCACCCAGGTACTCGCTCGGACCTGACTCCAGGCCCCTGACGCGCACCAGGGCGTACTTGTTGTGGGCGACGCCCTTGCCGCGCAGGACGGCCACCACGCCCTGGGTGAACAGCACGTCCTTGCGGGCACGCAAATGGGTGTCCGACAGGATCGCGGTCAGGGTCCGGTGGTTCGTCAACGCCCGGTCCCCATCGGCCGTGGCCCCAGTGGGACGCCACAGCTTGTCGATCAGACCACCATTGCTGCGGTTCGCCGACCCGAATCTCGGCAGCAGGCCCTCGAGTCGCTCGTCCCCGGCGAAGACCTTCTCGATCTCCTCGACGAGGCGGGTGGTGTCGAAGCGGGACATGGCGGTGCTGAAGCCACGCGGGCCGGCCAGCAGGGTCCGCTGCACGCCGGGGTGCTTGACCAGTGGCCTCTCCAGCAGACCGGTCGGCAGCGGCAGCCCGAGGAACGCCGCCTCGTCCGCCCGCAGGCTGAACCAAGTGGTCACGGTGAACCGCCCATAGGGGTAGGCGCGCCCCGCCCGCATCGCGGGGCTGAGCGGCCCGGAGCCCTCGTAGTCCAGCCGCACCCTGGCTTCGTACAGCACCCGGCCGCCCATGGTATCGGCACCCTGCCGAGCGGATACGGACGTGGCCGACGAGGAGAACCTCCGCCGCTGACGGCCGAACAGCGGGCTGAACCAGGCCCGCGCCCTGGGCCCACCGCCCATCAACCCCACACCGACGGCCGGCCCGAACGCGATCTCAGCGCCTCGCTCGCGACCGACCACGACGGAGTGCTCGCTCGTGGATTTCTGGTCACTCCTGACCCACGGGCTGCCGAGATCGTACGCGGGCGCGATGTGGGTGATCGTGGCACGGTGGCGGTAGCCACCGTGCACGCTGTCGTCCTTGCCGCGCAGTTCCCCGGAGTCCACCCATCCACTGAGCGCCGCGAGCAGATCCCGCTTCACGCCATCGGCGGTCGAGGCGTCGAACACCAGGTCCCGGCCGGGCGAGCCGGGAGCGGTGAGCGCGGGATGCACCACGCCCGCGATGGTGCTGAACAGCCCCCGTCGGCCGTCGGCCGGGGAGCTGTCTCCGCTGACGGCCATCGGAAGCAGGGAGTCGGCGGTGGCGACCTTCCGTGCCAGGCCGGCGGAGACCGGCCGCAGTTCTGCCGACCGGTAGGGGGTGCCGTCCGGAAGGAGGTGATCGACCGGGACGGTGGCGGTGGCCCGGCCCTCCCTCCGGATGGTCGAGGAGGCCGGTACGCCTGCCTTCTGGACCGTGACGATGAACTGGATCAGCCGGGGCACGTCCACCGTGGTCTCGGCGTATTGTCCGCCATCCCGGGCCACCGACTGCTTGGTCCCGGTGGTCGTGGATACCCGGCGGACCGGGATGTTCACCGAGGCTGTCGCGCCGGCGAGCAGACCGGACACGGAGGTCGGCAGCAGCAGCATGCCCGCCCCCCGGAGGGCGACACCACGGGACCGGGTGTGCGAGCGGGTGGTGTCGACTGCGACCTTGCTCCCGGAATACCCGGACGAGAGGTCGCCGGTGTTCTGTTCCTCTGTTACCGCCCCTAGGGGCGTGGGGGCACTGTGCGCCCGGGACGACGACTCCATGGGCAGGTGGATCAGCGGGGGCCGCTCTCGCGGGGAAGAACCGACGGCAACGGTCACGTCGTACCGACTGCCGTCGCCACCGAGGACCTGGAAGGTGCGCCCGCCGCCGACGAAGCTGTCGGTGCGCAGGGCGAGCTGCTCGATGATCGTGTCGGCGTTCCCGCCGCCGGTGCGGATGCTGATGATATCGGCGACCCCGTCGGTGCCCTCCAGGTCGTGGAAGAAGGCGCTGCCCGCCGCCTGCATGGATTCCAGGTAGGGATGCAGACGCATCAGCCGCGACCGGCCAGCCTGACCGTCCGGCACGGAGGCGGACCGGCCCGCCCGAGGGTCACCGACCCCCTGCGACGCCGTACCGTCCCACGCGAGGTGGGCGAACCCGTCCGCGGGGACGAACCGGACCAGGGGCTCACCACCAACGGCGTGCTTGGTGACTATCTTGTCGCGGATGGACTCGCTGAACGGCGACGCCGGGCGCCAGAACCGGAGACCGCCGTGGGTGACGGCCGTGCCCGCGTCCTCCATCTCCTTGATGATCTCGTCGTGGACCTCGTCGGAGACGCGGGTGCCGTCGGGGTGGGTGATGTCGTAGATGTCCTCGTCGCCGCTCATGGCGGTGCGCCGGCCGTCCTTGACACCGTGGACGACACCGTTCTCCACGGAGATGACGCCTGCCTCCGACAGACGCCGCATCACCGGCTCCAGTTGCGCGTACTCGTACCGGCGCTCGTTGTGGCGGGCGAGCAGCGCCTCCCACGTGGCGTCGTCCCGGTCGCCCCGGCTGGGCAGCCGGGGTTCGAAGAACCCGACGAGGCCGACGGTCAGCGGGTCGGCGCCCAGGGGGACATCGGTCTCGGTGATGGACTTGGCCTTCACCGCCGAGGGCTTGGGTATGGCGCCCTCGGAACGCCACTTGGTGGCGGCCGGGTTGCCGGGGAGCACGTCGATCACGACGTTCCGGGACTGGGAGATCCGGCGGAACCTGGCGTAGTCGTCCTCGGAGATGCCGTATTTCGTCTGTGCGGTGTGCGCCTCGATCTGCATCGGTGAGAGGGGTTCGGAGTCGGTCGACGAGCGACGTGACGGCTGGTCCCAGCGGGGCTGGAGAAGGGCGCTCGCGTCCGTGCCCAGGATCGGCCGGACCCCGATGCCGACGGTGGTGGCGGACAGGACGGAGTTCCAGTCGGCGTCGCTGGGGTAACGGGTGCCCTCGGGCACCGGATTCGGGTTGAACGCGCCTTCGAAAGCCGCTTGCGCGGGGCCTCCCTTGACACTGTACAGCATGTTCGAGGGAGCGCCTTCGTCATTCTCGTGCAAGTGGATCGCCCCCGAGGTGCCATCAGGGGAAAGCACACCGGCCACCTTCTCCAGCGGCCACCACACCGTCTTGCCCAGCGCCCTGGCGACCTCGCGGTTTCGTTGCGCCCGCGCATTGACCGTCAGATCCTCGATGTCCGACGACTCGTCGTCCGACGACTCGTCGTCCGACGACTCGTCGTCCGCCCCGTCCGTGCCGCACTCCAGCAGCATGACGTGCTCGACCGAGTCCAGGTCCAGGTGCTTGCGCATCCGTGCCAGGTCGGCCGGCTCGGAACTCCCGTGGCGTGTGTAGAACGCCACGCCACCCTCGATGAGCTGCGCCACGGGCGATTGGCGGGCCGCATGCCGCCCCGACTTGTCCGCCTTCCAGTGAACGAAGTACCTCGGCCCGTCCGCAAGCCGCCGGAGGGCCGGCTCCCGCCGCTTCCAGTCCTCCGGCGTGAACTGAGCCAACACCACTGCGGCACCGTCGGCGTTCTTGATCCGGTACCACTTCATGGGCGGCGTAGTGTCCGAAGGGGCCGCTTCCTTCGACGACGTGGCGGGCGCGGCGTCCTGCCGGCCCGCCGGGACCGCGGCCTTACGCGGCAGCTCGTCCACCTCGCGGAGGATCACGTGCTCATACAGCGTGACATCGCCGTCTTCGTTCTCATACTCGCGAATCTCGCGGGAGCGCACCTCGAGCAGGGTCTCCTGGCGGAAGAACGTCTGCCCCAGGGAGGGGTTCCACGCGATCGGTGACACGTCCACCGCGTGGCGGGCGCGTTCGACCTCGAAGACCCGGATCCGGCCGCTCTCCCTCTCCACCCTGGACATGGCGAAGTCCATGCGCAGCGACGCTTCGTGAAGTTCCGGCACCCACACCGTGTGCAGCTCACCAGGGGGCTGCTCGCCGGCCCTTCCCGTCAATGGTGCGGGCTCATAGTCCGCCCAGAACACGTTCTCGCCGACAGACGGCAGACGAGTCAGGCCCTGGGAAGCCATCGCCGTGTGCAGCGGCATGTCGTCGTACACCAAGTCGGCCACACCGTCGACGGCACCGAGCGTCCTGTCCTTGTGGTGAGCCACCGTGTCGCGGTACCTATCCGCCTGCTGGGGCTTGGCCTTGCCCATTTTGCGCAGGTGGCTGATGGCCGCCCGAGCGTGGTGCCGGAACTCGCCGTCGCGCATCAACATCCGCGGGAAGGTCCGTTGACCGTCGAACTCCGACTCCACGATGGAGTGCAGGCCCAGGCGCAGCCCCTTCCTGGTCGGCGTCCCCGCGTCCCGCCAGAGACGGAAGATCGATCCGTCCGGCCCGCTCAACAGGTGGAGCGCGGTGATGTGCCCCTGGTCCAGCAGCTTCCGCAGGCTCCCCTGGTGGCGCTTTCGCCAGTTCCCCAGAGCGTCCAGCCGGTCGCTCAGCCCATTGAGGGGTACGTCGCGATGGCTGACGTTGTTGTGGTCGACCACGTTGCCCTGGATCACACGGACGATACCGTTCGGAATCCAGCCATCATCGGTGACGGTCGGCGTCAGAAGGCCCTCGGTGAGGGTGCGGTAGAGGGTGTTCATCGGCAGGGGCAGTCCGACACGCGTGTCGCTGCCGTCGGGCACGAGGGCCTGATCCGCCCACAGGTACAAGTGCGCTCCGTCGCCCGCCACGGCGATGGCGTCCGTTACGTAATCGAAGCCGACCTCGGCCTTCGTCGAGGCACGCACCACTTCGTGCAGCGAGTGCGCGTATGGCTCGTCGGTGCCGACCAGCCATGCCACCACGGCCTTACGGAAGGCCAGCAACTGCGGGTAGGAGGGATGTGCCAGTTCCGCGAACCGTTTGAACACCAGGTCGGGCAGTTCACGCCGCTCTCTGGTGATCCGCACGCCACGCCGACCGTACTCGTCCCGGTACTCGTCAGAGGGTGGTGTCGCGTCGAAGTCCTTCAACGGATGCTGGGGAAGCGCCCGTTCAAAGAACTCGGTCATCACCTTGAAAATGTCCGTTGTCGCAGGCCGGGTTCCGCCGGCGGCCTCCACCGCGCCCCGCGCGGTCTCGAGCACCGCGCCATTGGCAGCGAGCTTGTCGGCCAGGGCGATTTCGTAGTCCTCGGCATGATCTTTCCATTCCTCCTCGCGGTACAGGCTCTCGGCCCAGGCACCCTGCTGGGCGAGCGACTCCGGGCCCACCGCGTCGGTGAGCGAGCGGGGCTGGAACGGGGCGAACCGAGGTGCCGGATGGTCGGCGGTGGCCTCCAAGTCAAGGATCACGCCGGGGAGGCGTTGTCCGCTCTCGGTGATGGACTGTCCGGCCCGCGAGAGCCCGACGACGGTGGGAGCGGCGAAAGCGAGGTTCCCGCTCCAGTCGGCGAGCTCCTGTGCCATCACAGTGCTGACGGCATGGTCCTTCGCGGCCGAGCAGGCGAGGTACACAATCGGGATGCCAGAAACCCCGAGGGCGCGGAGATGCTGCCTCGCGTACGCGCCGACCTGGGGAGCGCTCCCTTGTTTCATCCCGTACCGCGACGGGATGGTGAGGGACTGTCCGTTGCCGTGCGAGTCCAACCAGCCCACCTGTCCGGGCTTCCAGAGGACCGGATACTCCTGATCGCTCGACCTGCCATTCCGGAACGTGCGGTAGGTGCTGGTCCGCACGACCTCCCTCACCTTGTCCCGGGAACCTGCTGCCCATTCGGCGGAGCTGACGAAAGAGACGCCGCTCTGTGTGCCGTTCCGATCCCGGATGGTGCGGCTCACGAACTCCCGGTCCCATACCTCGGGCGCCAGCGGCTGGGGAAGTTCCTCCAGTGTGGCCACGACGTAGCTCAGGCCGAGCCGATCATCGCGCTCGATGCGGTAGCCGCCGTACTGGTACGCCACTTCGACCGGATACAGCGCCTTGCCCCGGTCGGTGTCACGGATCTCGGGGAGGAACGGTGAGACTTCGCGCGCCGAGGACGTCAGCACTTCGTACAACACCAGGTGTTCGCCCTCGTGCTTCGCAGCGGAAGCCGACAAGTCGTCCAGGAAAGCCCGCCTGTTGACCGACACGAGGTGCAGCCGTCCCTTACGGATGACTCCCTGCGCGTCCCCGAAGGTGTGCGGCCCGTCCACCGGCCCGGAAGTCCATTCGCCGAACCACGCCCGGCGATGGGCCGGGATGAGCCGTTCGGCTGCCTCGGACGCCAGTTCCTCGTACCCGCCGTAGATGGACGCGCCCACTTCGGCCAACTCGGCGGCTCGGCTGATCAGCGCCCGCAGTAGCGTCGCCCTCCGATCGTCCTGCCTGTCCTGCTCAGCCAGGGCGAGTCGCTGACGGAACACCTCGTCGGTGCGGAACAGCGCCGGGTATTCACCCCTTCCCTTCCATGCATCGAGGACCAGGTCGCGTGCCATGAGTTCCGGCCGCAAGGGCGGGGAGTCGGTCCGGGCGAAACCTGTGCTGTGCGACGGGTGCACCTGCAAGAGGCGCCGATCGGCGCCTGTGGCCAGATACAGGCCCAGCAGGTGCCCAGCCCGGAGGTTCCGGACGCCGTTTTTCGTCCCCTGGCGTTCCCACACCTCCATGAGGGCCCTACGGCGGCGGGCAGGGAGGCCTGGCGGCAGAACAAGGCTCGCGCCCTCCAGCTCGGCCAGGGTGGCGATGTAATCGAGTGTTTCGCGAGTCCCGATGTCAAAGTCGGACCACAGTTCATGGAACCACCGCTCATGCGGTTGCCGCAGGGAATTCCATACGGCGCTGCCCATTCCGTACGTCTTTTGAAGCGGCTCTGGCAGATGCCCGATCATCCTACGGGGATCGAACTGGGCGTCGCTCCAAGCATGGAGCCGGGCCGCGTCAACCGGTCGAGAAGGCTCCGTCTCATCGCGAACGCCGGCCTTCTGAGTGGCCGCCAACACCTCGGCCAACGAGTGGCGCCTCAGGCCCCAAGCGATCAGGGCGTTGCGGAAGCCCAGCGGGTTGCCCTCCGGTACCTCCAGCGCGCGCCACACACGCATCAGGTGGGTGATCGTCTCGGCCGGCCCGTCGGCGAGCACGTGACCGTACTCGCGTGCCCGCTGAAGAACCTCAGGGGAGTAAGGGATCACTGCGTCGGGCACGCCGGACAGTCCTTGCGGATTCAGCTCCGGCTTCCTGGCCCATAGCTTGGCCAGCGCATTCGGGTAGGCGGGGTTGCTGAATACGGCATCCGCGAAGGCACCGATCCGCTCGTCCAGGGTGGCGTCGGACCCGAAGTCCTTCAGACGGGTGAACTGTTGCTGCGGGGACAGAGGAATACGACGGTTCGCGAACAATGCGAACGTGTGCGTACCGAAGTACGGTTCGTAGTAGTCGAACAGCGCGTCGAGCGCCTTGTGCACTTCTTTCTGCGACATGAAGTGGACGGAGAGCACCATTCTGAGCGCTTCTTCATACTGCTTGCTCAACACTTGGTACCGGCTGGGCCCTCCGCCGGGGTTATCGGCGTAGAGGTACGGGAACCGCGGCTCCACGGTTCTGCTCGGCGGAGCGCCGGTGGTCTGCGCGTGCGTCGGCGCGTCCGGTGCCGGCTCGTCCGCGTCGAACACCCCGGGTGCCGCTGAGGCCGTAGCCGAGACGGCGGGAGGCGCTGGCTGCTGCAGGCCGTTCCTCCACCACCGGCCCGGCGCCCCGGTACCCGGCTCCCCAAGGACTTGGATGGTGAGCGGGCCACCGAAAGAGGACGGAATCAGGTTGACGAGACCGCTGTAACTCCAGTTGACACGGCGGGTGCGATGGAAGAACCACTCCGGCACCTGCGGTCCCGGGGCTCCGTGACCGGACGCCAGGAAAAGCACGGGGATATCCCGGGGCATCAAATGCAGCCGCCGGGCGAGCCACAGGAGTTCCTGGAACTCCCCGTCGGCCACCCGGGCGCCGGCCAGCCTGGGCAGATGCAGGACCCGGGTGCCCGTCGGGTCCGTGCCTGTCCAGATCACGAACGGCGCGCGCTGCCCGGGACCCGCCCACCGCGGAAGGGAAGGCGCGAAGGAGGTCCATCGGGGTCGCCCCATGGTCCCTCCCCCTCCAGCTACTTCCTCCATCACGGCACCGGTGTTCACCCCGCCGGGCGCCGGCACACCGCTCCAGTTGAAGCCCAGGAGATCTCCCTGACCGAGAAGAAGGACCGAGGTTTCGAACGCCCCCGCGAACACCAAGTGGTAAGCAGCCAGCACCTCCGGCTTTCCGATGTCCAGGCCCTGTGCGATTGCCCGGGCGATCACCCTTACCAGCTGGGCGCGATCCGACGGAGCCCACGGTGTGCCGTGCGGCAGGTGGAGGACCTGACGGCCGAGTTGCTCAACCTCCGCCGCCGGCAGATTGGCGAGATAACTGTGGGACCGGACAAGCGCCCAGAACGCCCGTGCCGTGTCTGCCGGCCCCAACACGGTCCGCCAGCTTCCGACCACGGCCCGCACTGTGTCGTCGGCTGCCTGGGAGAACCGGTGGAGGACCCGGTCCACGCTAGAGTGCTGCAGCACCTTGCCGAGGCTGGCGCCGGGCTCCGCGTCCCACCGCGCCCGGGCGAGCTCCAGCACGGCCATGTGAGCCTGTTGCCGCGTGGGTCCCCCGGATACCTGGGCATAGTGGAGCCACAGGTCCATCCGGAACGGCGTGAACCGGCCCAGCGCCACATCACTGGCGCGCAGCTTCTCCAACGCGCCGATCCCCTTCAGTACCCTCTCGTACAGGCCCCCCCGCACCCCGCGGGAATCCTCGATCTCGAGACCGAAGACCCCGCGCAACGCCCGCACGAGCCGCAGCATGGTCTTGAGGGTGGCTTCCTCAACCACCCCCGGTCCGGTGTGCAGTTCCGCCTCCCGCGCCAACCGGGCCAGTTCGTCGTCCGACGGCTCCGGACGGAATCTGACACGGCGCCCCCACGTCCCATCGCCAGCAACGGATGGGCCGAAGTAATCGTCGCCTATCCCGCTGGACATCGTGTGCGCGTCGGTCTCCATCCCGCTGGCGTTCGACGCGTGCGCACCCAGCGCGACAACTTCCAGCGGATCATCGACGTACGGCGGCGGCATGTTGCGCGGCTGCTTCTGTGTCGGGTCACCCGCCGAGCCTGCGTAGCAGACCTCCAGCACCAGCCGGTAGCCCAGTGCCCGGTACATCGCCACTTCGGGCAGTCCGCCGATGTAATCCCCGCCGTCCCGCGCCGACAGGTACCCTTTCCTGCCGCCAGCCAGGGGAACCACCAGGCCGCCGTACACCCCGTGGGCCCTGTAGACCGCCTCCGCCGCCGAGTCGCGGGGAGCAATCTGCTCAGTGTGAAGTTCCACCGAGCGGTCTGCGCTGTGGACCCGCAGGAGTCTCCGCTTCTTGAAATACGAGCGCATGCGGTCCTCCCGCGACCGCACTTCGTCGTTCTGGTCCATCCGGCCGAACCACCCTCGCCCGTCGGCGAAAACGGGCCAGGTCATGATTTGGCTGTCCCTGAACGTGCTGCCATCCCGCACGTCAGTCCACTCACGGTCAACGAATGGTGGATCCGTCGGCCTCGCGCTTACCCATCCCCCGTAGG
>LRTP01000248.1 GCA_001550305.1 Streptomyces diastatochromogenes
GCGAGGCCATCCGCACGTCCGAGAGGTGCGGCTCGGCCAGCGCCAGCAGCTCCCGCACGGCGGCCTCGGCGGCGCCCACGACCTCGTCCGCGGCGGTCCCGGAATCGGCGGTCCCGGAACCGGCCGTCCCGGAAGCCGTCCCCTCGGAAGCCGTCGCCCCCGACTCGCCCTCGTCCGCGTCCTCCTGCACCAACAGCATCAATATCCGCGCCCGCCCCACCAGCACGGACGCCGCCTGGGACACCCCCGTCCCGCCGTCCGTGAGGAGGGCGAGCACCCCCTCGTACAGCTCCGAGACGGTCGCGAGCGCCTCCTCGGGCCCGCCGGTGAGGGCGAGGACGTACGCGGCACGGGCGCGGGCCGCGAGCGCCTCGCCGGGGTCGCCCGCCTCGGCGTAGAGCGCGGCCGCCTCATGGAAGAGCTCGATGCCCTCGGGACCGCGTTCCATCGCCGCGTGGTCGGCGATCTCCGCGCGGTCGCGGACGTCCAGTTCCTGGCCCTCGGCGGCCCGTGAGACCGCCGCCCACGCCTCGACGGCGTCCGGGCTCCGGGTCGAGGACAGCCGCCGTGCCTCGGCCAGCAGCGCCGGGAGCGAGGACGGGTCCGAGCCGGCATCCGACTCCACGAAGGCGGCCGACGATCGGGCCGAAGTCGAAGCCGAGGCCGAAGCCGCCGCGGAACCCGAACCCGCAGCGGAACCCGAAGGCGACAAGTGTCGCGCGGACCGGGACCGCACCCCCAGCGGCAAGCGCTCGACCAACGGCCGCTGATCCATCCGCCCACGAGCCCGCTCACTGACGTACGACGTGCCGTTGCGCGCGTCGAAGAGCGCCGCCAGGGAAAGGGCCTCCCCGCGCGCGTGGACAGCGAGCCCGCTCGCGGTCCACTCCCGGCCCGCCGGTCCCGGCACCGGCTGATCGCCGAGACCGAGCCCGGTCAGACGGTCCATGAGGAGGGTCGTCACGGCCATGAAGTCGAGCTTGCTGCGCGGGTCCCCGGAGTCGGTGAAGTAGGCGGGCCGCTCCGCGAGCAGTTCCAGCGCGCGCGCCTCATTGCCGGAGAGCGCGCAGAACTCCACGTGGTCCGCGTACGCGCCGCGCATGCTCTCCATGGGGCGCACCAGCCGGAAGCCCCGCAGGTGATGGGCACGGGCCTCGTCCAGGTGGCCCAGACGCAGCAGGGGGACCAGGGAGGACGCCAGGACGGTGTGCGGCTCGTGGGCGCACGTGTACTCGCCCTCCAGAACCGGGCGCCACAGTTCCAGCGCCTCCTCGTCGGCGTCGCGCTCCGCCCGCCACCACCCCTGGCTGTGGAGTTCGCACGCGTGGCAGTCGGCCATGGTGTCCCGGTCGGCGGCCAGCCAGGCGGTGTACGCCCGCTCGGCGCGCCCCAGGTCGCCCAGGTGCGCGGCGACGCTGAACTCGGCTCCGCGCACGGCCCGTTCGGAGTGCCCGGCCAGCCGGTAGCGGTGCTCCATCTCGCCGAGCCACTTCTCTATGGAGGCGAGCGGGATGTGCGGCTGGTCGAGCATGCCGGCCGACATCCACTTGAAGACCCAGTGCAGGGAGTGGGTCTCGTACTCGTCGAAGTCCTCGGGGTGCTCGTCCCACATGCGCAGCAGACGCGCGAAGGGGACGAACATCTTGTCCTTCTCGGAGCTGTAGTTGTAGACCTTCAGCTGGTGTCCGAGCGCCTCGATCACGGCGAGCGGGATGTTCAGCTTCTCGGCCTCGACGAGCAGTTGCTCCGCGCGCGCGTTGCGTGCCAGACCCTCCGGCTTCTCCTGGTTGTCCGCCATCGCCTGGCGCAGGGTGTCGAAGTCCATGCCCATGGCCTGGCTCATCGGAGGTCGTCCTTCCCGGGCTCGGTGTGGGTGGCCCACTCCAGGAGGCCGATGAACGCGCGGTTGAGGAGCGCGGAGTCGGCGGGCCGCAGCGGGCGCTGCGCCATGAGGAGGGCCTGTCCGTAGAGGGACTCCGTGGCGGTGCCTATCAGCTCCGGGTCACGCAGTGAACTGATCCTTCGGATCAGCGGGTTGAGGTGGTTGAGGACCAGCCGGGCACGGGGCGCGCTGCCGCGCAGCGAGCCGAGAATGCCCGCCCACAGGTCGTCGGCCTGATCCTCGGCCTCCGCGCGGGCCTGCTCGTGGCGGGCCGCCCGGTCGTCCAGGTGCAGAGCGGGCACGGAGAGCGGGTGGAAGGCGCGCAGCACCACGTCGCAGCCCAGGGGGTCGAGCTTGGCCCGGGCGGCCATCAGGAAGCCCGAGAGGGCCAGTTCCTCGGCCGGGTCGACGGCGTCCAGGTGCGCCGTCACGGTGTCGGCGTCCAGCTCGGAGACGACCGTCCCCGGACGCACCGACGGCAGCGCCTCCACCAGCTCGCTGTCGTACGTGTAGCCGCCGTTGATCACCCCGATGCCCTGCGCGGAGGCGATGGGCGCGACCTGCCGGTACTCCTCCACGGTCCGCGTGAAGTGCACCACCGGGTGACGCAGCGCGAACTCCTCCAGGGACAACCGTCCGTCGGTCGTCTCGAAGGGCAGCCACGGCAGCATCGTGCGCAGCATCTCGTTGTCGTGCCGCGCCAGGGACTTCACGCCCAGGTGGTGCACCGACAGGAAGGCCGCCAGACGCTCCGGGTCGCCCGCCGCGAGCCCGGTCAGCCACGACCGGATGCGCTCGCCCAGGGCCTCGCGTACGGCCGCCAGGGTCTCGTCCTCGTACAGCGACTCGCGCGAGGCGGTGGGCCGCAGGCTGTCCGTGTCCAGGACGCAGCGCACGAAGAACGCCCAGTCGGGCAACAGCTGTTCGGCCCGCTCGGTGAGCAGCATGCCCTTCAGGTGCACCCGGTGGCTCGCGCGCTGGGCCGGGCTGACCGCGGACGGCAGGACGTACGCCACGCCGCGGACTCCGGCGAGCGGCACGTTCAGGTCGATCGTGTCCAGCGGGGTGAAGCCGAACAGGTCGTGGCAGTGACGGGCCAGGGCCACCCTGCGGGTGGCGGGGCTCGGATGGGCGCGGTCCCAGGGCGCGGGAAGCTCCGCGATCGCCTCGTCGCCGACGCGTACGTCGTACGGCAGCAGTGAGCCGAAGTCCCGGGCCAGGGAGCGGACCCGCTCCTCGGTGAGCCATTCGCCGGCTCCGGCGCGCGCCACCAGGTGCACGGTGGTACCCGGTTCGGTACGGGCCTCGTGCGGCAGCGTGCGCACGGTGTACGAGCCGTCGTCGGTCGCCGTCCACTCCACGGGCGCCGCGTCGGGCGTACGCGCGCTGCGGCTGACGACGCGGATGCGTTCGGCGACCACGAAACACGCCAGCAACCCGATGCCGAACTGCCCCAGGAAGTCGGAGCGCGCCGCCTGCAGGCCGTCCTCCCGCTTGGAACTGCGGCCGATCGTGGCGAGGAGGCTGTGCACGTCGGACTCCGTGAGCCCGATGCCGGAGTCCTCCACACGCAGGGTGCCGCCCTCGGCGTACAGGCGCACGGCGGCCGGGGCGTCCGGCTGCTCGGCCCGCCGGGCGGTGATCGCGTCCACGGCGTTCTGCAGCAGTTCGCGCAGGTAGACCTTGGGACTGGAGTAGAGGTGATGGGAGAGCAGGTCCACCAGACCACGCAGGTCGACCTGGAAGGTGTGAGGTGACTGGGATGCCTGTGATGGCTGTGAGGTCTGGGAGTCCATCGTCGCTGCGCCGAGGGTGGGGGGACGTGCGACGGCGCGGGGTCGGGCGGTCCCGGGGGACGGTGACCGCGAAGAGGGCCGGAGCGCGTCATCCTAGGCCCGGAACGAGCCGTCTGACCAGCGGATTTCCGGGACGTATACGGCAATGTCAGTGGTGTGGTGTGCAATGGATCTCGTGCCCGCGCTCGATGAACCACTGAAGAAGGTGCTCGGTCCCCCCACCGCGAAGGTGATGGCCGAGCACCTCGGCCTGCACACCGTCGGCGACCTGCTGCACCACTACCCGCGCAGATACGAGGAGCGCGGGCAGCTCACCCACCTCGCCGACCTGCCCATGGACGAGCACGTCACGGTGGTCGCCCAGGTCGCCGACGCGCGCCTGCTCACCTTCGCCTCCGCCAAGGCGCCCCGCGGCAAGGGCCAGCGCCTCGAAGTGACGATCACCGACGGCAGCGGCCGCCTCCAGCTGGTCTTCTTCGGCAACGGTGTGCACAAACCCCACAAGGACCTGCTGCCCGGCACCCGCGCGATGTTCTCGGGCAAGGTCTCCGTCTTCAACCACCGCCTCCAGCTGGCCCATCCGGCGTACGAGCCGCTGCGCGCCGACAGCGACGACGCCGCCGAGACCGTCGACTCCTGGGCGGGCGCGCTCATCCCGATCTACCCGGCCACCGCCAAGCTGGAGTCCTGGAAGATCGCCAAGTCGGTGCAGACGGTGCTGCTCAGCGCCCAGGAGGCCGTCGACCCGTTGCCGGACTCCCTCCGGGACGGCCGCGGCCTGGTCTCCCTGCCCGAGGCCCTTCTGAAGATCCACCGCCCGCACACCAAGGCGGACATCCACGACGCCCGCGCCCGTCTCAAGTGGGACGAGGCCTTCGTCCTCCAGGTCGCCCTGGCCCGCCGCCGCCACGCCGACGCCCAACTCCCCGCCATGGCCCGTCTCCCCAAGCCGGACGGGCTGCTGACCGCCTTCGACGCCAAGCTGCCCTTCACCCTCACCGAGGGCCAGCAGAAGGTCTCCAAGGAGATCTTCGACGACCTCGCCACCGAGCACCCGATGCACCGGCTGCTCCAGGGAGAGGTCGGTTCGGGAAAGGCTCAGCCGCTTGACTCC
This sequence comes from Streptomyces diastatochromogenes, assembly GCA_001550305.1. Lineage (GTDB taxonomy): Bacteria > Actinomycetota > Actinomycetes > Streptomycetales > Streptomycetaceae > Streptomyces > Streptomyces mirabilis_D. The sequence continues at coordinate 4,793 of LRTP01000248.1, forward strand.
CTGGTCCTGACGCCTGCGGGCTTCAAGAGAATGGGGGATGTCTCAGTCGGGGACGCTGTTGTCACTCCCGTGGGTGACATCGCCCTGGTCGACGGAGTCTTTCCGCAGGGCGAACGCGATGTCTGGCAGCTTGTCCTGTCCGACGACTCCACGGTGGAGTGCGATGACGAGCATCTGTGGATCGTCGGCACCAGTAGCGCCTGGGACCGAGGTCAGGAGCCGGAGGTGCTGACTGCCCGGGAGATCAGAGCGGACATCCACGAGGCGAACGGCTCGTCGAAGTGGTACCTCCCGGCGGTCACGCCAGTGGATCTCAGCGACGGAACGACGCCGCCTCTGGATCCGTATCTCTTCGGGCTGCTTCTGGGGGACGGATCCTTCAGGCACAACCTCCGTATGTCGACAATCGACGAGGAGATTCTGGCGGCTGTCCGCTTCGCCTCGCCTCCGGACTGCGAACTGGTGGCGGTGCCCGGCTCGCGCTGTGATTACACGCTCAGGCTTTCGGGGCCAAAGGGGGGCACACGAAGGAATCCGGTGATCAGTGCGCTGCGTGCGCTCGGGCTGTGGGGGGCGGGTTCGCACGACAAATTCCTTCCTCCCGTCTTCAAGAACACCTCGATCAAGGACCGTCTCGCCGTACTGCAGGGGCTGATGGATACGCACGGGACTGTGGACGCCGAGGGCATGAGCGTCTCGTTCCGCTCGGTCTCCAGGCGGCTGGCCGATGATGTGGCCTGGCTCGTCCGGTCGCTCGGGGGACGTGCGCGGGTCCTGCCGAAGAAGGCCGCCTTCGACGTATCGATCGCCTTGCCCGAGGAGTACGGCCCATTTCGGCTCGCCCGGAAGGCGGACCGGATGCGCCCCCGGCCGAAATGCACCCCTTTCCGACGCGGGATTCGCGCAGTCGAGTACGTGGGGCGCAAGCAGGTCCAGTGCATCAGCGTCGCTCACCCGAGCCACGCCTACGTCACCGACAACTTCACCGTCACTCACAACACCATGGTCGCCCTGCGCGCCATGCTCGCCGTCGTCGACGCGGGCGGGCAGGCCGCGATGCTCGCGCCGACCGAGGTGCTCGCCCAGCAGCACCACCGGTCGATCACCGAGATGATGGGCGAGCTGGCCGAGGGCGGCATGCTCGGCGGGTCCGAGCACTCCACCAAGGTCGTGCTGCTCACCGGTTCCATGGGGGCGGCGGGGCGGCGGCAGGCGCTGCTCGACCTCGTCACCGGTGAGGCCGGGATCGTGATCGGCACCCACGCGCTGATCGAGGACAAGGTGCAGTTCCACGACCTGGGCCTGGTCGTGGTGGACGAGCAGCACCGCTTCGGTGTCGAGCAGCGCGACGCCCTGCGCGGCAAGGGCAAGCAGCCGCCGCACCTCCTGGTGATGACCGCCACGCCCATTCCGCGCACGGTCGCGATGACCGTCTTCGGCGACCTGGAGACCTCGGTCCTCGACCAGCTTCCCGCCGGGCGTTCGCCGATCGCCAGCCATGTCGTCCCCGCCGCCGACAAGCCGCACTTCCTCACGCGCGCGTGGGAGCGCGTGCGCGAAGAAGTGGAGAACGGCCATCAGGCGTACGTGGTCTGCCCGCGCATCGGTGACGACGTCGACGAACCCGCCGACCCGAAGAAGGCCAAGAAGAAGTCCCCCGAGGACGAGGCCGAGAAGCGCCCGCCCCTCGCCGTCCTCGACATCGCCGAGCAGCTCGCCGGGGGGCCTCTCCAAGGACTCAAGGTCGAGGTCCTGCACGGCCGTATGCAGCCCGACGACAAGGACGCCGTGATGCGCCGCTTCGCCGCGGGCGAGACGGACGTCCTGGTCGCCACGACGGTGATCGAGGTCGGGGTGAACGTGCCGAACGCCACGGCCATGGTGATCATGGATGCCGACCGGTTCGGCGTGTCCCAGCTCCACCAGCTGCGCGGCCGCGTCGGTCGTGGCTCCGCCGCCGGACTCTGCCTCCTGGTCACCGAGATGCCGGAGGCGAGCCCGGCCCGCCAGCGGCTGACCGCGGTGGCGTCCACGCTCGACGGCTTCGAGCTCTCCCGCATCGACCTCGAACAGCGCCGTGAGGGCGACGTGCTCGGCCAGGCCCAGTCCGGCGTCCGCTCCTCGCTGCGCATGCTCGCCGTCATCGAGGACGAGGAGATCATCGCCGAGGCCCGCGAGGAGGCCGCCGCGGTCGTCGCCGCCGACCCCGAGCTCACCGCCCTCCCCGGCCTGCGCACGGCCCTGGAGGCCCTCCTCGACGAGGAGCGCGAGCAGTACCTGGACAAGGGCTGAGAGACTGGCCCCGACACACCTCCAGCGCAAAGGACCCTCATGACCCGCGTGATCGCCGGCCGGGCCGGCGGACGCCGTCTGGCCGTCCCGCCGGGCACCGGCACCCGCCCCACCTCCGACCGGGCGCGCGAGGGACTCTTCTCCACCTGGCAGTCCCTGCTCGGCGGCCCGCTGGAGGGCGAGCGGGTCCTCGACCTGTACGCGGGCTCGGGCGCCGTCGGCCTGGAGGCGCTCAGCCGCGGCGCCGGGCACGCCCTCCTCGTCGAGGCCGACGCCCGCGCGGCCCGGATCATCCGCGAGAACGTGAAAACGCTGGGCCTGCCCGGCGCCGAGGTCAGATCGGGCAAAGCGGAGCAGATCGTCCAGGGATCGGCGCCGACGGATCCGTACGACCTGGTCTTCCTCGACCCCCCGTACGCCGTGTCCGACGACGATCTTCGCGAGATTCTGCTCACACTCCGGACGCAGGGCTGGCTCGCGGCCGAAGCGCTCGTCACCGTGGAGCGCAGCACCAGGGGCGGCGAATTCAGCTGGCCGGACGGTTTCGACGCGATCCGGGCCCGTCGTTACGGCGAGGGGACGTTTTGGTACGGTCGCGCCGCCTCTACGTGCGAAGACGCACGATGACCGGACCGGAGAGCGAGGGACCACAGTTGCGCCGCGCCGTCTGTCCGGGGTCATTCGACCCCATCACCAATGGACACCTCGACATCATCGCCCGCGCTTCCAGGCTCTACGACGTCGTGCACGTCGTGGTGATGATCAATCAGTCGAAGCAGGGCCTGTTCACCGTCGACGAGCGGATCGAGCTGATCCGCGAGGTCACCGCCGAGTACGGAAACATCCAGGTCGAGGCCTACCACGGCCTCCTCGTCGACTTCTGCAAGCAGCGCGACATCCCCGCCATCGTGAAGGGTCTGCGGGCGGTCAGCGACTTCGACTACGAACTGCAGATGGCCCAGATGAACAACGGCCTCTCGGGCGTCGAGACGCTGTTCATCCCGACCAGCCCCACCTACAGCTTCCTGTCCTCCTCGCTGGTGAAGGAGGTCGCCCAGTGGGGCGGCGACATCTCCCACCTGGTGCCGGAGGTCGTCCTGGAGGCACTCAAGGGACGGCTCGGAAAGAGCTGAGGGCCTGACAGTGCGTCACCAGGTGTCGGGCGGGGTGGGAGTGGTCGTACAGTCGACCCGTCCGTCTCCATCACAGCTGTAGAGAGTGGCGAGCACACGGTGGACGTGCAGAAGAAGCTCGATGAGATCGTCGCGGCGGTCGGCAGCGCCCGTTCGATGCCCATGTCGGCCTCGTGCGTGGTCAACCGCGCCGAGCTGCTCTCGATGCTCGAAGAGGTGCGCCAGGCGCTGCCCGGCTCCCTCGCGCAGGCCGAGGAGCTGATCGGTGGCCGCGAGCAGATGGTCGAGCAGGCCCGCCAGGAGGCCGAGCGGATCATCGAGTCGGCGCACGCCCAGCGCGGCTCCCTGATCTCCGACACCGAGGTCGCCCGTCGCTCCCAGAACGAGGCGGACCGCATCCTCGCCGAGGCCCGCCAGGAGGCCGAGGAGATCCGTGCGGAGGCCGACGACTACGTCGACTCCAAGCTCGCCAACTTCGAGGTCGTCCTCACCAAGACCCTCGGCTCCGTCGGCCGTGGCCGCGAGAAGCTCCTCGGCACCGGCCCCGGCACCGACGAGCAGGGCTACGAGGACGAGGACGCCCCCGAGCGCAGCCACGACCCGGAGACCCTGCGCCGGGACGCCGACGCGTACGTGGACGTCAAGCTCGGCGCCTTCGAGGCGGTCCTCGCCAAGACCCTGGAGGCCGTCGGCAAGGGGCGCCAGAAGCTGCACGGCCGTATCGCCAGCGACGACCTGGGCGAGCTGGGCACCTTCGCGGAGGACGGGACGCCCGGCCACCACACCAGCGACTCCGACTACCTGGCCGGCCTCGCCGAGCTCTCGGAGACCCCCGAGCGGCCCGCGCAGACCCCCGAGGTGCCGGCCCAGCCGAACTACGGACAGCAGCAGGACGCCTATGCGTACCAGCAGCAGCCCGACCCCTACGGCTACCAGCAGCAGTACGCCCAGCAGGACGCGTACGGCTACCAGCAGGCGGACCCGTACGCCGCCTACCCGCAGCAGCAGGGCTACGACCAGCAGGCGGCGTACGACCAGAGCGGGCAGCAGGCCTATCCGCAGCAGCAGGGGGCCCTGAACCCGATGGCGAACGCCCTGGACGAGACCAGCCTCTTCGACACCACCATGATCAGCGCCGAGCAGCTGCGGGCGTACGAACAGGGTCGCTGACCCCGTACGAACGCCGGACGGACGCTGTCCGGGCATCGGCCGGGCATCGGCTGGGCACCGGATTGGGCCGAGAGCGAAAGGTCCAGTATCCTGGCTCTTCGGTCGCGTGTACGTCCGCGATCCACGCTGCCCACGGAACTCCAGGGGTGGCATCCCCTTGAGCTTCGAAGATCGAAAGCAGGAATGGCTCTGAACACCCACCTCGACCACCGCAACCCTCTTGTGTTCGACACACACGAGCTGGGGCGGCGTCCTGGTGCACTGCAGCGCTTGACCCGCACGATCGACGCCCCCAAGGATCTCGGGATCCAAGGAGTCATCGGAGTGCCGGAAGGCGCCCCGGTGGAGCTCGAACTCCGCCTTGAGTCGGTCATGGAAGGGGTGCTTGTCACAGGCACCGCCCGTGCACGGGTCAAGGGGGAGTGCGTAAGGTGTCTGGAGCCGCTCGAGCAGCAGCTCGAAGCGGAATTCCAGGAGATGTTCTCGTACCCGGACGCCGACGACCGGGGCCGTGTGAAAGCGGAGCCGGCCGACGACGCCGAGGAAGACGAGGACAGGCTCTTCATCGAGGACGGCCTGTTCGACCTCGAACCCGTGCTGCGTGATGCGGTGGTGCTCGCACTGCCGATGCAGCCGGTGTGCCAGGACGACTGCCCCGGCCTGTGCTCCGAATGCGGAGCCCGGCTCGCGGACGACCCGGACCACCACCACGACGCCGTCGACATCCGTTGGGCGGCACTGCAGGGACTCGCCGGTTCACTTGAAGATGGCGAGAAGGACGAGATGAGCGGCGGCGCGCTTCCATCAGCGCACGCCGACGAGAAGCAGGAGAAGTAGCCGTGGCTGTTCCGAAGCGGAAGATGTCGCGCAGCAACACGCGCCACCGCCGGTCGCAGTGGAAGGCTGCGGTCCCCACCCTGGTTGCGTGCGAGCGCTGCCACGAGCCCAAGCTGCAGCACATCGCGTGCCCTGCTTGTGGCACCTACAACAAGCGCCAGGTCCTCGAGGTCTGAGCGGCTGGTGAGAGGTCTGATGTCTGACGCCAAGGCGGACCCAAACGCCAAGAAAAAGGCGGACAACACAGCCTCGTCCCACACGCTTCTGGAAGGGCGGCTCGGGTACAAGCTCGAGTCCGCCCTTCTGGTGCGTGCGCTGACCCACCGTTCCTACGCGTACGAGAACGGCGGTCTGCCGACCAACGAGCGCCTGGAGTTCCTCGGGGACTCCGTGCTCGGCCTCGTGGTCACGGACACGCTGTACCGCACCCACCCCGACCTGCCCGAAGGCCAGCTGGCCAAGTTGCGGGCCGCGGTGGTCAACTCGCGTGCGCTGGCGGAAGTGGGCCGCGGCCTCGAACTCGGCCTCTTCATCCGGCTCGGCCGGGGTGAGGAAGGCACGGGAGGCCGGGACAAGGCATCCATCCTCGCCGACACCCTTGAAGCGGTGATCGGCGCGGTCTATCTCGACCAGGGTCTGGACGCGGCGGGCGAACTCGTCCACCGGCTCTTCGACCCACTGATCGAGAAGTCCTCGAATCTGGGAGCGGGCCTGGACTGGAAGACCAGTCTCCAGGAACTCACCGCGACCGAGGGGCTCGGCGTTCCCGAGTACCTGGTCTCGGAGACCGGCCCGGACCACGAGAAGACCTTTACTGCTGCCGCCCGCGTCGGAGGCGTCTCGTACGGCACCGGCACCGGCCGCAGCAAGAAGGAAGCGGAGCAGCAGGCCGCGGAGTCCGCGTGGCGTGCCATCCGCGCCGCCGCGGACGAACGCGCGAAGTCGGCCCAGGCCGCCGAGGAAGCGGCTCAGGCCGCCGAGCAGGCAGCCCAGGCCGCCGAGGGGACCACCGACGCCCCCTCGGCTCCGACGAGCGACTCGGCCACGGCCTGATTCCTTCGTAGCACCTTCGAACAGCACCTTCGTAAGCATCAGGCCCCTGTCGCAGCGTCCGCGCCGCGACAGGGGCCTGACGCGTGTGGTGTCCGTGCGTCCTGGGCCCCCGTCCGGGTGACACGAGCACGAGGTAACCTTCGGGCGTCGTTCCCGCGCCCGCCCCTCCGGAGGAGTCCCGTGCCCGAGTTGCCCGAGGTCGAAGTCGTGCGGCGCGGCCTGGCACGGTGGGTCAGCGGGCGGACCGTGACCTCGGTCGAGGTACGGCACCCGCGCGCCGTACGGCGGCATCTCGCCGGACCCGAGGGGTTCGCGAAGGCGCTCGCGGGCCACCGCGTAGGACCGGCCATGCGCCGCGGCAAGTACCTCTGGCTGCCCCTCGACGACTCCCCGTTCTCCGTCCTCGCGCACCTCGGCATGAGCGGCCAGCTCCTGGTGCAGCCACAGGACGCCCCGGACGAGAAGCACCTGCGCATCCGCATCCGCTTCGACGACACCCGGACGCCCGCCCCCGCCGGGGCGGAGGGCACCGAGCTGCGCTTCGTCGACCAGCGCACCTTCGGCGGGCTCTCCCTCCACGAGAACACCCCGGACGGTCTGCCGGACGTCATCGCGCACATCGCCCGCGACCCGCTGGACCCCCTCTTCGACGACGCGGCCTTCCACACGGCCCTGCGCGCCCGGCGTACGACGATCAAGCGCGCCCTGCTCGACCAGTCGCTGATCAGCGGGGTCGGCAACATCTACGCGGACGAGGCGCTCTGGCGCGCCAAACTGCACTACGAACGCCCCGTGGCCGGCCTCACCAGGCCGCGCACCGCCGAACTCCTCGGGCACATCCGCGACGTCATGAACGAGGCCCTCGCCGTCGGCGGCACCAGCTTCGACAGCCTGTACGTCAATGTCAACGGCGAGTCCGGCTACTTCGACCGCTCGCTCGACGCGTACGGGCGCGAGGGCGAGCCCTGCCACCGGTGCGGGACGCCGATGCGACGGCGTGCCTGGATGAACAGGTCCAGCTACTTCTGCCCGCGCTGCCAACGCCCGCCGCGCGTCACTCCGTAGCCGCGCGAGTCTCGTCGTAGCGCCCGCGGGCCTCCAGGACATCGTCCATGCGGCCCTCGACGAAGTGGATGAGGCTCAGCAGGCGCTCGGAGACCTCGCGACCGAGCGGAGTGAGGGTGTAGTCGACGCGTGGCGGGTTCGTGGGCTGCGCCTCGCGGTGCACCAGGCCGTCGCGCTCCAGCGCGTGCAGTGTCTGGGAGAGCATCTTCTCGCTGACGCCGTCGACCCTGCGCCGCAGCTCGTTGAAGCGGAACGTGCCCTCGTGCAGCGCTCCGAGCGTGAGTGATCCCCAGCGTCCGGTGACGTGCTCCAGCGTGCCCCGGGACGGGCAGCTGCGTGCGAACACGTTGTACGGCAGATCCTGACACTCACCGCGCTCGGCGGTCTGCACGCTGGGTTCCATGCGCTCACCATACTCCGACGCAGCGCTAACCAGAGGGTTGCACTAACTAGAAGTTAGTGCTTTCCTTTGGTTCGTTGTCACCACCTGGAGGAGTCCCCACCGTGAGCACCACGAATACCCCTGTCGTTTCCATCGCCTACCACTCCGGCTACGGCCACACCGCCGTCCTCGCCGAGGCCGTTCGCTCCGGTGCCGTCGAGGCCGGTGCGCAGGCGCACCTGATCAACGTCGACGAGATCACCGACGCTCAGTGGGAACTGCTCGACGCCTCGGACGCGATCGTGTTCGGCTCGCCCACCTACATGGGCACTGCTTCCGGCGCCTTCCACGTCTTCGCCGAGGCGTCCTCGAAGCGCTGGTTCGGACAGGACTGGCGCGACAAGCTCGCCGCCGGATTCACCAACTCCGGCTCCAAGAGCGGCGACAAGCTGCACACCCTGCAGTTCTTCCAGATCCTGGCCGCCCAGCACGGCATGAACTGGGTCAACCTCGGTCTGCACCCGGGCTGGAACAGCTCCTCGGCCTCCGAGCACGACCTCAACCGCCTCGGCGTCTTCGCCGGCGCCGCCGCCCAGACCAATGTCGACGAGGGTCCGGAGACGGTTCACAAGGCCGACATCGCCACGGCGGAGCACCTCGGGCGCCGGGTCGCGGAGGCGGCGCGGGTGGTCGCGCTGGGACGCGCGGCGGTGGCCGGGGCGGTGGCGTAAACGCTTACGCAATCGTTTGCGCAAGCGCTCGCGTAAACGCTTGCGCGCGGCGGTGGAAACGGTCGCGCGAGGGCTTGAGAGAGCTCGTGTCGACGTTCACGCAGAGGCTTGCGTAAGCGTTTACGCAAGCCTTTACGCCCCCGCACCACGTTCCTGTGCACACACGACGAAGCCGCCGGTACCCCCGCACGTCGGCACAGGCCCACACGCCCGCACGACAAAGCCGCGCCCCCATCGTTCAGCGAGGGGCGCGGCTTCGTCGTGTCGTGAGAGGTGGGCCGTCGGCTAGTAGCCGAAGAAGTGACGGGCCGGGTCTGTGACCTGCGGTCATGTAATCGACCAACGCCGCGACCTGCGACTTAGCTGTCGACGGTTGTCAGCGTTGGTTGTTGTCGAGCACCCCCGTACGGCCCAGAGACGGCCCGAGCGGGGGTGCTGTGGTGCGTGCCCCTCGATGCGAACTGCGGGCTGGACGGTCTGGGATCTGCTCGGCAGGTCAGTCGGTCGTCCGAGGCGGGCGGGGTGCTGTCCAACGGTGAGTGGATCAACTTCCCGTGGTCTGTTTTGCCCCCATGCCGTAAGTCTGGCACGCCGATCACACCATCGAAAGATGCGCTGTAAGAGGCCTGTGCCTCGTGGTCGCCTGCGTATGAGGCTCTGATCACGTCATCCGATGGGAACGGTACCCGGCGTCCAGCGTCTCCTTCCATGTGTCGAACGCGATCTGCGAACCGCGGACTGCCGGCGTCGACACGCAGAGGACGTGGACGGCCCGTTGGGGGAACGCGGTGGAGCACAGGACGCTGGGGCAGCGGTACGAGCTGGTGGAGCAGCTTGGCCAGGGTGGGATGGGCACGGTGCACCGGGCCGTTGACCACCGCCTGCGCCGTACCGTCGCGGTCAAGACGCTCTCCGCCGAGCTGGTGCGGCAGCCGCAGTTCCTCGCCCGGTTCCAGCGCGAGGCACACGCGGCCGCCGCGCTCAACCATCCCGGCGTAGCGACCGTGTACGACGTGGGCGAGGACGCGGTGGACGGCTTCGCCGTGCCGTATCTGGTCATGGAGTACGTCGAGGGTCGGACCCTCGCCCAGGTACTGGGAGACGGACCGCTGCCGACCGAGCAGGCGGTCGACGCGGCGGGGCAGGTGCTTGAGGCCCTGCGGCACAGCCACGGCCACGGCATAGTGCACCGGGACATCAAGCCGGCGAACGTCATGTTCACCCGGGCCGGGATAGCCAAAGTCCTCGACTTCGGTATCGCGAAGGCGCTCAGCGAGATGGCGACCCGATTGACCGGGACGGGCGTGGCAGTCGGTACGCCCGCCTATCTGGCGCCGGAGCAGATCGAAGGCCGCGACACGGACCACCGGACGGACCTGTACGCGGTGGGCTGCCTGCTGTACGAGTTGCTGACCGGCCGCCCTCCGTACACCGGGGAGTCGCCGTTCTCGGTGATGCACCAGCACCTGGCGCAGGAACCTGTACCACCGTCGCGGCTGCGCCCGGGACTGCCGCCAGGCGTGGACGCGGTCGTGCTGCGGGCGCTGCACAAGCGCCGGGAGGACCGGTTCGCTGACGCGGCGGAGATGAAGGCGGAACTGGATCGAGTCGCGGAGTACGCGCAGATACCCACGGCGCCCGCGATGCCGACCCCGACCGCCATGGATCCCCGTGCTCAGGCGGACCGGCCCGAGCCGGCAGAGGCTCCGCGACACGACCGGGCTGCGAGGCGATCGGATGGGATCAGGTCCCTGGGCCGGGTGGTGTTCCAGCCCACGCCGGAGGGGATGGTCGCACTCCTCGGAGGCACCCTCGCGGTGGTGGTGTCGCGGTCCGAGATGATCGCCACTGAGCACTTCCCTCTGGTCGCGCTGCTCAGCGGCCTCGCGGGGTGTGTACTGCTGCTGTGGTCGGCCCGCCTGGCGTGTGCCGTGGCCTGGGCTCCGGTGGCGGAGGCCGTGGCGGTGTGGTCGGAGTTCTCCCGCGCCAATATGGGCTGGGAGACGCGGTACGTCGTCATCGCCCTGCTGCTGGGGCTCGTCGCCGGGGCGTGCCTGACCGCCGGCTACCGAGACGAGCGCACGGGCGGGTTCGCACTGATGGCGTTCTGGTTCACGGGGCTGACGTCGGTGTGGTACTTCCTCGACGACCTGCGCAAGATCGGCGTGTTCTACGTCCTGCTGCTCGGGGTCTGCCTCGCCCTCGGCGCCCAGACTCTGAAGACCCGTCTCGCCGATTCCCGCAGCCCCGCCGTCTCGGCCCCGGAGCCGGCCGCCCGGTGAGTCGGTCCTGGCTCGCAGGCCCCGTCTTTCGGGTCATGCCGTGAGCGCCAGGCTTCCGGAGAGCGCCGGATCTACATCAACCTATAGGTGAACCTTCGTTGGAGTGCTGCCTGTAGTACGTAAGTCCGGCGAGCCGGTCACGCCGTCGAAAGAAGCGCTCTGACCTGGAGTTTCTTCGACAGGCGTAGAGAGGGCCACGCGGGCCGCCGCTTTAAGGAGCGAGGTGAGGCGAGTGCCCCTCTGGCCTGCGAACTGTCCAGGTGGGTCGATCGAGGGGCACTCACCCGCCGGCCACTGCCGTTCCCCGGGGTTCCCCTCCGGATCTGGCACGGGTGTGGCACGGGGAACTTCTGATCCGTAGCTCTACAGAGATCGGTCATTGAAGGCCATACAGGCTGTCCGGAAGCCCATGGCGGCCGCTGCGGGGTACTGCCGGTTGCTGGGGTTGCTGTACTTCTCTGCTGTACCGCAACTCCCGGCCGCCGTCCCGTTGTCAGTCCCCCCTGCTAGCTTGCCTGGCGGAGTGAGACCGGTCAGAGAACCTTCGAGGTCCGCGGTCAAGGGGGGGTGGGCATAAAGGTCCCCGGGAGCCACTTCGGGACTATGTTGCAAGCCCCAGACCCCACCCCCCTCATCACCTGGCCAACACGCTTTCCAACTGTGTTGATGGCCTCGGGAGCCTCGGACGGGGCCGTTCACCTGCGTTCATGGCTGACCGGGTCCCGGGACCAGCTTCGCCCACGGTCCGGTGTGAACGGCCCTGTACGGGGGTGAATGAGACGGGAACTGAGACGGCCCGGCCCGTGACTGGGCTGTCTCGCTCGGTTGGTTGGTGGGCCGACTCGCGGTGCTAGAACCGGGCGGGGTTGTACAGTTCCGCCGATGACAGGGGGCCGGAGCCGCCGGCGGCGAGGACCTTACCGTTGAGCAGCAACGTAGCCGTGCCGCCCGAGCGGGCACTGTGCATGGACCCGGTGGTGTGCCATGTGCCGGTGCGCGGGTTGTACAACTCCGCGGACGCCAGGAAGCCGGTGTCGTTGCCGCCGCCGGCGACCAGAACCTGACAGTTGAGCAGCAGGGTTGCGGTCGGGAAGTCACGTGCGACGTGCATGGATCCGGTGGTGTGCCACGTGCCGGTGCGCGGGTTGTACAGCTCTGCGGACGCCAGGGCGCCGACGTCGTTGTTGCCGCCGCCCGCGACCAGGACCTTGCCGGTGGGCAGCAGGGACGCCACCGCATGCGAGCGGGCGTCGTGCATGGATCCGGTGGTGCGCCACGTGCCGGTGCGCGGGTTGTACAGCTCCGCCGACGTCTGGGGGTTGAAGCTGCTGTCCAGCCCACCCGCGGTCAGCACCCTGCCGTCGTCCAGCCGCGTCAACGTCTGACGAGAGCGGGCGCTGTGCATGGACCCGGTGGTGCGCCATTTACCGGTGCGCCAGTTGTACAGCTCCGCCGATGCCAGATTGCCGGTGTCGCCGGATCCGCCCGCGGTCAGGACCTTGCCGTCGAAGAGCCGTGTCGTGGCCGCCTCGAAGCGCGCGTCGTGCATGGAGCCGGTGACGCTCCATCTACCGGTGCGCGGGTTGTACAACTCGGCGGAAGCCAGGATGCCGGTGTCGCCCAGGCCGCCGGCGACCAAGACCTTTCCGTTGGGCAGCAGGGCCGCCGTCGCTGCGGAGCGACCGTCGTGCATGGACCCCGTAAGGGCCCATCTACCGGTGCGGGGGTCGTACAACTCCGCCGACGCGAGGTTGCTGCCGGTTCCGCTGCCGCCGGCGACCAGGACCTTGCCGTTGGGCAGCCGCGTTGCGGTCGGAGAGAAGCGCGCGTCGTGCATGGACCCGGTGACCGTCCAGGTACCGGGAGCCGTTGTGGTAGCGGCAACCCCTTGCGAGCGAGGGGCAGCGTATGTGGGGGCAGCCTGAGAGGTCAGAACCAGGCCGACGGCTGTGCACAACGCGGCAACCGTCGTACACACATGCCAGACAGACCCACGCGCCGAACGGCGCGTGCGACCACCCGAAGTGCCGCTATTTCTTCGCAGAAGAAGCTTCATGACCGCATTTTCGGTCGATATTAAGTTTTTCCTGCTTTATCGATAGACCTGCTCGACAGCATCACTCTTTCGGGTGTGACAGTGAGGATGCTTCCTCAGCGACAGGCGTGATCCGCATCAACCCACCACCCGCCCCAGCTCCCACTACGCTCGCCACGATGTGCCCGCGGCCGGGAACGGCGCCCCCTCCATCCCGGTGCCGGCCGATCCCCCGCCGGAGGCATGGCCTTGACCGTTGGCCGCGCTATGCAGTGATCGACTCATGGCTGTCGGCCCTATCCACCTGTGGGCGCGCGGAGGCGCAGCCGGGGCGGAGCGGGCCGAAGGCAGGAGCGGCGCCCCGAGCGGTGCCGGTAGCGCGCCCGGCGGAGCGGAGCGCAGCCGGGGCTTGATGCGGGGGAGAGCATCAAGGCGCTCAGCGAGTACCTGGGACACCATGATCCCGGCTTCACGCTGCGTACGTACACGCATCTGATGCCGTCGAGCGGGACCCGTACCCGGGCCGCCGTCGATCGCGTCTTCAGAGACGGTGAACCTGCGGATGACGGCCCCGAGACGGCCCAGGGCAGTGAATAAGGCGCTGACCTGCGGCTATCTCAGTAGCCGAAGTCCTGCGTCCACCAGGGGCCGCCGGTGCCGAGGTGCACACCCACGCCCAGGGTCTTGAAGTCGCAGTTGAGAATGTTGGCGCGGTGGCCGGGGCTGTTCATCCAGGCCTCCATGACGGCGGCGGCGTCGGCCTGGCCGCGGGCTATGTTCTCGCCGCCGAGGCTGGTGATCCCGGCCTTGGCCGCCCGGTCCCAGGGGCTGAGCCCGCTCGGGTCGGTGTGGTCGAAGAAGTCGCGCGCGGCCATGTCCTCGCTGAAGGCCTGGGCGAGGTCGGACAGGGCGCTGTTCGCCGCCACCGGACTGCAGCCGACCTTGGCCCGCTCGTCGTTGACCAGCTTGAGCACCTCGTTCTCGGCCGCCGTTACGGCGGAGACGTCGACCGGGGCGGTGGTCTTGGGCGCCTTGGTCTTCGAGGCCTGACCGGGCGGAGTCGCGGGCTTGTTCCCGTTGGCGGACTTGCCCGGCTTGGTGGTGATGGGTGCCTGGGAGGGCGCCGTCGTCGGCGCGGCCGGCGAGGTCACGGGAGCGGTCGACGCCGGTGCCGAAGCCGAGGGCGACGCGGTGCGGTCGGCGTCACGGCTCGTCGAGGTGCCCCCGCGGCCGTCCGCGCTCGCGCTGCCCGACGTACCGCCCTGCTGGGTCTCCTGGCTGGACGGGGACCCCACGGCCTGCACGCTGTCGGAGTTGTTGCTGCCACCACCGAGCGAGTAGTTCTCGGTGCCGGGCAGCACGCCGGACGCGACGGCCACGGTGCCCAGTGCCACGGCCGCGGAGACGCCGAGCAGACCGGTGCGTACCGGCGTCGCGGTCTTCCGCTTGCGGTGCGAGCGGGCGGCGGCGGTCGGCGGGAGGTCGGCGACGGCGGCGTAGCCGTACAGGTTCTCCGGGCCGTAACTTTCCGTAAGGGGTCCGTGGTTCTCCGTAACCCCCGTGGCGCGGCCCGTGGCGGCGCGGCCGACGGCGGAGCGTCCGTGGCGTCCCATCTCCTGGCCTTCCTCGTTCTTGGTCAGCGTCCCTCACTCGAAAGAGTGAGTTTCATATGAGACTCATTGGGTCGGGACGGTACCGCATGGCGGGAGGGGAGGAAGTGCTGCGAGAGACTTTGTCCGGTTAGCGTGCACCCATGAACGAGGTTGTGCGGCTGGTCGTTTGGGTACGCGGACGTGTCCAAGGTGTGGGTTTCCGCTGGTTCACGCGGGCCAAGGCGCTGGAGATCGGCGGCCTGAGTGGCTTTGCTCTCAATCTGGACGACGGACGGGTCCAGGTGGTCGCGGAAGGAACCCGGGCCGGATGCCAGGGTCTGCTCGACTGGCTCCAGGGGGACGACACACCCGGGCGTGTGGACGGAGTCACTGAGATCTGGGACACGCCCCGGGGGATCTACGACGGCTTCGCGATCCGGTGACGGCGACGTGCGCAACGGCCCTGGCGGAAGCGGTATGGCATGCCACCGGCACCTGCCAGAAGCAGAAATGACCTGGTGGTTGCCAAGAACGGCTCGGCGTGGCAGGCTCCGCAGAGAAGGATGATCTCCACGCCCCCCGGGTCTCGCAGGAGTCGCAGCGCAGCCGTCCGAAGGGCTGCGCGACAGCGGGTTGCCCGCCAATACGGGGCGTGATCGTGTTGACCGTCAAACTTTTTGGTGAGACGCTGAAAGCCCCGCGCACCTTAGCTGTTTGGCATGTGGAACCGCAGCAAAAATTTAGTAAGTGTCAAGCATCGCGGGTGCGATTCCCTCACGACCCACACCGCTTCGGTCGGTCACTCAGTGTGGAGGACCATCCATCATGGCAAAGGCGCTTCTCGGTTACGTCGGCGGTTCCGACCCGCGACTCATCGCCGAGATGCGACGGCTCCAGCAGCGTGTACAGGACCTCGAATCCGAGCTCGTACGGATTCAGGCCGAGAACGACGCGCTCGCGGCTGCCGCTTCTCACGACTCGCTTCTCGAGAGCATCGACGTACCCCAGGCGGAGCCTGCGCTCACCTGATCACTGCACCGCACTACGACAGCAGTGGTTGGGTTGCCCGTGTCAACCGCTAAGTTGTCAGCTGTCAGAATTGCAAGGGACGCCTCTTCGGCGTCCCTTCTTCTTTCCCCCGTGTGCCCTCCCGCTCTCTTTAACGTCTGGTGTGCCCTGCACGTTCATGGGTGAAACCGCGGGTTCATGGAGTGAGACCGGCCCGAAAGGTAGAGTCCGGCGGCGTGCACCTCAAGGCCCTGACCCTGCGCGGGTTCAAGTCGTTCGCCTCGGCGACCACGCTGCGGTTCGAGCCGGGCATCACCTGTGTCGTGGGCCCCAATGGTTCGGGCAAGTCCAATGTCGTGGACGCCCTGAGCTGGGTCATGGGTGAGCAGGGGGCCAAGTCGCTGCGCGGCGGCAAGATGGAGGACGTCATCTTCGCCGGCACCACCGGGCGGCCGCCGCTCGGCCGGGCCGAGGTGTCCCTGACCATCGACAACTCCGACGGCGCGCTGCCCATCGAGTACGCCGAGGTCACCATCACGCGGATCATGTTCCGCAACGGCGGCAGCGAGTACCAGATCAACGGTGACACCTGCCGTCTCCTCGACATCCAGGAACTGCTGTCCGACTCCGGCATCGGCCGCGAGATGCACGTCATCGTCGGGCAGGGCCAGCTCGACTCCGTCCTGCACGCCGACCCGATGGGCCGCCGCGCGTTCATCGAGGAGGCGGCGGGCGTCCTCAAGCACCGCAAGCGCAAGGAGAAGGCGCTGCGGAAACTGGACGCGATGCAGGCGAACCTGGCCCGCGTCCAGGACCTCACCGACGAACTGCGCCGCCAGCTCAAGCCACTGGGGCGGCAGGCCGCCGTCGCCCGTCGCGCCGCCGTCATCCAGGCCGACCTGCGCGACGCCCGCCTGCGCCTCCTCGCCGACGATCTCGTACGACTGCGGCAGGCGCTCCAGTCCGAGATCGCCGACGAGGCCGCGCTCAAGCAACGCAAGGAAAGCGCCGAGGCCGAACTGAAGAAGGCGCTCCAGCGGGAGGCGCTCCTGGAGGACGAGGTCCGGCAGCTCACGCCCCGGCTCCAGCGCGCCCAGCAGACCTGGTACGAGCTCTCGCAGCTCGCCGAGCGGGTGCGCGGCACGATCTCGCTGGCCGACGCGCGGGTGAAGAGCGCCACTTCGGCGCCCGCCGAGGAGCGGCGCGGGCGGGACCCCGAGGACATGGAGCGCGAGGCGGCGCGGATCCGTGAACAGGAGGCCGAGCTCGAAGCGGCCCTGGAGGCGGCCGAGCACGCCTTGGAGGACACGGTCGCGCACCGGGCCGAACTGGAGCGCGAGCTCGCCGTCGAGGAGCGCCGCCTCAAGGACGTGGCCCGCGCCATCGCCGACCGCCGTGAGGGCCTGGCCCGCCTCAACGGCCAGGTCAACGCCGCCCGTTCGCGGGCCGCCTCCGCCCAGGCCGAGATCGACCGGCTCGCCGTCGCCCGGGACGAGGCCCAGGAGCGGGCGTTCGCCGCGCAGGAGGAGTACGAGCAGCTGAAGGCCGAGGTCGACGGCCTGGACGCGGGCGACGCGGAACTGACGGAGCGCCACGAGGCGGCCAAGCGGGCGCTGTCCGAGGCGGAGGCCGCGCTGAGCGCCGCCCGTGAGGCGGCC
>LRTP01000249.1 GCA_001550305.1 Streptomyces diastatochromogenes
GGGCGGGCGGGTGGGCGGCGTGCCCGGTCAGCCTGCGGCGCGGACCGGCCCCGGAGCCACGGGCGCTGCGCGTACGGGTGGCGTGGTCGGTGGCAGGCCCACTTCTGAAGTCGGCCCGAGGGCGACCGGCGCCAGGGTTCCACGCGGCACGGTCATCGGCGGCGAGGGCACGACCGGCGCTCGCGCAGCGGGTGAAAGGCCGGGGCAGCGCGGAGTGATCGGTGCGAACAACCCGGCGTCGGGCACGGGGCAGGGACAGTCTCAGCGCCGGTCTCCAGGAAGTGCGGACAGTGTGGCCGGCGCGCCCGCTAGCCGGGCCGGCGGCAGGGGCAATGGAGCCGCGTCCGGTGGTTCTGGCCTGGTGTCCGGTTCCGCGGAAGGCCGCAGCCCTGATCGTGCCGCCGGCGGGAGAACGCAGCGTCAACAGCACTCTGCCGAGGACAAGAAGCGCTCACGTGACGACGAGCGGCGCGGCGATGCGCCGTCTGCGACCGACTGACCGAAACGACCGAGGACGTACACAAGCATGAAGTCAGGGACTGGCGTACGCCGAATGCGGGCCGCGCTGTGGGCCAGGCATGCCCGGAGACATGTGACCACCGTGGGCGCGACGCTGGGTGCTCTGGCCGTCATGTCCGTTGGGCCGGCCCCCGCCGCGGCTGCCGACGACATCCAGTCGCAGCAGTGGTACTTGGACGCGATGAACGCCCAGGGGCTGTGGAAAGTCAGCACGGGCAAGGGTATTTCGGTCGCGGTGGTCGACACTGGCGTGAACCCGGACACGAATTCGTTGAAGGGCCAGGTGCTGCCTGGAGTCGACGCCACAGGAACCACCGGCGATGAAACGGACGACTACACCGGTCACGGCACGTCGATGGCTGAGTTGATCGCAGGGACTGGCAGTGGTGGCGGGATCAAGGGCGTCGCACCCGGAGCCAAGATCATCCCGATCCGCACGGTGCTCCTCGGCATCGGCAAGAAGGGCGAAGAGCAGGGCGACACTTCCGCGAAGGCCATCCGAGCGGCTGCCGATTCCGACGCAAAGATCATCAATATGTCGTTCGGTACGTATTCTGAGGACGACGGTGAACGTGAAGCCGTGCAGTATGCAGAGAGCAAGGGAAAGCTGCTCATCGCCGGTGTGGGTAACAGCGCCGATATCGCAAAGAACTACATCGGCTATCCCGCCAAATACCCCGGCGTGGTCGGAGTCTCGGCGATCAACGAAAAGGGCGAGGTAGCCAAGTTCTCGCAGGACGGCGCGTACGTGGACCTTGCCTCGCCGGGCGTGGACGTACCGACCTGGTGTGACAAGACCTTCAAGTCCTACTGCCCCCAGAGCAATGGCACCAGCCAAGCCACCGCCATCACCTCCGGTGCCGCAGCCCTCATCTGGGCCGCCCACCCCAAGTGGACCGCCAACCAGGTCCTCCGCGTGATGATCGACACAGCGGGCCGGGACTGGCCGAAGAGCACCCCGAGCCGGTACCTCGGCTACGGCACGATCCGTCCTGCGCAGGTTCTCCTGAAGGGCAAGGGGGTTCCCGGAGCCGCCGACGTCGACCCCGTCACGAACAAGCAGACGCCCGGCCTGTCCGTCGGCGCTTCGCCCTCCGCTTCCGCATCAACCTCGTCACAAGCCTCGAACTCCACTTCTAACGCCCGGACTTCAGCGGCAGGATCAAGCTCGGATTCCTCCGGCAACACCACGCTGTGGGTCGCTCTCGGAGCCGCGGCGGCGGTCGTGGTGATCGGCGGCGGGGCCTTCGCGGTGATTCGCTCACGGCGAGGCGTATGACTTTCATGGCCCACCACCCGTGATGGACAACGGGCCGCGCGATGAACGGGCGCCTCACCACCCGGTGTAGCGCCAGGAACACCATCCTTCTCACGAAAGGCAGCGCCGAGATGGCTGACGGCCGCAAGCTAGATGACGCACACGTACAAAAGCTCCAGACGAACGTCATCGACCGGTACGACAACGTCAAGAAGCACCTGCAGAAGCTCCAGGGATGCATCGACATGATCGAGGCCAACTGGACGGGCTTCGGCGCCAACGCGTTCAAGACCAAGCAGCACGAAATCAACGAGCACATGGCCGGGATCGGGCGCATGCTCGACGACTTCCTGAATGGAATCCAGCTCACCAAGCAGGACAAGAACAAGCTCGAGGACGAACTCCACTCCACGATCTCCAGCATCGAAGTGGACGCCGGTGCGAAGACGTCGGCGCTCAACCTTTACTGACGGGCCCGAGTCGCGCCCCCGGACCGTGAGGTCCCTCTCACATCGTCAAGGAGATGAGGAAATATGACCGGCACGCCACACCTCCAGGATCTTGCCGTCAAGTACGGCGTCCTGGACGCGCTCGCCACTGAACTCGGCGGCCTGGCCAAGCAACTCGAGAGCGATCTCACCGAGCTGAAGCAGGGCGTACACAACGCGGCAGAGGGCTGGGCCGGCGACGCCTACGACGCCTTCCAGCGGAAGTCGAGGGAGTGGGACAACCACACCAGCGCCATCCACCAGGCACTGCTCTCCATCACGCAAAAGGTGCACCAGGCCGGCGGCGACTACCGCGGTGGCGACAAGAAGGCAGCCAGCTTCTTCGAATGAGGCGGGCTGGCTCAAAGGCACCGGGGTGGGCACGCACGGGAGGTGCCCACCCCGCGTTGCGTCATCGAGGCCCCGTCCAGACAGACCGTCACCTTCGAAACGTCATGAGGATCCACACGTGGTTTGGGACGAGTGGGAGCAACTGAAGAAGCAAGCCGCTGAGCGCGCCGAACCCGGCCCGGACCATGTGACCGGCGCCCTGCGGAAAGGCACCGCCGAAGAGCCCGGGGACGCCCGGCGGCAGCCGGAGGCGCATCTCACGGGCGACTCCCCGGAGGCCGAGGCAGTCACCGGCCCCGTCCACTCCGACACGGCCGCACCCGACGGACTCGGGGCAGCGCGGCGGATGGACCGGATCAGGCACACGATCGACCGCTTCCAGGACACCACCGTCCTGGTCCCCCTCGTTCCGCTCGACGGCGGCGGCCGGGGATTCCTCACGGCCGACTTCGGCGGCGTGCGGTGGATCCATGTCTTCACCGACGAGTCGGCCGCCGCCAGGTTCGACGAGGCGCAGGGCGCCCCGAAGGCCCGGCGAGACTTCATGGCGGTGCGGGGGTGGCGCCTGCTGGACGTGGTGATCCCGGCAATGGGCGTGCCGTGCGGTGTCGCCCTGGACGTGGGCAGTGGCGACGACGGCGTGCTCCTGCCGCCGGTGGTGGGCATCGTGCCGGACGCGGCTGCGGTGGACGCCGAAGCGAACGGAAGCGGTGAACGACCGTGGTGAACAACGGCGGCGGCAAGGACATCAAGGCGACCGGGCTGAACGAGATCGCGCAGGGCATCACGCTGACCCTGAGCGAGCTCAAGGGAATAGGCATCGACAGCGCGGCCGGGTTCGGCCGAGGGTTCTCCAACCTGGAACTGTCCGGTCTGGAACTGGGCCACGACGGATTGACGTCGGCCTTCAAGTCGTTCTGCGAGCGTTGGGAATGGGGTGTGCGGGCGTTGGTGGGAGAGGGCAACCACTTCGCCCAGGCCGTGGGTCTTTCGGCCGGCACCTTGTACGAGACCGACCAGTACGTCCAGGGCACGCTGAAGATCG
This sequence comes from Streptomyces diastatochromogenes, assembly GCA_001550305.1. Lineage (GTDB taxonomy): Bacteria > Actinomycetota > Actinomycetes > Streptomycetales > Streptomycetaceae > Streptomyces > Streptomyces mirabilis_D. Next base: position 3,662 of record LRTP01000249.1, read on the forward strand.
GCGCGAACTCGCTGATGGGCAACCCGAACGCCTCCGAGGACGAGATCACGCGGATGAGCTGGGGCGAGCTGGCCCAGAACAACGCGCTCGCGCACGCCGACTACAGCAAGGAGTCCTTCGATCGGGCCCTGCAGAACAGCGAGCAGGGCTGGAAGGACGCCGGCCGGGACGTGATGACCTCGCACACGCTGGGGCCGATGGGACTGAACCCTGAGAACCTGCACGGCGCGTTCGGGGTGAGCGACAGCGAGTACAACCAGGTGCTCGACGACACCTTCGGCCCGTCGCCCGAGGAACGGGCCCAGGCGGCGGCTCAACAGCAGGCACAGCAGGGCGGGAGCGGCGGCTGATGGGGCTCGGGGATCTGGTCAACGCCGGGCTGGGCAAGCTTGAGGACGGCGTCGACGCGGGCAAGAAGCTCGTCGGTGAGGGCGTCGAGTGGGGCGCCCACAAGGTCGGGGACGGTCTGCAGGCCGTCGGGGCCGACGGATGGGCCGACAAGGTCGAGGACCTCGGCGACAACATCGCCTCCGACCTGGGCGCGAGCGTCGGAGAGCAGCAGCTCGGTGAGACCGACCAGGCGAACGAGCTGGTGCACGGCAATCCGGCGTCCATCCGGGCCGCCGCCAAGCACCTGACGGGCTTTCACACCGCCTTCGACTCGGTCGGCCAGGGAATGCGCTCGCTGGACTCCTCGCACTGGAAGGGCGAGTCCGCCGACACCTTCCGCGAGAAGTTCGCCATGCATCCCCCCAAGTGGCTGCACGCCGCGGACGCCTGCGAGGCCGCCGGCCAGGCGCTGGACGGCTACGCGGACACGGTCAAGTGGGCGCAGGCTCAGGCCCAAGAGGCCATCGACCTCTACAAGAAGGGCAAGAAGGCCTCCGAGCAGGCGGTGGAGGCCTACAACAAGCGCGTCGACGCGTACAACGCCGCGATCAAAGCGGACAAGGACCCCGGACCCCCTCTGGAGCAGTTCAAGGACCCCGGCCGCAGCGACATCCAGAGCGCCCGCCAGATCCTGGCGGACGCGCGCCGCCAGCGGGACGAAGCCGGTCGTGTCGCCACGCAGGCCGTCACCGCGGCCCTGAAGCACGCCCCGGCCGAGCCGCCGCCGCTCGACCGGCTGGAGTCCGACGCGCTCGACGGCTACGGCGCGGTCAACACCGAGGTCCTCCACTTCACAGGCGGAGTGATCAAGGGGAGCGCGGGCCTGATCAACTTTGTCCGCGGTCTGAACCCCCAGGACCCTTACAACATCACTCACCCAGCCGATTACCTGCAGCACGTCAGCATGACCCTGTCCGGTCTGGTCTCGACGGCCGCGCACCCGGAGCGCGTTCCCGAAGCCCTCATCGACAGCTTCAAGAAGGACCCCTCGGAAGCCCTCGGCAGGCTCGTTCCTCAGCTCATCGGCACCGACGGCGCGGGGCTGGCGGTAGGAGGTCTGCGGACCGCGGTCAGGGAGGGGGTGGAGACCGGTGCGGCGAACATGGCCACCAACGGGCTGAAGTACGGCGACGAGCTCGCCGCCGCGCCGAAGGACTGGAGCAATCTCGCCCGCAGCACGGACCATGTGTCCGAGAAGGCGATCCACGCCGACTCGGTGGATCCGAAACTCGCCCAGGAATTCACCGACGATCAGTTTCCCTGGCTCAAGGACGTCAATCGGACGGGACATCCCGGCTACACCCAGAACTGCAGTCACAATGTGGATGCCGTGAACAGGAACCTGGACGGCGAACAGGTCGGGGCGGCCCCGAAGCAGAGTCCCGATCACGTGCCGCCGGAGGTGCTCGGGCTGAAGGACAGGCCCAAGGGCCACTACGACATGGTCAACAGTTACGATGACGTCATTCGCGACCTGCAGGCCAGGGGCGAGGGTTCGAGGAGCGTCATGTACATCAGCCGTCCCGATGGTTCGGCGCATGTGTTCAACGCGGTGAACACCCCGCACGGAGTGGTTTTCCTCGACGGCCAGTCCGGGACCCTGGGAGTACTCGAAAAGAATGTGTCGTCGATCGGCCATATTCCATATCGCGACGGAGTCAAGTAAATGTTGAGCAAGTCCGAAGCAGTCGAATTGGCCGCCGAATTCGTCAAGGCGATGTATCCGGACAAGGTGGCTTCCTTGGTGATGCTCCCGGACAAGTGCGAGGAATACGGCTTCGGCTGGGCCATTCGGTTCGACTGGAAGGAGCACCTCGAGACGGGGAATCCCGTGGATGCGCCGTTCACCTCCGTCGTCGTCGTGCCACACCATGGTGAGGCGGCGCATTGGCCGCCGACCGCACTTCCCGTGGCGGAGTACATGCGCCGACGCGAGGTGGGCGACTGGCCGAGCGTCGACCGGCGCTCCGGGGGTTACTGACATGGACCACCCCGACCAGTGGGCCGCGGTCTGGCTGGCCCACACCTACCGCGGCCTCGTCGAACTGTCTGTCCCCCATCCGGTGCACGAGACCCCCACCGCCTGGATGTTCGCCTGCCGCACCCTGAACCAACCGGGCTACCCCGCCACCCCCATGCTGGCGGCCTCGGTCGTGGTCCCGAAGGACGGGAGTTCGCCGTTCCACCCGTCGGCCAGCGATCCCCTCGCGGACCTGGACCCGGCCGACGGGCAGAAAACGGCCGCGAGGGTCGCCGACCAGGCCCGGAGGATCAACGCACGCGGTTGCGTGGTGACCGTGCACTCCGCCATCGACGGTGCTCAGTCGACCCCGTTGCCCTGGCAGCCGTCGGACGAGGCCCCCGGCTGGTGGGCCAGGCTCACGCGGCGCTACTTCCCCGCCTTCGAGCAGGTGGCGGTGAGCGACTGGGACTCGGTGATCAGGGCGGTGGCCGAACCGGGCCCGGACACCCGAGGCCTGGTCTGGGTCCGCCGGGAACTGGGCGGCGCCGAGGCGACCGGCAATCTGCTGTACGCGCACAACCACAAGGGCCAGGTCGTGTTCCTGGACGCCCAGGTAGGGGGTCTGGCGAAGCTCGACCCGTCCGACGCGCTGCGCGACTTGGTCCTCATGCGGGCCGTACCTCGGGCACAGCCCCCGCGCCGGCCCTGGGAAGCGGAGGCACACGACTACTCGTCCGCGCTCCGCAAGGCGCAACTCTGGCTGGACCAGGCGTATCACGGAGAGGCCGAACTGGTCGATCCCGCCCCGCAGGACGAGATCCGGCGAGGCTGGGTCTTCGCGTGCAACACAAAACGCCATCTGCGCGACGGACGCTGGCAGGACGCCATGCTCGACGCCACGCTGGTCGTACCCAGGGAAGCAACCGCTCCGTTCGGCCTTCCCAACTCCGACCCATGGACCTGGCTGCGACGCTGGGACGCCGGCGAGACTCCCGGATCCGCGGGATTCCCCGTCTCGCCGCCTCCCGGTCACGCGGCATGGTTCGAACCCACCCTGTCCGGCCTGGGGTCCGTGCTCTCCGCGACCGAACACGCGGACTGGGCAACGGTGATGGACGAACTCTCGGGTTTCCCGGTCGAGGCCCGAGCCGTGATCTGGGTCCGTCGCGTCGACGCGAGCGGCCGGGAGTCTGTCGGCCGACTGTTGAACGCGGTGCACACCGCGCACGGCGTGATGCTGGTCGACGGTTCCACGGATTCTGCCGTGGAGTTCGATCAGGTCGGAATCCGTGGTCTGCACGTCATCCGTTATCGCTGACGCCCGCGTCGGCAGCCACGGGCGCTGACACGGACACAGCCGGACACTCGCGGCATTCCGCGCGCTGCGCTACTGGCAGCCCTGCTTCTCCATGGCCTTCGGGAAATAGGAACGGAGGAAGGAGCGCAGGGCATCGCGCCGTTCCGAAACCTTCTCAGGAACGTTCTTCTGCAGCTGAACCAGCACGGCGAACTTTTGCTGCTTTCCCTTGTAGGCGCAGCCGGCGACCGCCATTGCTCCACGGTCGGCGATCACGGCCTCGTCGCCGATGTCGGCAGCCTCGGGACTCCCCAGGCGTACGAGTGCCCGATCCTGGACCTTGATGGGATCGGTGTCGCCGGCAACGACATCTCCCGAAAGATAGACGACCAGCTTCTGGTCCACCAGCAGACGGCAACGGGGACTCTCCGGGCCGGCGTCGTACGACTTCTCGGTGAGTTTCTTCCCGTTCGGAAGGAGGGGGGACAGCGAGTCGGAATCGACGGTCACACCGCATGCCTTGTCCGGGACCGCGTAGTCGCGAGATCCCGAACAAGCTGTCGCCGTCAGAAGGACTACGGTCACAGCAGCAGCGGCGGCGACACTTCGCGTACAGCGCTGAGATCTTCCCGTACGTGCCGCGAGCCGACCCGGAAGCAGAGAAGTACCGTTGTTCACTGATCGCCTGCCAGTCCCTGAGCACGGCCATTGCCGTCGAAGGCGGCGCCGTTGATCTCCGATGTAATCGTGTACCTGTTGTTGTTGCCGTGGTTCGGGTTGGCGTCCATCCACAGGTCGGCCAGCTTCTGCAGTTGGTTCTCCCGCGCGGTGAAGACTTCGCCGTTCTGTCGGGCGGTCTCCTCGTTGATGCGTGCTTGCTCGTCCAATTGCCATTGGTAGGCAAGGGCGTCGACGCCTCGCTGCGCGGCATCACCGACCACCGGGATGAAGTTCACGGCACCACCGAAGCCGTGATACAGCCACTTGGCGTCCCACGAAGGGTCGTGCTTGTCCGTCTTGAGGGCCTCATAGCGGGCTTCTTCGAGGAATCCGACGGTGTGGCCTGCCCGGAGCAGCGTTTCCTTCGGGTCGCTCGGACGGTCCGTGTAGATGTCGCGCACCATCTCCCGGTTCAGGCCGTCGTTGAGTATTCCGTAGGCGTTCTGATCACGTGACACCTGCTTCGTCACTTCCAACAGCTGATGTCGATCGAGCTGTCTCGGGTCGCCGTGATCGTCCGCGAGGGAACTCGCGGTGTGATTGACCTCGTCGCCGTAGTTCACCAGCACTTTGGCCATGTCATCGCGCATCTCGGGAGCGAAGTCGTCGCCCACACCCGAGATGATCTTCAGTGAGCGATCGAGGACGTGCCGGTTCTCGGCCGTGTGCTCCACGGGAACGGCGTGGGGGTCGTTGGGATTGACGCCCGTGGCGGCGGCGACGAGGGCATTCCCTGTCGCGTCACGCGACTGGTTTCCATCGTTGCTGTTCAGGGGGGTGTCGTCGAATGTGGGGCGATCCTTGAGGACCCACTCGGCGTTGTCCTGGGGATCCGTCCTGTTGAAGAAGTCGGTGGCCGCGTCAGGGCTGTTCGAGAGAGCTGTCATGAATCCGGTCATCGGATCCCGGCCGAACTCGTCGCCCATGAAGTTCATCTTGGGCATGGCGGGTCCGCCCACGCCACCGTTCCAGTAGTGGTCCGGTAGCTTCATCTTCTTCTCGGTCGACACCAGGGCGTCACCGTACTTGTTCAAGAACGAGTCGTTGTAGTCCCCGACTCGCATGAGGTTGCTCATCAGCTGGAAACCGTAGACCTGTGTTCCACGGGTCTGGATGCGATCGTCACCCAACTGGACCATGTCGTCCTCCCAGTGCCGCATCGCGGGGGAATCCGACTGTGTCGCTCCTGCGAGAGTGAGACTGAGATTCTTCTGGAATTCGCCGAGCTGATCGAGGCGCGCCCGCTGCAGATCGCCGCCGTCCGAGGGATCGGAGAGGTCGGCCCAGAAATCCAACGTCCCCTTCGGGCCGAGGGTGGTGGCGAACCTCTCCTGGAAGAGCGGGTCGTTCTTGTAGCCGGCGAGATTCCGGTTGAGTTCGTCAAACTCCTGGGGAGACATCGAATCTCCCTTGTTCTTGATGAGATTCGCGTACTTCTCGGCGTCCTCCAGGGCCTTGGTCGCCGAATCCCTGTCGCCGTAGGAGGCGCCGGAGAACCCGTACTCGGCTTGCTCGACGATTGCGCGCAGCGCCTCGGACGCGGTCTCGTCGCTGTGTGTGGCTCTGCCGAGAATGCGCTGGACGTCATCGCGCAGCTCGGTCACATCCTGTTCGCTGTGATCAGGGACCGTGGTTCCCCTGGCCGCACGATCGGGATGGATGTTCATGGTGACGGTGAAGGAGCCGTTGCCGGTGTCCATCACGGTGAGGTTCTTCTTGAGCCCGCGCGATATCGCCTCGTTGAGCTGCTCGTGGTAGCTGACGAGCTCCTCGTGAGTGTCCTTGAGGATGTTGCGGATGGTGCTGGCCTCGGTGTGGGCGTCAGTGAACTCGCCCGCCGTCTTGGTGATGAACTCGCGCGAGACAGTGGCGTTCACACCGGCCCAATTGGCCTTGTCCGCCAGGCCTTTGAGTCCCTCACGGGCGTTCTTCTCAAGGGTCTCCAGGTTCCCCACAACCCGAGTCCAGTCGGCTATGGCGGTACTGAGCGACGCGAAGTTCCCAAAACGGAGCGTATCCAGATCCATCAGTGCCCCTTCCCCCCGTCGAAGCCCTTGTCGAGCGTGGAGATGCTGCTGATTTGGCCGCCGATGTAGTACTCGTCGCCCTGATGGACCTTCTTCGTGAAGTCCATATGGTTGGAGATGTGGGCGCACGCGTCGAGGAGCGACGTCAGTTGTTCTTCCCAGCGGCTCTGCACGCGGTCGACCGCTCCACCCAGTGTGAAGCCCTGGGTCTTGAGATCCGACGCCGCTGTCTGGCTGCTGGACCAGGCGTCACGCCCATACCGGCCCAAGTCTTCCCACAGCTTGAACGCCCGGTCGCCGATCGCGGCGAGATCTTTTTGGTCAACGGTCAGATCACCCTGCGGGGTGCTGCCACCGCCACCGTCGGCCGGCAGCTGATTGAGCTGCATGCGCGCGGATTGCTTCTGCGCCGCTTGGTTCTTCAGCTGCTCCCATTCGTCCCAAGCCACGTACGGATCCTCCCCGTTGTTCCCGTGTACGCGGCCGTCGGACCGACGGCCGCCGGGCTACTTCAACGTACCAATGGAACAGATCTGTCGCCGCGGAGCTGTCGAGTGCGAAGACTTTCGCGCGCACTTCATCAGTACTCCACACTCATCAGTACTCCACACTCATCAACCCGGTCTGAACCAATGGCTTTCCGCGCTTACGAGAGACAAAGACGCCCCGACCCGCAGGCATCGCCCGAGGCCGCACTCCGCCCAGGACGTCTCCCTCGCCCGGATCGCCGGCGAGCACCACACCCTGCGCACCCAGCTCCTTCATCCGCTGCATGAACGGCTCGTACGAGGCGCGCCCCGCGCCGGCGGTCGACCGGGCGAGGATGAAGCGCACGCCCACATCCCGCGCGAACGGCAGCAGTTCCGTCAGACCGCCCAGCGGGTTCCCGCTCGACGTGGACACGAGGTCGTAGTCGTCGACCACGACGTACACCGTCGGGCCGCGCCACCAGCTCCGCTCCCGCAGCTGCTGCGCGGTCACGTCCGCCGTGGGTGTCCGGCGTTGCATCAGCTCCGCCAGCGCGCTCATGTGGTGGTCCATGGCGTTGGACATGGGGATGTACTCGGCGAGGTGCGTGGACGGGGTGACGTCCAGCAGTGAGCGCCGGTTGTCGACCACGAACAGCTTGCAGTCGTCGCCCGAGTAGCGCTCCGTCAGCTGCTTGATCAGCAGGCGCAGCAGGTTCGACTTGCCCGACTCGCTCTCTCCGAAGACGAGGAAGAACGGGTCCTGCTCGAAGTCGACGAAGACGGGTTCGAGGTTGTCCTCGTCGAGCGCGAAGGCCACGCCGCGGTGCGGGGAGTGGTCACCCGGAGGCAGTTGCTGCGCCGGGAACTCGCGGGGGAGCAGCCGGACTTCGGGGGCGCCGGGCGCCTGCCAGTGGCGGGACACCTCCGTCGCCAGCGCCGCCGTCGCGTCGGCGAGGTCCGTGTCCGACATCAGACCGTCGATGCGCGGAACGGCGCCCATGAAGTGCAGCTTCCCCGGCGCCTGGCCGCGGCCGGGCACGCCCGTGGGGACGTTCACCGCCACCTTGCGGTCCAGCTCGGAGTCCATCGTGTCGCCGAGGCGCAACTCCAGGCGGTTCATCAGGTGGTCCTTGAGGTTCGCCCGGACCTCCATCGACCTGGACGCGGTCAGGACGAGGTGGATGCCGTAGCCGAGGCCCCGTGCGGCGATGTCCAGGACGATGCTCTCCACGGCCTCGTAGTCCGCGCGGAAGTTGCCCCAGCCGTCGATGACCAGGAAGACATCACCCCACGGCTGGTCGGTCAGGGAGATCTGGCCGCGCGCCCGCTTCGTGCGGAACTCGGCGATCGACGAGATGCCGGAGGAGCGGAAGTACTCCTCGCGGCGCGTCATGACGCCGTACACCTCTGCGACCGTACGCCGCACCTTCTCCGGGTCGAGGCGCGAGGCCACACCGCCGACGTGCGGCAGTCCGGCCACGGCCGACATGCCGCCACCGCCGAAGTCGAGACCGTAGAACTGCACCTCGTGGGGGGTGTGGGTGAGCGCGAAGGAGGCGATCAGGCTGCGCAGCAGCGTCGACTTGCCGGACTGCGGACCGCCGACGATCTGCATATGGCCGGCCGCGCCCGAGAAGTCGACCCACAGCGGGTCGCGGCGCTGCTCGTACGGCTTGTCGACGAGACCGACGGGTACGACGAGCCGCCCCGCGCCCTCGTAGCCGGGCTGGGTGAGCCCGCGCCCCTGCACCGCGGCCAGTCCCGGGAGCAGCCCGTCCAGCGACGGCGGGCTGTCCAGCGGCGGCAGCCACACCTGGTGGGCCGCCGGGCCCTGCGCCTCCAGACGGCGCACGATCACATCGAGCACGGTGTCGGCCAGGGCGTCGTCCGTCTCCGGCGTCTCCTCGCGCTGCTGGGGCACGGCGGCGTACCGCACCGGCACCTCCGCCGCGGTGAACAGCACCGGCCGCCGGTCCACCGGCAGCGCGCCGCCGAGCGCGGACCGGGTCGGACCCGTGCGGTACACCCCGGAGACGTACGCCGCCTTGAAACGCACCATCTCGTCGGTGCCGAACTTCAGGAAGCCGGAACCGGGCACGTTCGGCAGTTCGTACGCGTCGGGGACGCCCAGCGCCGCACGCGACTCGGCGGCGGAGAACGTCCGCAGGCCGATCCGGTACGAGAGGTACGTCTCCAGACCGCGCAGCCGGCCCTCCTCCAGGCGCTGCGAGGCCAGCAGCAGATGCACGCCCAGCGAACGGCCGATGCGGCCGATCTGCACGAACATCTCGATGAAGTCCGGCTTGGCGGTCAGCAGTTCGCTGAACTCGTCGATCACCAGGACGAGGGACGGTATCGGCTGGAGCGGCGCCCCGGCGGCGCGCGCCTTCTCGTAGTCGTGGATGTTCGCGTAGTTGCCCGCGTCGCGCAGCATCTCCTGGCGGCGGTTGAGCTCACCGCGGATGGAGTCGCCCATGCGGTCGACCAGCGTCAGATCGTCCGCGAGGTTGGTGATCACGGCTGCCACGTGCGGCATCTGCGCCATCCCGGCAAAGGTGGCGCCACCCTTGAAGTCCGCGAGGACGAAGTTCAGCGTCTCCGACGAGTGCGTCACCGCCAGACCCAGCACCAGCGTGCGCAGCAGCTCCGACTTGCCCGAACCCGTCGCGCCCACGCACAGCCCGTGCGGGCCCATGCCTTCCTGCGCGGCCTCCTTGAGGTCCAGCATCACGGGCCGCCCGTCCTCGCCGACGCCGATCGGCACGCGCAGCCGCTCGGCGAGCGAACGCGCCCGCCAGGTGCGCTTGGTGTCCACCGAGGCCGCGTCTCCGAGGTTCAGCAGATCCGTGAACTCCAGGTTGGCGAGCAGCGGTTCGTCGTCGTCCCCGCCCGAGGCCATGCGCAGCGGCGCGAGCTGCCGCGCCAGCGCCTCCGCGGACTCGTACGAGAGGGCGTCCGGTGTGCCCTCATAGACGATGCCGTGCCCGGACTCCAGATGCAGCGCGTGCGGCTGCACGACGATGGAGAGGTCACCGCGCGCTCCGGACAATTCCTCGGGGACGACCTCGAGGACCGTCACCCCCTGCAATCCCTCAGGGGAGGCCAGGACGGAGTCCGGTGGTAGCGACAGGCCATCGAGTACGACGACGATGTGCGGTTCGTCCGGGAGCGGGGAGGCGTTCGGGTGGAAGCGTGGGCGCCCCGTCAGCCGGGTGGCCAGCAGCTGTTCCAGCTCGCGCGAGTCGCTGCCGATCAGCCGGCGGCTGCCCGCGCCGTCCACCGTGTCGGAGAGCTGCACGTGCGGCAGCCACTTGGCCCACTCCCAGTGCGAGAGTTCCGTACGCCCGGCCGCGACCACGATCACCAGGTCCTCGGGCGAGTGCAGCGAGGCCAGCGAACCGGCCAGAGCACGCGCAGAGGCACGGACGGACTGCGGATCGCCGCTGACCGTGACGTGGTAGAAGGCGCGCAGCGAGACGGCCATCGGCAGCGCGTCCAGGACGCCGTGGGTGGCCACGAAACGCTGCATCGCGCCCGCGGTCAGCGGCTCCAGCTGGTCGACCGGACCTGTCTCGGGGGAGACCAGCGGGGTGGCCAGCGACTGCGGACCGAGGCCGATGCGCACCTGGGCGAAGTCCTCGTCCCCCGGCCGCCGTTCCCACACCCGGCTGCCCTCGGCGACCAGCGCCCACAACTGCTCGGGAGAAGGATGCAGGTAGTACTGGGCGTCGCGCTGTGCTTTCCCCGTGTCCAGGGCCGTGCGCCGGGTCTGCGACAGATAGCTCAGATAGTCGCGGCGCAAGTCCGCGAGCTGGCCCTGGGAGCCGCGACGGAAGCGGACGACCATCGCGATGGACATGGCCACCGTCGACGCGATCATCACCATGCCCATGATCTTCATGAACGGCTGCCCGTTCGTGAAGAAGAAGACCACCGAGCCGCCCATGCCGAGCGTCGGCAGCAGCTGCATGAGGACGCTCTCCTGGTGCCCGCGCGGAAGCTCCGGCGGCGGCTGAAGGACGACCTCTTCCGTGGGCACTTCGGACGGCAGCGCCCGAGGTGGGCGCTTGACGATGATTTGGCTCACTGCTCACCAATTCCCTTGCCGGCCCCAGGGTCTTCCGCCCGCCGCCCCGTGTCAGGCGGACGCAGGCCGCCGCGTGATCCTACTGACTTACTACTGACTTCATGGGAGACGGGTGGGCGGTAGGGTGCCGGATGTTCGCGTGAGCACACGCGAACGAGGCCGGAAAATCAGGGCATTCCGCGCGATGTGGTGGTGTGCAGAACCCGAGAACCGGCCGCACGGACCTCTTTCCGCCGCCTTGCCGCACCGTCGGCCGGGCGGTCCGGACAAAGAGACGCAGGACCTTCACACCATGGCCGCAGAACCATCGCGGCCGCGCGCGCCATCACATCCGCGCAACCGACGCAGACGCACGAGCATGACCGAAATCGCAGACGCAGGACCAGCATTGAGGGGGAGCAGCAGGTGAGCATGACGGCCTCCGCGACAACCACCGGAGCCGGAGGGCCGGGACCCGGAGCCCCTCACGGGGCGGGCACGGGCCTCGGCTTCTGCCGGGTCACCATCGTCGCGCCCGACAGCCGGATCGACGTGGCGCTGCCCGACGACATCCCGGTCGCCGACATCTATCCGGAGATCCTCAGACTCTCCCAGCAGAGTCCCGCCCAGGGCGCTCCGGTCGGTTACCACCTCGTACGCCGCGACGGCACTGTCCTCGACAGCTCGCGCTCCTTCGCCGCGCAGCGGATTCTCGACGGCGAACTCCTCACCCTGCGCCCCTTCTCCGAGTCGCTGCCCCCCGCCGTCTTCGACGACGTGTCAGAGGCGGTCGCATCCGCGGTCACCCGTGAACGCACCCTGTGGAGCGGCGACCTGACGCGCGCCGCGGGACTCGTCGGCGGCGGCGTCCTGCCGACGCTGCTCGCGTTCGTTGCCTGGACCGCCGATCCACGCCACGACATGCACAGCCTGCCCGGCATCCTCGCGGGCGTCACCGGTGTACTTCTGGTCGTCCTCGCCGCGATCCGTGCACGGATCTACGACGACCGGGCCTCCGCCGTCGCGCTGGGACTCGGCGCGCTCCCGAACGTGGGCGTGGCGGGCTCCGGGCTGCTGTCGCTGGCGGGCGGCGAGGGCATCGGCAAGCTGCAGTTCCTGCTCGCCTGCGCCGCGGTGCTGGTGGCCTCGGTGGTTCTCACCCTGTGCTCGCCGCGCGGCGACGGCCCGTTCGTCGCGTTCGTGTTCGCCTCCGCCATCGCCCTGGTCGCGGTGTTCGTGGCACTGCTCGTGCACTGGACACCCACCGAGATCGCCGCGCTGTGCGCGCCCGTCGCCGTGGGAGCACTGGCCTTCCTGCCGGGCATGTCCATGCGCTTTGCCCGCCTGCCGATCGGCTTCGACCCGCCGAACGCCACTCCGCGCAGCGCGTACGCCGCCGATCCCGCCCCGCCGGAGCCGGTCGACGCCGAACGCATCGAGGCGCAGGCCCGCCGCGGCCACGAACTCCTCGTCGGGCTCGTGGGCGGCTGCGCGCTGCTCGCCGTCGGTGCCTCCGTGGTGCTCGGCTTCTCCGACAACGTCTGGGGACAGCTGCTCGCCTTCGCCACCGGCGTCGCCATGCTGATGCGCGCCCACCTCTTCCGCTACACCACCCAGGTCGCGCCCGTCCTGGCCGCGGGCCTCGGCGCTCTCGTCCTGCTCGGCCTCGGCCTGGCGCTCAACCCGCCGCACGCTCTGATGCGCGACGCCCTCACCGGCGACCGTGCGGACCTCGACATCCGCACGATCTGGCTCGTCGCGGCGATCGCGGCGGCGGCAGCGCTGGTCACCTCACTCGGCCTGATCCTGCCGCGCGGCGGCCTCACCCCGTTCTGGGGCCGCTTCCTGGAAGTCGCCGAAGGCTTCGTACTGCTCACCCTGATCCCGCTGGCCCTCGCCGTCTTCGACGTGTACGGCACGGCCCGGTCCATGACCAGCTGATCACCGAGCCGAGAACGGGGAGGGCGGTCGGCTCACCGGCCGACCGCCCTCCCCGTCTCTGTCGTTCAGCGCGTCGCCTACTGCGCCGCGAGCCCGCCATTGTGCGGCGCCGGCTCCAGATCGAACTCCCCGTCCCGCGCCCCCAGCACAAAGGCCCGCCACTCCGCCTCCGTGTACCGCAGGACCGTGTCCGGGTCGAGGGACGAACGCATGGCCACCGCGCCCTCGGGCAGGTACGCGATCTCGACCCGCTCCTCGTGTTCCTCCGTGCCCGGCGCGCTGTGCCATTCGACGTCGGAGATGTCCAGGGCGTAGAGCTCGTCCTTCTCCCGCTCCTTGCGCGCCTTGACGTCGGCGGCCGTCTCCGCCGCGCTGTCCTTGTCCGCTACGCCCGCTGCGTCCGCTGCCTCGGCCATGTTCAAGCGGCCCCTTCCCCACGTACGAATGACCTGTGCGGTCACCCTAGTGGCCAGGCCCGCGTCACCAGGAAGGTTCGGAGACCCGGACAGACGCATCCGGCCAGGCTGGTACGCTGTGTGACGGCCGTTTGTGTACGCACCCCCGGAGCCCATCGCTCTGGAGGCCGCGCCCAGCGGATCCCCGCCTCCCGAGTAACGGAAGCTCCCCTGAGATGTGGACCAGGGGCACTCGGTGGCTACTCAGAGACTACGAGGAGTACGCGTGTCGCTCGACGCCGCTACGAAGAAGCAGATCATCAGCGAGTTCGGTCAGAAGGAGGGCGACACCGGCTCCCCCGAGGTCCAGGTCGCCATGCTCTCGCGCCGCATCTCGGACCTGACCGAGCACCTCAAGACCCACAAGCACGACCACCACTCCCGTCGTGGTCTGCTGATCCTGGTCGGTCAGCGCCGCCGGCTGCTGCAGTACCTGGCCAAGAAGGACATCCAGCGCTTCCGTGCGCTGGTCGACCGCCTGGGCATCCGCCGCGGTGCGGCGGGCGCCAAGTAAGACGCCGTGAAGGGAGCGGTTCCCACCTCTTGGGAGCCGCTCCTTTTGCTGTACGTGCCGATGCCGTGAGTATTGCCGTACGCACTGCCGTACGTCTCTGTACGTGCGGAGTGTCACCGACGCTTTGTAGTGTGGTAGCACAACGCAATACGCAGGACACAGCACGTACGACACAGCGTGATGACTCCGTACCCGCCGGGTAGGGACCGTCACGTCAACGAACGAGGAGACGCGCACCGCACCGCCGCCGGTCCTCGGTAGTGGCCCCCGGGGGAATGAGATCCCGGGTGCTTCGATCGAAGACCGGCCCGCACCAGACGGAGCGCTTCTCCGCCACCGTCCCCCTGCCACACGGGCAGGCCGGGACGAAGACGAGGAGAAAACGCTAGTGGAGAACGAGACCCACTACGCCGAGGCCGTTATCGACAACGGTTCCTTCGGCACCCGCACCATCCGCTTCGAGACGGGCCGCCTGGCCAAGCAGGCCGCCGGCTCCGCCGTGGCGTACCTGGACGACGACACCATGGTGCTGTCGGCCACCAGTGCTTCCAAGAAGCCCAAGGACAACCTCGACTTCTTCCCCCTCACGGTGGACGTCGAGGAGCGGATGTACGCCGCAGGCAAGATCCCCGGCAGCTTCTTCCGCCGCGAGGGTCGTCCCTCCGAGGACGCCGTCCTCACCTGTCGTCTGATCGACCGCCCGCTGCGCCCGTCCTTCAAGAAGGGCCTGCGCAACGAGATCCAGGTCGTCGCCACGATCATGGCCCTCAACCCCGACCACCTGTACGACGTCGTGGCGATCAACGCCGCCTCCGCGTCCACGCAGCTGGCCGGTCTGCCCTTCTCCGGCCCGGTCGGCGGCGTCCGCGTCGCGCTGATCAACGGCCAGTGGGTCGCGTTCCCGACGCACACCGAGCTCGAGGACGCCGTCTTCGACATGGTCGTCGCCGGTCGCGTCCTGGAGGACGGCGACGTCGCGATCATGATGGTCGAGGCCGAGGCCACCGAGAAGACCATCCAGCTGGTCAAGGGCGGCGCCGAGGCGCCGACCGAGGAGGTCGTCGCCTCCGGCCTCGACGCCGCGAAGCCCTTCATCAAGGTCCTGTGCAAGGCGCAGTCGGACCTCGCCGCGAAGGCCGCCAAGCCGACCGCCGAGTTCCCGATCTTCCTCGACTACGAGGACGACGTCCTCGAGGCCCTGACCGCCGCGGTCAAGAGCGAGCTCGCCCAGGCGCTCACCATCGCCGGCAAGCAGGACCGCGAGGCCGAGCTGGACCGCGTCAAGGACATCGCCGCCGAGAAGCTGCTCCCGCAGTTCGAGGGTCGCGAGAAGGAGATCTCCGCCGCGTACCGCGCGCTGACCAAGAAGCTGGTCCGCGAGCGCGTCATCAAGGACAAGGTCCGCATCGACGGCCGCGGCGTCACGGACATCCGTACGCTCGCAGCCGAGGTCGAGGCCATCCCGCGCGTGCACGGCTCGGCGCTGTTCGAGCGTGGCGAGACCCAGATCCTGGGCGTCACCACCCTCAACATGCTCCGCATGGAGCAGCAGCTGGACACCCTCTCCCCGGTGACCCGCAAGCGCTACATGCACAACTACAACTTCCCGCCGTACTCCGTCGGTGAGACGGGCCGCGTGGGCTCCCCGAAGCGCCGCGAGATCGGCCACGGCGCCCTCGCCGAGCGCGCGCTCGTGCCGGTCCTGCCGACCCGCGAGGAGTTCCCCTACGCGATCCGTCAGGTGTCCGAGGCACTCGGCTCCAACGGCTCGACCTCCATGGGCTCGGTCTGCGCCTCCACCATGTCGCTGCTGAACGCCGGTGTGCCGCTGAAGGCCCCCGTCGCCGGTATCGCCATGGGTCTGATCTCCCAGGAGATCGACGGTCAGACGCACTACGTCGCCCTCACCGACATCCTCGGTGCGGAGGACGCCTTCGGCGACATGGACTTCAAGGTCGCCGGCACCAAGGAGTTCGTGACCGCCCTCCAGCTCGACACCAAGCTGGACGGCATCCCGGCCTCCGTCCTGGCCGCGGCCCTCAAGCAGGCCCGCGACGCCCGCCTCCACATCCTCGACGTGATGATGGAAGCGATCGACACGCCGGACGAGATGTCCCCGAACGCCCCGCGGATCATCACCGTCAAGATCCCCGTGGACAAGATCGGTGAGGTCATCGGCCCCAAGGGCAAGATGATCAACCAGATCCAGGAGGACACCGGCGCCGAGATCACGATCGAGGACGACGGCACCATCTACATCGGTGCCGCCGACGGCCCGGCCGCCGAGGCCGCCCGCGCCACGATCAACGGCATCGCCAACCCGACCATGCCGGAGGTCGGCGAGCGCTACCTGGGCACCGTCGTGAAGACGACGACCTTCGGCGCGTTCGTGTCGCTGCTCCCGGGCAAGGACGGTCTGCTGCACATCTCGCAGATCCGCAAGCTCGCCGGCGGCAAGCGCGTGGAGAACGTCGAGGACGTCCTCGGTGTGGGCCAGAAGGTCCAGGTCGAGATCGCCGAGATCGACTCCCGCGGCAAGCTCTCCCTCATCCCCGTGATCGAGGGCGAAGGCGACGACGACAAGAAGGACGACACCGACCAGTGACGTCTCGTGGCTCCACGGCGACGGCCCGCACCTCTTCGGAGGCGCGGGCCGTCGCCCGTACCCAAACCCTCATCAAGGGCGAGAACGGCATCGGCACGGTCCGTAAGACCACCCTCCCCGGCGGCCTGCGCATCGTCACCGAGACCCTCCCCTCCGTACGCTCGGCCACCTTCGGGATCTGGGTGCACGTCGGCTCCCGCGACGAGACACCGACGCTGAACGGCGCCACGCACTACCTGGAGCACCTGCTCTTCAAGGGCACCTCCCGGCGCAGCGCCCTGGACATCTCCTCCGCCATCGACGCCGTCGGCGGCGAGATGAACGCGTTCACCGCCAAGGAGTACACGTGCTACTACGCGCGTGTGCTCGACACCGACCTCCCGCTCGCCATCGACGTCGTGTGCGACATGCTCACCGGCTCACTGATCGAGCAGGGCGACGTGGACGCCGAGCGCGGCGTGATCCTCGAAGAGATCGCGATGACCGAGGACGACCCGGGCGACTGCGTGCACGACCTGTTCGCGCACACCATGCTCGGCGACACCCCCCTCGGCCGCCCGGTCCTCGGCACGGTCGACACGGTCAACGCCCTCAGCGCCGACCGCATCCGCCGCTTCTACAAGAAGCACTACGACCCGACGCACCTCGTGGTCGCCTGCGCGGGCAACGTCGACCACAACAAGGTCGTACGCCAGGTCCGCGCCGCCTTCGAGAAGGCCGGCGCCCTCAAGGAGAGCGCCGTCGAGCCGATCGCCCCGCGCGACGGCCGCCGCGCCATCCGCACCACGGGCCGCGTCGAGCTCCTCGGCCGCAAGACCGAGCAGGCCCATGTCGTCCTCGGCATGCCGGGCCTCGCCCGCACCGACGAGCGCCGCTGGGCCCTGGGTGTCCTGAACACCGCTCTGGGCGGTGGCATGTCCTCCCGCCTCTTCCAGGAGGTCCGCGAGAAGCGCGGCCTGGCCTACAGCGTGTACTCGTACACCTCGGGCTTCGCCGACTGCGGCCTCTTCGGCGTGTACGCGGGCTGCAGGCCGAGCCAGGTCCACGACGTGCTCAAGATCTGCCGCGACGAGCTCGACCAGGTCGCCGAGCACGGCCTCTCGGACGACGAGATCGGCCGCGCCATCGGTCAGCTCCAGGGCTCCACCGTCCTCGGCCTGGAGGACACCGGCGCGCTGATGAACCGTATCGGCAAGAGCGAGCTGTGCTGGGGCGAGCAGATGTCGGTCGACGACATGCTGGTCCGGATAGCGTCGGTCACCCCGGACGAGGTCCGTTCGGTCGCCCGCGACATCCTGGGACAGCGGCCCTCGCTGTCGGTCATCGGCCCGCTCAAGGACAAGCAGGCCTCCCGTCTGCACGACGCGGTCGCGTAATTCCCGTCTCGGTAAGGAACGAAGCAATGAGCAAGCTGCGCGTGGCGGTTCTCGGTGCCAAGGGCCGGATCGGGGCCGAGGCGGTACGAGCCGTCGAGGCCGCCGAGGACCTGGAGCTGGTGGCTGCGCTGAGCCGCGGCGACGAGCTGGAAGCGCTGGTCGCCACCGGCACCCAGGTCGTGGTCGAACTGACGACCCCGGCCTCGGTGATGGGCAACCTCGACTTCTGCGTACGGCACGGCATCCACGCCGTGGTCGGCACGACCGGCTGGACCGACGAGCGACTCGCGCAGCTCAACGCCTCGCTCGCCGCGTCCCCCGAGACCGGCGTGCTCATCGCGCCCAACTTCTCCATCGGGGCCGTACTGACCATGAAGTTCGCCGAGGTCGCCGCGCCGTACTTCGAGTCCGTCGAGGTCGTCGAGCTGCACCATCCGAACAAGGTGGACGCCCCCAGCGGCACCGCCACGCGCACCGCCCAGCTCATCGCCGCGGCCCGGGAGCGCGCGGGCAGCGCCCCGCAGCCCGACGCCACGG
>LRTP01000025.1 GCA_001550305.1 Streptomyces diastatochromogenes
AGGCGGACGGCGGTCGTGCCGCTGTCGCCGACACCGCGCGTCCCGGGTGGGGCGAGGCCGGTCGGGTGCGGACGTCGCGAGGCCGGGCCGGTCGGTCCGCACGGGAAGTGCGTCCAGGCACGGTGGCGGTGTCACGGCGGCCGCGGGGAGTCGCGCGGATAAGGATCATGTCCGGGCCCAGAACCTGGTGGGTACGTCCCCGCCTCGGACCCCGACGGGGTCCTGGCGACTCAGTCCGGACTTCTGACGCGTGGCCAGCTACCGGCTGGGCGTACCTCTGCCGCCGAGTGCTTCGACTGCGGCGTTGGCCAGGAGTTAAACGACGGTACCGGGCGGCTGTCAAGAGGTGGGTGGCGTTTGGACCTGCGTGAAACACCGGTGAAATGCGCATGATTGAGCATGGGGCCTGCGTGGACACGCGCGACATCGGCCTGTGACGGCTCACCGAGCCGTCACAGGCCGACGCGCGCTCTAGCAGGTCTTGCGGACGTACCCGCTGGTGCCGGCCGGCGAGACGTCCACGTCGCGCTGGACGATGCTCAGCGTGCCGCCCCACCCCTTGCACGCCTTCGACCTGCCGGCGTTGGTGTACTCGATCACGATCACGTTGTTGCCGAAGGCGCTGGTGTAGTCGCCGCACTCGTCGTACTGGCCGCACTCCTCGGCTACGGCGAAGTCGAGGCCGTTGGCCGTGCGGTTGCCGGCCAGTTCGGCGGTGTTCTTCTGGGCGATGGCCAGGCCGTCCGCGTGGGCACGGGCGGAGAGCAGCTTGATGAACGCCTGTGCGTTGTTCGCCGTCAGGCGGTTCCCGGAGCGGGTGTAGCTGTCGTAGTTGTCGGGCTCGACGGCCTGGAAGCCCTTGTCCCGGCAGCCGTCGATCTGGGCTCCGATCGTGTTGGCGATCCGCTGCCGCTTGGCGGCCGTGCCGACGTCGAGGAGGGCCTCGCCCCAGTCCTTGTCGTAGACGACCTTGCCCGCGGAGTCGCGCAGCAACAGGTTCGAGTCCCAGTCGCTCTCGGCGCCCGGCTGCGCCTGGAAGGCGTTGACGTAGCAGATGTTGTACAGGCCCGCCGCCGGGGAGGCGGTGTGGTCGCGGGTGACGATCCTGACGCCGGTCGGCGGCGTGTAGGCGCCTCCGATCTGGTAGTCGAAGGCGGCATGTGTGGGCGGCAGGGATACGGTCGCGGCCTGCGTCGAGGGCGCCTGGACGAGCAGAGCGCCGGTCAGGGTCACAGCGCCGACGGCCGCTCCGGTGAGTTTGCGGGAGGTGGTGTTCAGGCTGCTCATGCGGTGAGCTCCAGAGGAAGCGGGCACGTCCCCGCCTCGGACACGTGGGGTGTCCTGGCGACTCGGGCCGGGCTTGCGGCGCGGGGCCCGCATACCGGCTGGGCGTGCCTCTGAACGCGGAGCGTGACTCCGGCGTTGTCCGGGAGTAAAGCGATCCCCTGTGAGGATGTCAACGCGTCGCCGAAGTCCCCCTGGTACGGGGCGAGTCGGGGCGCCCCGCGAGAGGGTGCGGCAGCCGGCGGACGGTCAGTGTGTCGAGCAGATCGCGGTGTACCCCGGGGTCGAAGTCCCCGGCGGGCGGAGCGGCCACGGCGGCGGCCGACAGGTCCGCGGTCTCGACGAGCC
>LRTP01000250.1 GCA_001550305.1 Streptomyces diastatochromogenes
CGCGCCAACTCGTCCCGGCCGCGCCGCTCGGCGACCCGGCGCCGCGCCTCCGTGGCGACCAGCGCGCGGAACACCTCGATACGCCGCCGGATCTCGTCCTCCAGCAGCCGGTCGGCGAACCCCGCCGCACCCTCCTGCTGTGCCCGGACGCTGTCACGGACGCGCGCCATCAGCGTCTGCGGCCGGAGCCGGTCGAGCGTCTGGTACGACGACCAGCCGTCCGACCCCGGCGACGAACCGTAGCCCCCGAAGCCGTCCACCGCCTCGATCGCGAGCCGCTCCAGCAGCTCCCGGTCGCCCGCGGCGAGCGCGGCCGCGAGCCGGTCGCGCAGCTCCTCCCGGTCGGCGGCGGGAGCGTCGCTCTCTCGCCCCTCGGGCATCGGCGCCCCGACGAGACGCGGGAAGTACAGGTCGAAGACGGGGTCGAACACCCGGCGCTGCCCCGTGCTGTGCAACAGGGTGGCGGCGAGGCCCTCACGCAGCAGTTCCCGGTCGGTCAGGCCGAGCGCCGCCACCGCCTGCGCGGCGTCCACCGTCTCGCCGGTGCCGATCCGCACGCCGTGCGCGCGCAACGCGCCGACCAGCCCCGTCAGCCGCTCGGCGACACCCGTCGGCGCGTTCACACGGCGTCCAGGTCGAGCTTGGCGGACGCCTTGAGGATGTCGTCCTGGTGCTTGAGGAGCACGCCGAGACTGTCACGCACGACGGTCCCGTCGAGGGTGTCGGCGCCCAGCGCGAGCAGGGTGCGCGCCCAGTCGATCGTCTCGGCGACCGAGGGGACCTTCCGCAGGTCCATCTCGCGCAGTGCGCCGACCACCCGTACCACCGACTCCGTCAGCGCCGCGTCCAGACCCGGCACCTTCAGCCGTACGATGCGACGTTCCAACTCCTCCTCCGGGAAGCCGATGTGGAGGAAGAGGCAACGGCGGCGCAGCGCCTCCGACAGCTCACGGCTCGCGTTCGAGGTGAGGACCACGAAGGGCCGGCTGGTCGCGGTGATCGTGCCGAGCTCCGGGACGGTGACCTGGAAGTCGCTGAGCACTTCCAGCAGCAGCCCCTCCACCTCGACGTCGGCCTTGTCGGTCTCGTCGATCAGCAGCACCTTGGGATCGTCGCCGCGGATGGCGGTCAACAGGGGGCGCGCCAGCAGGAACTCCTCGCTGAAGATGTCCGTGCGCGCCTCGTCCCACGTCTCGTCGCGGCCGGCGCTGATGCGCAGCAGCTGCTTGGCGTGGTTCCACTCGTACAGTGCCCGGGACTCGTCGACGCCCTCGTAGCACTGAAGCCGGACCAGTCGCGCCCCGGCCACCTGGGCGACGGCCTTGGCGAGTTCGGTCTTGCCGACCCCGGCGGGGCCCTCCACCAGCAGCGGCTTGCCCAGGCGGTCGGCCAGGAAGACCGTGGTCGCGACCGCGGGCGAGGCCAGATAGCCGGTCTCGGCGAGACGCGCGGAGACATCGTCGACGGATGTGAACAGCAACGGGGCCTCCAGCGCGGCACGGCGGGGTGGGACACACGGTCCGATCGTCACTATCCAAGCGCTTGTTCAGTCGCTGTGTCACGTGTGATTGCGCCCACGCGGCCTGGGGAGACCGATCGGTTTCCTTGTCTCGTCCCGCGCGGTAACCTGCCCTTATGGCCACTACAGACAAGGCGTCCACGAGGGACCGGTTGCTGGACGCGGCGGCCGACCTCGTCTACCGCGAGGGAGTATCCGTCGGCATCGAGGCGCTGTGCCGGTCGGCCGGTGTCTCGAAGCGGTCGATGTACCAGCTCTTCGAGAGCAAGGACGACGTCCTCGCGGCGAGCCTGGAACGGCGGATTCCGCTGTACGAGAAGCAGCTCGCGCCGGATCCGGAGGATGCCGGGACACCGCGCGAGCGCATCCTGGGCATCTTCGAGCGGATGGAGGCGGCCTCGGTGCGGCCCGAGTACCGCGGCTGCCCGTTCCTCGCCGCGCTCGTCGAACTCAAGGACCCCGGGCACCCGGCGTCGGTGGTCGCGGGCGGTGCGAAGGGGCGCATGAAAGAGGTGTTCCGTGCGCAGGCCGAGCTGGGTGGTGCGCGTGATCCCGAGCTGCTCGCCCGGCAGTTGATGCTGGTCTTCGACGGCGCGAGCGCCCGGGCCGGTGCCGGGATCGAGACGCTGGAAGGGCTGACCACGACGACGGTGACGGCGCTGCTGGATGCGGGCGGGGTCAAGTAGGCGGGACGTTCAGGCGCTGGGTGCGGTACCGGGGAACGGCCGGCGGAGCCTGTGGACGACGTGGCCCATGAAGGCGGCGTTCGCGAGGGCGGCGAAGGCGATCCCCGCGAGGTAGAGGGCGGTGAGGGCGCCGGTGCTCGTGCCGGAGAGGGTGCCGTCGGGCAGGAGGGTGTACAGCAGGCTCAGCGGGGCGGTCAGCAGCCAGGGCACCACGGCGGCCATGGAGGCGTCGGGGTGGTCGACGAAGAGGGCGTCGAAGAGGACGTAGCCGGTCGCGGCGGTGACGGCGGCCAGGTAGACACGGGAGAGCCAGTTGTCCGTGGCCCGGGTGAGCGCGGTACGGGTGCGGCGCGAGATGTTCATGATGTCCTCCGTCGGACGAAGCCGGTGACGCGGTCCCCCCGCTCCGCGTGGGTGCCGGAGGGGCGTGGACATCACGATGGCGGCTGCGTCCGCGAGCGGGCATGAGTACGACTACTCATCCGTTCCGACCGATCCACTCGAGTGATCCGACTGATCCACTGAGTGGCATACGGGTGTCACGGCTGCGGTCCGTTCCGATCACGAGCGGGCGGGCGCAGGTCCCGGACGCCACCAGGGATCTCGCCACCGTGACCGCGTACACGAATCCCGAGCAGACCGCCGAGACGTCCATCGCCGGTACCCCGTCGAGCCCCAGGCGATGCGCCACCTCGGGCGCCGTCGCCGGGCACGGACGGTCCGGGGTCGTCGTCGCCGGCAGGACGAAGTCGGCGCCGTGCCCCGCGGAGTCCAGCGCGGCCCGTCCCGCGGCCACCGCGAGATCACCGGTACTGGTGCCCGGCTCCACGATCCGCCGCCGTGCGATGCCGGTACGGGAACGGATCCAGGCGTCCGAGGTGTCCAGCCGGGCCGCCAGGTCGTCATTGCTGACGACCCGCTCCGGCAGGACGCCAAACACCTCGTCCGGTGGGCGGGTGTGGGTGGGTGCGCGGCGACCGCCGGGCGATGTCAGTGCCCCGGTCCATACTCGGTCCCGCGGAGTCACCTGGGCTGCGCGCCGACGGAGGGGGCCGACATGGCTGAAGTACTGCTGTTCCACCACGCACAGGGACTGACGCCCGGCGTGCACGCGTTCGCCGAGTCTCTCCGGGGCGCCGGACACGCCGTCCACGTGCCGGATCTGTACGAAGGGCGGGTCTTCGAGAACCTGGAAGAGGGCGCCGCGCACGCCCAGGGCATCGGATTCGGCACCCTTGTCGAGCGCGGCCGGGCCGCAGCCGCCGAGCTGCCCGCCGAGCTGGTGTACGCCGGTTTCTCGCTGGGCGTCCTGCCGGCGCAGTACCTCGCCCAGACCCGGACCGGTGCGAAGGGCGCGCTGCTGTTCCACTCCTGCGTCCCGGCCTCGGAGTTCGGCGGCGACTGGCCGCGGCAGGTCCCGGTCCAGATCCACGGCATGGAGGCGGACGAGTACTTCGTCGACGAGGGCGACCTCGACGCGGCCCGCGCCCTCGTCGAATCGGCCCCCGACGCCGCCGAACTGTTCCTCTACCCCGGCAAGCAGCACCTGTTCGCCGACAACAGCCTGCCGTCGTACGACGAGCACGCCGCCACCCTGCTCACCCGATGCGTGCTCGCCTTCCTCGACGGCGTCGAGTAGGGGCCCGCCCGTGGCGCCGGCACCGTGCGTGACCTGGTGGCGCTGGAGGCGGCGGGGCGGGGTCTGCCCCGACCGGCCGACGAGCAGGGCGGGACCGGCTCACGTGTCCAGCCCACCCCGCTCGACGAGCTGGCGCACGATCACGTTTCGCTGGATCTCGTTGGTGCCCTCGCCGACGATCATCAGCGGGGCGTCCCGGAAGTAGCGCTCGACGTCGAACTCGGTCGAGTAGCCGTAACCGCCGTGGATGCGCACGGCGTTGAGGGCGATCTGCATGGCGGTCTCGGAGGCGAACAGCTTGGCCATGCCCGCCTCCATGTCCACGCGCCGGCCGGCGTCGGCCTCGCGTGCGGCGTACAGGGTGAGGTGGCGCGCGGCGGAGAGCGACGTGGCCATGTCCGCGAGGTAGTTGCCGATCGACTGGTGCTGCCAGATGGGCTTGCCGAAGGACTCCCGTTCCTGTGCGTACGCGAGCGAGTCCTCCAGGGCCGCCCGGCCGACGCCGAGGGCGCGGGCGGCGACCTGGAGCCGTCCGGTCTCCAGCCCCTTCATCATCTGGGCGAACCCCTGGCCCTCGACTCCGCCCAGGACGGCGTCGGCCGGCGCGTGGTGGTCCTCGAAGGACAACTCGCAGCTCTCGACGCCCTTGTAGCCGAGCTTCGGAAGATCGCGGGAGACGGTGAGCCCGGGGCCGTGCTCGACGAGGAGGACGGAGATGCCCCGGTGGGCGGGGGTGGCGTCCGGATCGGTCTTGCACAGCAGGGCGATCAGCCCGGACCGCCGCGAGTTGGTGATCCACGTCTTCGATCCGTTGACCACATAGCCGTCCGCGGTCCTGCGGGCGAGAGTCCGCATCGCCTGGAGGTCGGACCCGCCGCCGGGCTCGGTCAGAGCCATCGTCGCCCGGACCTCGCCGGTGGCCAGCCGCGGCAGCCAGCGGCGCTTCTGCTCCTCGGTGCCGAACCGCAGCAGCAGCTTGGCCACCACGGTGTGACCGCCCATCGCTCCCGCCAGGCTCATCCAGCCGCGGGCGAGCTCCTCCGTGACGAGCACATAACAGGAGGTCGAGACCGGTGTGCCGCCGTACTCCTCGGAGACGGCGAGCCCGAAGATCCCGAGCTTCTTCATCCGCTCGATCAGGGCTTCGGGATAGGTGTTGGCGTGTTCGAGTTCCCGGACGACCGGCTTGACGTCCTTGTCGACGAACTCGCGCACGGCGGCGACGACGAGCCGCTCGTCCTCGGACAGGACGTCGAGAGTGCTCATGCTGTGCCGCTCCTTGGGGGACGGGCGCGGAAGGGGAGAGGAAGCGCAGGGCCCGGGATTCAGACGACGCCGTCGGCCCGGAGCGCGGCGATGTCGGCCGCGCTGTGTCCCAGCGCGGCCAGGATCGTGTCGGTGTGCTCGCCGACGGCGGGCACGGCGTCCATACGGGGAGTGACCCCGGACAGGTCGACGGGCGGCAGCAGCGCGGGCACGGGCCCCGCGCCCCCGGGCAGTCGGACGTCCTGCCAGCGGTGGCGCTCCTCGAGTACGGGGTGGGTGAGGAACTCCTCGACCGTGTTCACACCGGAGTTGGCGATCCCCGCCGCGTCCAGCAGCTTCATCGCCTCCTGACCGTCCAGCGCGCGGAACCGCGCGGCCACGATCGCGTTCAGCTCCTCCCGGTGGGACACACGGTCCGAGCCGGTGGCGAAACGCGGGTCGTCGACGAGGTCGGGGCGTCCCAGGAACCGCTCGCACAGCGCGGCCCATTCGCGCTCGTTCTGGATCGAGAAGAGCACGTCCTTGCCGTCCGCCGCGGGGTAGGCGCCGTACGGGGCGATGGTGGCGTGCTGGGTGCCGAGCCGTGGCGGCTGGGTACCGCCGTGGCGCGTGTAGTACGCCGGCTGCCCCATCCACTCCGCCAGCGCCTCGAACAGCGAGACCTCCACCGCGCGGGCGACTCCCGTGGTGGCGCGCGTGAACAGGGCGGTGAGGACGCCCGAGTAGGCGTACATCCCGGCCGCGATGTCGGCGATCGACACCCCGGTCCGGGCGGACCCGTGCTCGTTCCCCGTCAGGGAGACCAGCCCGGTCTGGCACTGCACGAGCAGGTCGTACGCCTTGCGATCGGCCCAGGGCCCGCTGGTCCCGTATCCGGAGATGGTGCACGGGATCAGAGACGGGTACCGATCCCGCAACGCCGGGGCGTCCAGCCCGAGCCGGGTGGCCGCGCCCGGCGCCAGGTTCTGTACGAAGACGTCGGCACCGGCGAGCAGTCCCTCCAGGACGTCCCGGCCCCGGGCCGACTTCAGGTCCAGGGTCAGGGACTCCTTGGAGCGGTTGAGCCATACGAAGTAGCTGGACTCGCCGTGCACGGTGGTGTCGTAGCGACGGGCGAAGTCGCCGCCTCCCGGGCGTTCCACCTTGATCACCCGGGCGCCGAGGTCGGCCAGCTGACGGGTGGCGTAGGGCGCCGCCACCGCCTGCTCGACGCTGACGACGGTGATGCCGGAGAGCGGAAGCGCTTCGGAGAGCTCGGTCATGGGGCGACCTCCAGAGGCTGGCCGGGAGACCGCGGCGACGCGGCCGTGATGCCATCATCGTCGCTCATGGAGGCCTCGGTGAAATAGCAAGCCCTGATGGCTCCATTCCGGATGCGGATACGAATTCGGATACGCCGAGGCCGGTACCCTCATGGTCGAACGCGCCCGCCGCGCCCTGAACGAACTGGAGCGGGCCCGCGCCGAGATCCGGCCGACCCCGGGGGCGGTCACCGGCATCGTGACCGTGGGTCTCCTGGAGAGCGCGACCGACCTGCTGGCGGAGCAGCTGGTGTCCGCCCTCGCCCGCGACCGCCCTGGCATCGAACTGCGCCTGGTGACCGCGTACTCCGGCCATCTCCAGCGGTGGCTCGACGACGGCGACCTGGACCTGAGCCTGCTCTACAACCTGGCGCGCACCCCGTCGCTGAACGCCCATCCCCTCGTCCGCGAGCACCTGTGGGCCGTCGCGCCGCCCGACGCCGGTCTGCGCCCCGACCGGCCCGTTCCCTTCGCGCGGGTCGCCGCCCACCCGCTGGTGATGCCCACGGCCGGTCACGCGCTGCGCAGCCTGATCGACGCGGCCGCCGCCCGTGCCGAAGTGAAGCTGGACGCGGCCGTGCAGAACAACTCCATGCGCGTACAGAAGCGGCTCATCCTGGCCGGCCACGGCTGGACGATCCTGCCGGGTGTGGGCATCGCCGGGGGCACCCTGAGCACCGCGCCGCTGAGCGAGCCGGACGTATGGCGCTCGATCGTCCTCGGGACGCCGAGGACGGGGCGTACCCCAACGCCCGTCGAGGCCGTCGCCCGCGAGCTGACCCGCCAGATCCGCGGGCAGCTGGCCCGCCGCGCAGCTGCACCCGCAGGGCGCGGCGACCGAGGGGGGAGTGAGACGAGGGAGGCGAGTGAGCCGGGAGGGCCGAGCGGGCCGACAGGGCCGAGCGGGCTCTCATACCGCCGGGGTATAGAGGCATCAGAACCCTCTATGTCCAACTTCGTTCATCTGATCCCTCCGTGGATACTCCGCCCTTCAGAGCGGAGAGGAATCGGACTCCTGCGGAGCAGAGCAGGGAAAGACGATTCGCCGCCAGGGCGGATCGTCGTTCGCGAGCAACTTCCCGCGGATGGTGACAAGTCGATGCGATAGTTTGTGAGCTGTGACCATTCACGTGAAGCGGGCGTTTAAGTACCGCTTCTATCCGACGGATGCGCAGGCAGCGGAGCTGTCGCGCACGTTCGGGTGCGTGCGGAAGGTCTACAACCTGGCGCTCGCCGCCCGTACCGAGGCGTGGTCGCGGCAGGAGCGGGTCAGCTACCACCAGACCTCGGCCATGCTGACGGCATGGAAGAAGACCGGGGAACTGGCCTACCTGAACGAGGTGTCCTCGGTCCCCCTCCAGCAGACGCTGCGGCACCTGCAGACGGCCTTCACCCATTTTTTCGGCAAGCGGGCCAGGTACCCGCGGTTCAAGTCGCGCAAGACGTCGCGCAGGAGTGCGGAGTACACCACCAGCGCATTCCGCTTCCGTGACGGAGCGCTAACGCTGGCGAAGATGACCGAGCCGCTGGCCGTCGTGTGGTCGCGCCCGCTGCCCGAGGGAGCGAAGCCGTCCACCGTGACGGTCTCGCAGGACAGCGCAGGCCGCTGGTTCGTCTCCCTGCTGTGCGACGACCCCGGGGTCAAGCCGCTCCCGGCGAGGGGGAATGCGGTCGGCATCGACGCCGGGCTGGAGCATCTTCTGACCCTTTCGACCGGAGAGAAGATCACCAACCCCCGGCACGAGCGCCGGGACCGTGCCGCTCTGGCCAGGGAGCAGCGTCGTCTTGCGAAGAAGGAGAAGGGCTCGGCGAACCGGGCCAGGGCCCGGCTCAAGGTCGCGAAGATCCACGCCCGGATCGCTGACCGGCGCCGCGACACGCTGCACAAGCTGACCACTCGGCTCGTTCGTGAAAACCAAACGATCGTGATCGAGGACCTGACCGTGCGCAACATGGTCAGAAACCACCGGCTCGCCCGCTCCATCAGTGACGCGGCGTGGAGCGAGTTCCGGAGCATGCTGGAGTACAAAGCCCAGTGGTACGGACGCGAGGTGATCGCCGTGGACCGGTGGTTCCCCTCGTCCAAGCTGTGCTCCGTCTGCGGCACCTTGCGGGACAGGATGCCGCTGAACGTCCGTACCTGGACGTGCGACTGCGGTACGACCCACGACCGCGACGTGAACGCGGCGCACAACCTTCTGGCCGCCGGGCTGGCGGTGACAGTCTGTGGAGCTGGTGCAAGACCTCAACGGAGTACTCCGGACGGGCAGTCGGCGACGAAGCAGAAACCCTTACGGCGCGAGCCGTAGGAATCCCCCTCTTTCAGGAGGGGGAGAAGTCAACAGCGCACATGATGGAGGGATGCAGCGCAACCCAGGCCCGCTCCGGTCCTACGTGGAGTCGTGGGCCCCCGAGGCGGTGACCGACGTGGACGACCTGCACGCCGCCCCCGTCGCCGCGCTGTCGGCCCTCCTGGACGAGCCCGCACCCGTCGCCACCACCGGCGATCCCCTGCCGCCGCTGTGGCACTGGCTCTACTTCCTGCGCTGGCCGGCCCAGCGGGACCTCGGAGCCGACGGCCATCCCCGGCACGGGCACTTCCTCCCGCCGGTCCCCGACCGGCAGCGGATGGTCGCCGGAGGACGGTGCACGGTCGACGAGCCGCTGCGCCTCGGCGAGCGCGCCGAGCGCGTCAGCAGCCTGGGGGCCGTGACCACCAAGCGGGGCAGGAGCGGCGAACTCCTCTTCGTGACCCAGCGCCACGAACTCCGCCAGCGCGGCCGTACCTGTCTCGTCGAGGAACAGGACATCGTCTACCGTTCCGGCCGCACCTCGACCCCCCACACCCGGGCGGCGCTCGACCCCTCGGCGACGGCCCGGCCGGACGGCCACTGGCACCTTCCCCTGCACCCCGACCCACCCCTGCTGTTCCGGTTCAGCGCCCTCACCGCGAACGCCCACCGCATCCACTACGACACGCCGTACGCCCGGGACGTCGAGGGCTACCCCGGGCTCGTCGTGCACGGCCCGCTCCTGGCCCTCCTGATGCTGGAACTGGTCCGCCGCGACGCCCCCTCCCGACAGGTCCTCTCCCTGTCCTACCGGCTGCGCAGTCCCGTCTTCGCCGGCGAACACCTGCTGGCCCGCGGGACGCCCCGCGACGACCGCGCCGACCTCTCCGTCGCCACCCACCGGGATCCCGCGCACGCCACGGCCGAGGTGACCTTCACGGAGCGCTGAGCCCTCGGGTATCCCGATCAGGGTGTGGTTGGCCCTCGCGGGGGAGCCCAATACTCGGCGCATGGACGGAAAACGACAGCTGGGTGAGTTCCTGCGGGCGCGCCGCTCGCAGCTGCGGCCCGAGGACCTCGGCGTGGTGACGTACGGCGAACGCCGTCGCGTGCCGGGGCTGCGGCGCGAGGAACTGGCCCGGCTCGCCGGGGTGAGCGAGTCGTACTACGCGCGGCTGGAGCAGGGGCAGTCCCAGGCCTCCCCGGACGTCCTGGACGCGATCGCCCAGGCGCTGCGGCTGAGCGAGGCCGAACGACGGCACCTGCGGGAGCTGTCCGCCGTGGCCCGGCGCCGGCCCCGGACCCGCCGCCCGGCGCCGGAACGGGTCTCACCCGCGGTCGCCCAACTCCTGGGCGTGCTCTCGGAGGTGCCCGTGGTGGTGACGGGCCGGTACAGCGACGTACTGGCGTGGAACCGTGCCGGGCACGCGCTGTACGCCGGACACCTCGACCCGGACGGCCCGGACCGGCCGGGTGAGCGTCCCAACATGGCCCGGCTGGTGTTCCTCGACGCCCACACCCGCGATCTGTACGCGGACTGGCCGGCCAAGGCCAGAGCCGTCGTGGGCACGTTGCGCCTGGCGTCCGGGCAGTACCCCGACGACCCGGCACTCGCCTCGCTCGTCGGTGAACTGACCCTCAACAGCCCCGAGTTCGCGGCGATGTGGGCCGACCACCGGGTCAAGACCAGCGACGTGGCGGTCTACGCGATGCGGCATCCGCTGGTCGGCGCCATGGACGTCACCCAGCAGACGCTGCACACCGAACAGGGGCAGTACGTCGTCGTCGCGACCACCGAGGCCGACTCGCCGTCCCGGGCCGCCATGACCCTCCTCACCCACAGCACGGCGGCGGCCGGTCCGTCCGCCGTGCGCCCGAAAACCATCGCGAAGGAAGCAGCGAAAGAAGCATGAGAAAGAAACTGACCGCACGGAAACTGGCCGCACTCGCCTCCATGGTCGCGGCCGCCGGAATGACCGCCGTGACCGCCCTCACCGCGTCCCCCGCGGGGGCCTCCACCGGGCCGCTCGCGAAGCCCCGTATAGCCGCGCACTTCGACCTGGCACGGGGGCAGATGCCCGAGAACATCGCGCTGGAGCCCGACGGCACGGCCGACGTCACCTTCGCTGCCGCCCGGCAGGTGGCCGCCGTCAGCACGGCGGGCACGACCCGCGTGCTGGCCACCCTGCCGGCCCCCGCCGACGGCGGAGTGCACACCCCGGTCCTCGGCTTCGCCCTGACCACCGGCATCGCACGGGCCCACGACGGAACGCTGTACTTCCTCTACGCCACCGGCACTTCGGACCTGACCGGCCTGTGGCGACTGCGCCCGGGCGGCACCCCGCAGCGCATCGCCGCCCTCCCCGCGGACGGCCTGCCCAACGGACTGGTGCTGGACGAACACCGCGGCAGGCTCTACGTCGCCGACTCCGTACTGGGGAAGATCTACACCGTCCCCACGAAGGGCTCGACCGGCGGCGAACCGGCCATCTGGTCCGCCGCCCCCGAACTCGCCGCGGCCGGCTTCCTCGGCGTCAACGGTCTGAAGATCCACGACCACGCGCTGTGGGCGACCAACCTCGACCGCGGCACCGTGCTGCGCGTCCCGTTCGGCCCGGGCGGCGGGCCCGGACCCGTCCGGATCCGGGCGACGGATCTCACCGGCATCGACGACTTCGCCTTCACCGGCCGCGGCGACGAGATCCTGGCCGCGCTCAACGGCCCGAACACGGTCGTCCGCATCCGCCGCGACGGCACCTCGTCGACCGTACTCACCGCCGCCGACGGCCTGCAGAACCCGACCTCCGTCGCGCTGCGCCACGGCACGCTCTACGTGCTCAGCGCCGCCTACACCACGTCCACCGACCCCAACCTCCTGCTGGGCCCCGCGTCGATCGGAAGGAGCCGGAAGTAGCCCGTCCCACCCGACAGGCTCCCCGGGACTACCGCTCGTCGTCGAAGGTCACGACGACCTTCTCCGCCGCACCCGGCGTCAGCGCGAGTTCGAAGGCGTGCTTGGCGTCACCGAAGGGAACGCGGTGGCTGATGAGCTTGGCGAAGCGTTCGTGGTGCTCGACGAGTTCGGGGGTGACCTCGAAGATCTCGGTGGGGTAGCCCTGCGAGGCGATGAGCGTCAGCTCACTGCGGAGCATCCCGCCGAGATCGACCGCGTCGGACTTCTTCTGCACGGCCACCATGACCAGCTTGGCTCCCCACTTCGCCGACTCGACCGTGGTGTTGATGACGGCGGCGACCCCGGCCGCGTCGATGTAGATGTCGGTGTCGGGACGGGGCTGCCCGAGCGCGTTCGCGGCCTGGCCGTGCAGTTCGGTCAGCCGCTCGGTCACGTTCTCCTCGGCGGAGTTGATGACGGCGTCGGCACCCACGGCGAGCGCGGTCTCCAGGCGCTCGGGGATGACGTCGGCGACCGTGACGTGCTGGACGCCCCGCAGCTTCAGCCAGATCGCCGCGCCGAGACCGATCGGCCCGGCACCGAAGATGACGACCTTGTCGGCCGGCTCGGCCCCGGACCGGTTGACGCAGTGGCGGGCGACGGCCATGGGCTCGTTGAGGGCCGCGACGTCGAAGGGAACGGTCCCTGGGAAGACGGCGACGCTCTTGCCGATCTCGGCGTTCTCGATGAGGAGGTACTCGGCGAGGGCGCCGAACCTGCCGCCGCAGCCGATGATGCCGGAGGGGGCGGCCTGGGGGTTGACCACCACGCGGTCGCCCGCCTTCAGGTCCTCGACCTCGGCGCCGACCTCGACGATCTCACCCGCGGGCTCGTGACCGAGGGGGATGGAGACCATGGAGCCGTCGGGGCCGAAGGGCGCGCCGCCGATGTGCAGGAAGAAGGTGTCGGTTCCACAGATGCCACAGGCGCGGACGCGCATGAGGACGTCCTTGGGACCGGGTACCGGGCGCTCGACCTCGACGATGTCGATGGCGTTCACGGGGCCGGTCTGTACGGACTTCATGGTGGCCATGGAGGGATTCGCTTTCTGAAGACGCTGCGACGGTTGCTTGCTTCTGGTTCGGACGAGCCGTGACCGGTGCGCGCGGTTCGCGACCCGATCGGATCAGGGGGCCGTCGTCGGACGGCGGACCGTGACGCGGTTCGGTGCCCTCGGGCCCGGCGGCGGACGGGGGAGTGAACCGGCCGCC
Source organism: Streptomyces diastatochromogenes (assembly GCA_001550305.1). GTDB lineage: Bacteria > Actinomycetota > Actinomycetes > Streptomycetales > Streptomycetaceae > Streptomyces > Streptomyces mirabilis_D. The sequence continues at coordinate 12,867 of LRTP01000250.1, forward strand.
GGGCCCGGGACTGCGCCGTTCCCCGTCCCCACGGGTTCGGCGCGGCGGGGCCGCCTCCGCTGGAGGGGGCCCCGGTCTGTGTGTGCCCCTGGCTTACTTGAGTCAGGCAAGCATATGTGAAGTACTTGAGTCAAGCAAATGGTTCGCTAAGTTACTTGACTCAGGCAATCAGATGCTAGACTGGCCCCATGCCCACACCGCCGCCCGCAGACGTTCCCGTCTCGACCGCCATGCTGGAGATCGAGCGCGCCCTGAGCCGCATCACCTACCTGGCCAGAGGGATCCGCCAGCACGATCGGCTGATGGCGCTGGCCGGAGTGGCGCTGGACCGTGCCGCGACGGCGCTGCTGCGGCAGATCGCCGACTCCGAGCCCCTGCGCCCCGGCGAGCTGGCGGCGCGGCTGGCCGTGGAGGCGTCCCACATCACCCGGCAGGTGCAGCAGCTGGAGAAGGCCGGTCTCGTGACCCGGGTTCCGGACCCCGACGACCGTCGTGCGCAGCGCATTCAGATCACCCCGGCAGGCGAGGAGGCGGTCCACCGCGTCCGCGAGGCGAGCACGCGGGGTATGCAGATGGCTCTGGCGGACTGGTCACCGCAGGAGTTGGAGCAGCTCGCCACCCTGTTCCACCGGATGGTGGACGACTTCCTCTCCCATGCCATCGAGGACGAGGAGACCCCCCGGGAGCCGGCCGGGGCTGCCCGCCGGGCCTGATCCAACGGCCCGCTCGGCGGTTCCCCAGTACGACCTCAGCACGATCCCAGCGCGACCCCAGCGCGACCGCACCGCCCCCGACGCGACCAACGGCCCAGCCCCACGACACCCCGCCACGACCGCCTGGCAGCGCCCCGCCCGCTTCGACCGCTCGGCGCCCCGCCCAGTCGGCCCGCTGAGCGGCAACCCACACAGCCCGTCGCACCGTTCGACAACGACCCGCGCACCCCGCCGAACCGCCCACGGCGACCGCACCCCCCGCCCGCGGCGACCCGCACCACCCCCGGCCCGACCACGCAGAAGTGCCGCCCCTGGAGCCCGCTCAGAAGCGCCGCAGCGCACTCCACGGTGGCGGACGTCCCTTCGGAGACCCGCGGAGGAGTCCCCGTGAGTGCACCGTTTCCCTCACCCGTACGCGTCCGAAGCACCGCCTCCGCCGCACGGCGGACCCGGCGGAGACCTCCGACCGCACCCCTCTCGTCGCTCGGTGCCGCTCCCGCGTGAAGTCCGGCCCTACACGAATGGTCTTTCCATGTACGGATACGTGAGTGAGCGGCGGTCGCCGGTGCGTGGGCAGGGTCAGCATGTCCTCGTGGTCGCCGACGGCCCCGAAATCACCGAACTGCTCTCGACCACACTGGAACTGGCGGGCTATCACGTCAAAATCGCCGCCGACAGCGCCGAGTTGACGGCCCGGCTCGCCGAGCACCACTTCGACCTGGTGGTCCTCGATGCGATGATGACCGACCTGGGCGGCGTCCCCCGCGGACACCGGCTCGCGCCCGGCGGGCGACCGCCCGTGCTGTTCCTGACCGAGTGCGACTCCCTGGGCAGTCTCATCCCCGATCTGGGCCTGGGCGAGGTGGACTACGTCACCAAGCCCTTCCGGATCGCCGAGGTGCTGGCCCGGGCGCAGGTACTGCTCCGTGGCAGGGGCGCGGGGCGCGGGGACGGCTCGCCGCACTACGGCGACCTGGTTCTCGACGACGCGGCCTGCCAGGCGCGGCGCGGACAGCGGGCGCTCGATCTGACCCCCGCCGAATACCGGCTGCTGCGGCATCTGCTGGTCAATGCGGAACAGGTGTTCTCGAAGAACCAGATCAGCCGGCACGTCTGGGGTGAGGTCCGTGCCGAGAACGCCATCGAGAAGCTCGTGTCCCGCCTTCGACGCAAGGTGAACCAGGAGGAACCGGCCCTCATCCACACCCGCCGGGGCTTCGGCTACTGGTTGGGCCGCGCCACCCTGTGAGGAACCGCGACCGTGTGACCTCGATCACGTCAGCTTGAAGTCAGGCAAAAGGCCGGAGGGCGTCAGCCCGGTTCGGTTGCCTGGGCTCAACCAGGTCCACAACCGGGTCTTCGACCACCTTGTTCCGGCCTGCGGTTGAGGTCGGACCCACGACCGAGGAGTGACATGGCCGACACACAAGGGCGTGGTGATCCGGCTGATGGACGGGCGAGGCGGATTCTGGTCGTCGGCGCCTCGGCCGCCGGGCTCGCTGCGGTGGAGACCCTGCGCGGGGAGGGGTACGACGGCACGCTGACCCTGGTCGGTGCGGAGACGCACGCGCCGTACGACCGGCCGCCGCTGTCGAAGCAGGTCCTCGGCGCGCGGTGGGAGCCCGAGCGGCTGGCGCTGCGCGCGCAGGCGGAGTTGGACGGGCTCGGTCTCGATCTGCGGCTGGGGGTCGCCGCGACGGCTCTCGACGCGGCGGCTCGTACGGTCCTGCTGGACGACGGCACGCGACTGTCGTACGACGGTCTGATCGTGGCCACCGGGGTGCGCCCGCGCAGGCTCCCCGGCGAGGGCGCGCACGTACTGCGCACGGTGGACGACGCGCTCACCCTGCGGGAACGGCTGGGGCACGGGCGGCGACTCGTCATCGTCGGTGCCGGGTTCCTCGGCGCGGAGGCCGCCGCCGTGGCGCGCCGCATGGGTACGGAGGTCACGCTCCTCGAACCGGCCCCGGTTCCGCTGGCGCACGCGGTGGGCGAGGAGGTCGGGCGGGTGTTCTCGGCGGCCCACCTGGAACACGGCGTCGATCTGCGGACCGGTGTGACCGTCACCGAGGTGACGGAGGACGGGGTGCGGCTCGCGGGCGGTGAACTCGTGGACGCCGACGAGGTGTTGGTCACGATCGGGTGTGTGCCGAACACCGGGTGGCTCGAGGGCGGCGGCCTCAAGGTGGCCGACGGTCTGGTGTGCGACCAGTACTGCGCGGCCGGGCCGGGGGTGTACGGGGCCGGGGACGTCGCCCGTTGGTACAACCCGCTGTTCGGTACGTCGATGCGGATCGAGCACCGGACCAATGCCGCCGAGCAGGGCGTCACCGCCGCCTACAACCTGCTCCACCCCGAGGCCCGCAGGCCCTACGCCCCGATCCCGTACTTCTGGTCGGACCAGTACGACATGAAGGTGCAGGCGTTCGGTCATCTGCGCGGGCACGACGAGATCGTCGTGGTGGAGGGCGAGATGAGCGAGCGTCGGTTCCTGGCCATCTACCGCACCGGTGACCGGCTGGCGGGAGCCCTCGCGGTCGGGATGCCGCCGAAGGCCATGCGTCCCTGGCGGCAGGCCATCGCCATGGGCACCAGCTGGCACGAGGCGATACGGGCGTGGGCATGGGCGACGGACGCCGATGCCAAGGAGATCGTCCACGGCGAACCGTCGTTCTGAGCACCGCCCGCGGGAGGGCCCGCGCGTCGCCACGCGGGCCCGGTCGGACTACGGCCTACGGCCTCGTCTCCACGGTCGTACCCGCCGAAGTACCGGCCGAAGTGTCCGCCGAAGTGCCCGCGGAACTGCCCTCGGAAGTGTCCGCGGGCGTGGACGGCTCCCCGGCCACCGGCGTCGACGGGGTGCCGGCGAGCGGGCTTCGGCGGGGCAGGCAGGCGGCGAAGCCGAAGGCGACCAGGGCGGCGCCGGAACCGATGGCCATGACCACCCGGAAGGCGTTCTCGGAGGGCAGGGCCACAGAGCCGAACGTGGTGGTCATCCGGGCCAGGGTGACACCCGCGACCGCGCTGGAGACCGACGTGCCGATGGACCGCATGAGTGTGTTGAGGCTGTTGGCGGCGGCGGTCTCGGAGACGGGCACGGCTCCCATGACGAGCGAGGGCATCGCGCCGTAGGCGAGTCCGACGCCGGCCCCGATGACGCTGGAGACGAGGACGAGCTGCCAGATGGCGGACATCATCGTGACGCCGAGGCCGTAGCCGGCGGCGACCACGAGGGCGCCGAGCATCAGCGTGACCTTGGGCCCCTTGATCTTGGAGATCCGCGCGGACAGCGGTGCCGTGGCCATCATCACCAGGCCGTTGGGCGCCATGACCAGGCCGACGACCATCATCGACTGCCCGAGGCCGTAGCCGGTGGCCTTCGGCAGTTGCAGGAGCTGCGGCAGCACCAGGGCCATCGCGAACATCGAGAAGCCGAACACGGCGGAGGCGAGATTGGTGAACAGCACCTGACGCCGTGCGGTGGTCCGCAGGTCCACCAGCGGCTGTCCCGCACGCAGTTCCCAGCGGCCCCACACCAGCAGCACGGCGACGGCCACCGTGAACAGGGCGAGGGTCGTGGCGCTCGCCCAGCCCCAGTCGGCCCCCTTGGAGATCGCCAGCAGCAGACACAGCAGCGCGGCCGACAGCCCGGCCGCGCCCACCAGGTCGAAGCGTCCGCCGGTGCGCACGGACGACTCCGGTACGAGCGTCACGACGAGCACGGCCGCCACCACGCCGAAGCCCGCCGCGGTCCAGAACAGCAGGTGCCAGTCCGCGTGGTCGGCGAGGAACGCGGCCGCGGGCAGACCGAGCGCGGCACCGATGCCCAGCGAGGCGCTCATCATCGCGGTCGCCCCGCCGAGCCGCTCGGGCGGCAGTTCGTCGCGCATGATGCTGATCCCGAGCGCGATCACACCGGCCGACAGGCCCTGCAGGGTCCGTCCGACGACCATCGGGACGAGGCTGTCGCTGAGCGCGCACACGGCGGATCCGGCCACCAGCATGGCGAGGCTCGCCAGGAGCATCCGCCGCTTGCCGTACATGTCACCGAGACGCCCCACCACCGGGGTCGCGACGGCGCCCGCGAGCAGGGTGGCGGTGATCGCCCACGTGGTGTCCGAGGCCGAGGCGCCCAGGTATCCGGGAAGCTCCGGGACCAGGGGGATCACCAGGGTCTGCATCAGCGAGACGACGATCCCGGCGAAGGCCAGCACCGCCACGACGGTGTCCGGCCGTGGCGGACCGCTCGTCCCGGAGCCGGAGGGGTGAGCAAGGGCCTCGGACATGGCGGAGCCTCCGTCTGGGTGCTGCGATGGCCAGATTTTAAAGCAGCTGCTTGACTTAGATTACTGGAGGGAGTTGCCTCCTCGTGTGGAGACGGCTGAATCGGAGGGGGACCGCTGAATCGGAGGAGACCGCGATGGACGTACACGACGACGAGCCGACGTTGACCTACCCGATCCCCGGCGCGACGCCGCTGGGACCCCCCGAGGAATGGGCGAGACTGCGACAGCGGTGTCCGGTGGCGCGCGTGACCCTGCCCAGCGGCGACGAGGCATCCCTGCTCACCCGCTACGCGGACGTCAGACAGGTGCTGTCCGATCCCCGCTTCAGCCGCCTGCTGAACGCCGACGACGCCGCCCGGATCTCCGCCACCCCATCGGGCGGGGCCTTCAACGACGAGATGTCCAACGCCATGCCGCAGACCGGCGAGGCCCACCGGCGCTGGCGGCGGATGGTGAGCAAGTGGTTCACCGCCAAGCGCGTGGCCGCGCTGCGCCCGGGGATGGAGGCGATGGCCGACCGGCTCCTCGACACCATGGTGGAGCACGGCCAACCCGCCGACCTGAAGGCCCACTTGGCCTTTCCGCTGCCGGTGTGGGTGATCTGCGATCTGCTCGGCGTCCCCGACGAGGACCGGGACCGGTTCTCCTACTGGTCGGACACCCTGCTCAACCTCACCAAGTACGGACAGGCGGAAATCGACGCGGCACAGGCCGAGTTCGTCGCCTACATGACCTCCCATGTCGCCGCCAAGCGGGCGCACCCGGGCGACGACCTGCTCAGCGACCTCCTCACGGCCACCGACCCGACCGGATACCGGCTCACCGAGCAGGAGTTGGTGTACACCGGCCAGGGCCTGCTGGTCGCCGGGCACGAGACCACGGCGAACATGATCGGGAAGATGGTCGCCATGCTGCTGGCCGACCGGCGGCACTGGGAGCGGCTGCTCGCGGACCCCTCGTTGGTGCGGCCCGCGGTCGAGGAGGCGCTGCGCATGGACGCCAACCCGGGGCTCGGCATGCCGCGTTACATCGGCGAGGAGACCGAGGTCGGCGACACGGTACTGCCCAAGGGCACCACCGTGCTGTGCAGCATGGCCGCCGCGAACCGGGACGAGACCGCCTTCGAGGACGCCGGGGAGATGATCCTCGACCGCACCCCGAACACCCATCTGGCGTTCGGCGTCGGCCCGCACTCCTGCCTGGGACAGACGCTCGCCCGAACCGAGCTGGGAGCCGTCCTCGACGTACTGCTGCGTAGGCTTCCCTCGCTCGACCTGGCCGTTCCGGTCGAGGAGCTGCGACGGCTCGAGGGACTGGTCGTCGGAGGGCTGCGCGAAGTCCCGGTGAGGTGGTGACCGGCCATGGCGGCCAGAACCGTACGGGCCGAACAGGTCAGTGCGACGCGGGAGTCGATCCTGACCGCGGCGGAGCGGCTGTACGCCGAGCAAGGGGTGTACGCGGTCTCCAACCGCCAGGTCAGCGAGGCCGCGGGGCAGGGCAACAACGCCGCGGTCGGCTATCACTTCGGCACCAGGGCCGACCTGGTGCGGGCGATCGTGCGCAAGCACTTCGTACGGATCGAGCAGGTGCGCCTGCGGCTGCTCGCCGAGCTCGACGAGGAGAGCGCCGACATCCGCGACTGGGTGGCCTGCCTGGTGCGCCCCCTCACCGAACATCTGGCCGAGCTCGGCCGGCCCTCCTGGTACGCCCGCTTCACCGCGCAGGTGATGACCGACCCGGCGCTGCGCCGGATCGTGATCGACGAGACCCTCAGTTCCCCGTCGATGCGGATGGTCCTCGAACGGCTGCACCGGTGCCTTTCCGACCTGCCGGTCGAGGTGCACGCCGAGCGCAGTGACATGGCGCGGGAGCTGATGGTGCACATGTGCGCCGAGCGCGAGCGCGCCCTCGCCGACAACACCCCCACGCCACGGTCCAGTTGGCACGACACCGCACTCGGCCTGACCGACGCCGTCGTCGCGCTGTGGCTGGCACCGATCACGCCCTGCCCGCGCCGGCAGCGGGGTGAGATCTGCCGCGACTGATCCCGCCCGTACGGGTTCCGCGGACGAGACAACGATGCATTGGCCTGGTGAAGGAGGCGCCCGCGGCGCACACGTCCTGACGGCCTGTCGTGAACAGGGCCCCGCGTCCCTTCGTATCCCTTGTCGAGTACGCGCGAACCGCACCGGCGAAGGAAAGAGACGACGTGCCCCAGCAGCGACGGCAAGGCCGCCTCGGCCGAACGCCTTCCCCCGCCCGTCTCGCACACCGGGCCGCGGTCGCCGGGAGTCTGGCCCTGCTTCCCCTGGCCGTGGGCTGCGACGCCGGAGGGGAGGAGGCGGCGGCCGAGCGCAAGGCGTCGAAGAAGACCGCCGCCGTCGAGGTGGTGGCGCCCGCGGACGTCGAGGTGATCGCGAATCTCACCGGATGCAAGGTCACGATCCGCATCGAGGCGAAGGAACTCCGCGAGGGTGCCTGCCACACCGAGACCGGCGACTACCTCATCACGACGTTCCCCGAAGAGCGCCACAAGGTGACCTGGCTGGACAGCGCCGCGATCTACGGCGGCACCTATCTCGTCGGCCCGCGCTGGGCGATCAGCGCGGAGCCGAAGGTCCTCGAACCGCTGCGCGCGAAGGTCGGTGGAACCGTCCGGCGACTGCGGGACTCCAGCGCCACGACCGCGCCTTGACGAGGATCCGCCCCCACGGTGTGACCTCCCGTCCCGCGTTACGTCTTCTGCGCGACAAGTCGGGAGGGTTGAGGCGTGAGGCGGTCCAGGCCCTTGCGGTCGTAGTAGCGGGTCATGGCGAGGCCGAAGAGGAGGGCGAGGGCGGCGCCGACGGCGATCATGATCCAGGAGCGGGTGAGGCCGGCGTCGGCGCGGGCGTCGAAGAAGAGGATGGCGCGGACGCCGACGCTGAGTTGGCGCATGGGTTCGAAGAGGCTCAGGAAACGGTAGAAGCCCGGGACGGCTTCGAGGGGGACGGTGGAACCGGAGGAGGGCAGGCCCAGAACGATGAACACGAACATGGAGACGAGCTGGCCGATGCCCCCGAAGGCGGCGTTGATGGCCTGTACACCCAGGCCGACGGCCAGTGACGCGCAATAGGAGTAGATCCACAGCAGGGGCAGGTGCGAGGCGTCCATGCCGAGGATCCCGACGGTGGCGATCATGACCAGCGTGGTGGTCAGAACGGTGATCCCCGCGGTCATGGCCATCTTCAGCAGCAGCGTCTGGGTGCGGCTGATGGGCACGGTGGGACGGCGGGCGTGCCAGGGGCCGATCTCGTTGTCGGCGTAGCCGAGGGCGGTGTCGACGCCGTTGCTGATGACGTTGCCGCCGAGGAACCCGGCGAGGACGAGGAGCAGGGTGTAGTAGAACGCGCTCAGTCCCAGACCGCTGTGGTCGCCGATCGGGTGGCCGACCTGGGTGGTGACGGCGACGGGGTCGGCCAACACGAGACGGGTGGTGGCGTCGGCGCCCGCGGTGGCGGGGGAGTCCATCAGCTGCATGCCGATGGCCAGGGAGGCCTGCTGCGCGGCCTGTTGGGTGATCCGGCTCGCGAGGGAGGAGCCGAGACTGCCCATGCCGGGGTTGGTGAGCACGGTCAGGGTGGGCCGGGTGGTGGCGTTCGCGGTGGTGAGGGCGGCGGTGGTGGTCGTGAAGTCGGCGGGGACGACCAGGGCGCCGTAGATCTTGCCGGAGGCCAGCCTGTCCTGGGCCTGGGCGCCGGTGAGGGGCTGCCAGTCGGCCTTGCCGGAGGTGTCGGCGGTGAGGGAGCGGGTGACCTGTGTGCCGAGGTTGGTGGTCTGCCCGGGCAGCGGTCTGCCCTGGTCGGCGTCGACGATGCCGATGGGCAGGTGGCGCAGCTCCCCGTTCGGATTCACGATGCCGCCCATGTAGAGCAGTGACAGCAGGAACGCCAGCAGCCCGCACAGCACGGTCGGCACCAGCCACAGCTTCGGCCGGCGCAGGAGCGCGGCGGCGCGTGCCCGGACGCGGGTGTCGTCGGCGGGGGGCGTGCTGTCGGCGGCCATGGCTCTCCGTGGGTGGGTGCGGCGCGGGACCTGCGTGGGCGGGTACGGGCGCCCGCACCAGG